>NZ_JAVDYB010000001.1:8185946-8546419 GCF_031458235.1 Catenuloplanes atrovinosus | reverse complement strand
CGGGAAGCACCACTGAATCGATTGTTCCTATCAAACAAGTAGGCAATATCTGGATTGGATCTCGATGAGCTCTCTTCGGCTGCGAACCCTGGCCGCCGCCGTGGCACTCGCCACGGCCACCGTGGGCGCGCTCGCCGCCTGCGGCAGCTCCGACGAGGCCGCCGGCGCGGACGGTGGTCCGGTCACGCTGCGGCTCGGATACTTCCCGAACATCACGCACGCCTCCGCCGTCGTGGGCGTGGAAAAGGGCATCTTCCAGGACAAGCTCGGCAGCAACGTCACGCTCGAGACCAAGACCTTCAACGCCGGCCCGGCCGCGGTGGAGGCGCTGTTCTCGGACGCGATCGACGCCACCTACATCGGGCCGAACCCGACCGTCAACGCGCACTCGAAGTCGAACGGCGAGGCGGTCCGGGTGGTCTCCGGCTCCGCGTCCGGCGGCGTCGCGCTGGTGGTCAAGCCGGACATCAACGGCGTCGAGGACCTCAAGGGCAAGAAGATCGCCACGCCGCAGCTGGGCAACACGCAGGACGTGGCGTTCCGCTACTGGCTGAAGGAGAAGGGCCTCACCGCCACCAAGGAGGGCGGGGGCGACGTCTCGATCGTGCCGCAGGAGAACGCGCAGACCGTGGAGACGTTCCGCAGCGGCGCGATCCAGGGCGCGTGGGTGCCGGAGCCGTTCGTCTCCCGGCTGGTCAACGAGGGCGGCAAGGTCCTGGTCGACGAGCGCGACCTGTGGCCGGACGGCAAGTTCGTGATCACGAACCTGATCGTCAGCACCAAGTTCCTCAAGGCGCACCCGGACGTGGTCAAGGCGCTGGTCGCGGGCCAGGTGGCGGCGAACGACTACCTGCACGCCAACGAGGCGGACTCGCAGAAGGCGATCTCCGACCACATCGGCAAGATCACCGGAAAGCCGCTGGACCTGGAGCTGATCGCGCAGGCCTGGAAGACGATCGAGTTCACCAACGACCCGATCGCGTCCTCGCTCAAGACCGGCCTGGACCACGCCGTCGCGGTGGAGCTCACCCAGCCGGTCGACCTGAACGGCCTCTACGACCTGTCGTACCTGAACGAGGCCCTGAAGGCCGCCGGACAGCCCGAGGTCGCACAGCCGTGACGGCCGTGCCCGTGAAGGAGAGCGCGACCGCCGCGGTCGCGCTCTCCGGGGTGACCAAGGTCTACGGTCGCGGCAGTGAGGCGGTCCTGGCACTGGACGGCCTCGATCTCACGGTCCGGCCCGGCGAGTTCGTCTGCCTGGTCGGCGCGTCCGGCTGCGGCAAGAGCACGCTGCTCAGCCTGGTCGCCGGGCTCGACTCGCCCACCGGCGGCTCGATCGAGGTGGCCGGCGGCGCGCGGCCCGGTCTGATGTTCCAGGAGTCGGCGCTGTTCCCCTGGCTGAGCGTCGGCGCGAATGTGGAGCTGCCGCTCAAGCTGCGCGGGCTGAACCGGCAGCAGCGCCGGGACAAGGCCGCGGAGCTGCTGCGCACCGTGCACCTGGGCGACTTCGGCAGACACCGGCCGCACCAGCTCTCCGGCGGCATGCGGCAGCGGGTCGCGCTGGCCCGCACGCTGGCGCTGGACACGCCCGTGCTGCTGATGGACGAGCCGTTCGGCGCGCTGGACGCGATGACCCGGGACATCCTGCACGACGAGCTGGAGCGCATCTACCTGGAGCGCCAGCTGACCGTGCTGTTCGTGACGCACAACGTGCGCGAGGCCGCCCGGCTGGCGGACCGGATCGTGCTGCTCTCCAGCCGGCCCGGCCGGATCATCCACGAAACCACGGTCGACGCGCCGCGGCCCCGGCGCATCGACGCGCCCGAGGTCGCCGCGATCGCGGCCGACGTCACCGACCGGCTGCGCAGGGAGGTCATCCGCCATGGCCAGTGACACGCTCAGCTCGACGGGCGCGCCGAAGACCGACGCGATCTCCGGGCTCGACGCGCTCGAGATCGCCAGCCGGGAGAAGGGGCCGTCCCGGGCCAGCAGGATCTGGTTCCAGACCTGGCCGAAGCTCACCGCGATCGCGCTCGCCGTCCTGATCTGGCAGATCGTGGTCTGGTCCGGGTGGAAGCCGGTCTGGACGCTGCCCGGCCCGGACCGGGTGTTCCCGGACCTCTGGAACTACGTGCGGTCCGAGGCGTTCTGGTCCGGCGTGGGCACCACCGCGCGGCGGGCCGGCGTCGGCTTCGCGGCCGCGGTCGTCGTCGGCCTGGTGCTCGGCCTCGCGGTCTCCAGCAGCAGAATCCTGCGGGCCGCGATCGGCTCGATGATCACCGCGTTGCAGACCATGCCGTCGATCGCCTGGTTCCCGCTGGCCATCATGCTCTACCAGCTCAGCGAGCAGGCGATCTTCTTCGTGGTGGTGCTCGGCGCCGCGCCCTCGATCGCGAACGGCGTGATCCACGGCGTCGACTACGTGCCGCCGCTGCTGCGCCGTGCCGGGCACAACATCGGCGCGCGCGGGATCAACCTCTACCGGTACGTGATCGCGCCGGCCGCGCTGCCCGCCATCGTCGCCGGGCTCAAGCAGGGCTGGGCGTTCGCCTGGCGCAGCCTGATGGCCGGCGAGCTGCTGGTGGTGATCGCGACCAAGACGTCGATCGGCGCGCAGCTGCAGTACGCGCGCGAGCTCAGCGACACCGAACGGCTCATCTCCATCATGATCGCGATCCTGGTCTTCGGCCTGCTCGCGGACGCCGCGTTCGGCGCCGCGGACCGGGCCATCCGGCGCCGCTGGGGACTGCTGGACCGCAACAGCTAACGGTAGGAGACCCGCATGTACGTCTCGGCGCGCAGCGACTACGCGGTCCGCGCGATGCTGGCCATCGCGGACGCCGACCGCGGGGAGACCCGCGAGCTGGTCAAGGCGGCCGCGCTCGCGTCCGCCCAGGAGATCCCGCTCAGCTTCCTCCAGGGCATCCTGCTGGACCTGCGCCGGGCCGGTCTGCTGCACAGCCACCGCGGCGTCGAGGGCGGCTACGCACTGGTCCGGCCGGCCGACGAGATCACGGTCGGCGACGTCCTGCGGGCGGTGAGCGGCTCGCTGACCATGGTCCGCGGGCTGCCCGCGGACGCGGCCGGCTATCACGGGGTCGCGGCCGGCCTGACCGACGTGTGGCTGGCCGTGCACGAGGCGATCGAGGAGGTCGTCGACACGGCCACGCTCGCCGACCTGCTCACCAAGTCCCGCCAGGGGGCGGCGACCACGTAGCACGGAAGGAGCGGCACATGCGGAAACTCGTCCTGCTCGCCCTGGTGGGGCTGGGCGCCCAGCTCGTCGACGGCAGCCTCGGCATGGCGTACGGCGTCACCTCCACCACGCTGTTGCTGGCCATCGGCACGAACCCGGCCGCGGCGTCCGCGACCGTGCATCTGGCGGAGATCGGCACCACGCTGGTCTCCGGCGCGGCGCACTGGCGGTTCGGCAACGTCGACTGGCGGGTGGTCGCGAAGATCGGCATTCCGGGCGGCATCGGCGCGTTCGCCGGCGCGACGTTCCTCTCCCACCTCTCCACCGAGGTCGCGGCGCCGATCATGGCGCTGATCCTGCTGACGCTGGGCGTCTACATCCTGGTCCGGTTCACCGCGTGGGGCCTGCCCCGGGGCCGGCTCGGCCAGCCGCTGCGCAAGCGTTTCCTGGCACCGCTCGGCCTGTTCGGCGGCTTCGTGGACGCCACCGGCGGCGGTGGCTGGGGCCCGGTCGGCACGCCGGCCATCCTGGCCAGCGGGCGCCTGGAGCCGCGCAAGGTGATCGGCTCCATCGACACCAGTGAGTTCGTCGTGGCGATCGCGGCCAGCGCCGGCTTCCTGGCCGGCATCGGCCGCGAGAACATCGACGTGGTGTGGGTGGCGGCGCTGCTGCTCGGCGGCGTGGTGGCCGCACCGATCGCGGCCTGGCTGGTCCGGCACATCCCGCCGCGGATTCTGGGCTCCGCGGTCGGCGGCGTCATCGTGCTGACCAACACGCGCTCGCTGCTGCGCAGCGACTGGATCGACGCGCCGGACACCGTCCGGTACCCGGTCTACGCGGTGATCTGCCTGATCTGGGCCGCCGCGATCGCGTACTCGCTCGCGCAGTACCGCGCCTACCGCGACCTGGAGACGGCCGAGGCGATCGACGCCGAGGCGGAGAGGCACCGCGCCGCCGCGAACCGAACGTGAAAGGGGCGGTCCGTCGCGGACCGCCCCTTCTCGCTATCGCCCCGAACCCTGTGCCGCCGAGTCGGGCGGGTCGAAGAGTGGAATCCGGACGTCGACTATCGCGCTCTCCGCCGCGGACGTCTCGTACCAGGGAATGAACGCCAGCAGCGAGGCCAGCCCCACCCCCAGCAACGCCAGCGTGAAGACCAGCGTCATCTCCCGTATCCCGCCCTTTCCGTTGCTCACCGCAGAACCCCCGTTTGCGTTATCCGACGACGAGTTGACATATCTCAACGTCTCGCCCAAGCGCATAGCATGTCGTGTCAAGGGGTCGTGCACAGTCGCCCATCGGACCCATCCCCTCACCCGAACATCGCCGCGCATCGGCCGTACGGCTCCTTACCAAGCCACTACGACCGAATCGGCGAAACGGATCGCGCGGACGGGACGGATTCGACCAGCTCCGTCAGCGCCTCCCGGTCGAGCAGGTCCGCCGGGCGCACCGTCACGTCGTCCCGCACGTAGTAGAACGCGGCCCGCACGTGCTCCACCGGCACGCCGGCCAGCGCGGCCCAGGCCAGCCGGTACGCGGCCAGCTGCACCGCCGCGGCCCGCGCCGCCTCGCCGGACGGCCGCGCGCCGGTCTTCCAGTCGACCACGTCGTACCGGCCGCCGAGCGCGGCGAACACCGCGTCCATCCGGCCCCGGACCACCACGCCGCCGATCACGGTCGCGAACGGCACCTCCACCTCGATCGGCGTCCGGTCCGCCCACTCGCCGGCCAGGAAGCGCGCCTGGAGGTCGGCCAGTTCGGTGTCGGCCGCGGCGTCCGCGTCGGCCGCGCCGGGCAACTCGTCCAGATCCAGCAGGCGTACGGTGCCGAAGCGCTGCTCCAGCCAGGCGTGGAACGCGGTGCCGCGGCGCGCGTACGGCGCGGGCGCGGCCGGCATCGGCCGGCGCAGCGCGCGGGCCAGCGCCTGCGGGTCCCGGTGCAGCGTGACGAGCTGCGACACGGAGAGGTGGCCGGGCAGCGCCACCTCCAGCGGGCCGTCCCGGCGGGCGTGCTCGGCGCGCTCGGCCAGCAGCAGGTCCGCCTCCCGCCGCCAGCCCGCGATCTCCGCCTCCAGGGCCGGATCGGTCGCGTCCGCCGCCTCCGCCGGGGCGGACTCCGGGGCGTCCTCGGTGGACGGCGCGGGCGGCGCGCCGAGCGCCTCCTCCAGCGGGCTCACCGCCGGCGGCTCGGCCGGCTCCTCCGGCGCGGCCTGCTCCGCCGCCAGCAGCTCGCGGACCAGGTCGGCCGCCTCCTCCAGCGCGGGACGGCGCGCGCCGAGGGGGTCGGACGGCCACTCCGCGCGTACCGCGGCGGATGCTCCGGGGTTGGTCGCGCCCGGCTCCGGCGGCGGCTCCCAGACCGGGACGTCGCCGTGACCGGCCAGGCACGACGCGCGGATCTCCTCGAGGAACACGGACGCGCCGCGCGGCCGGACGACCCGGTCGCCCCACCAGTAGCCGGAGCAGAGCAGCAGCCGGCGCGGCCGGGTCACCGCCACGTAGGCGAGCCGCCGCTCCTCGCGCTCGTCGTGCTCGCGCCAGTCCCGCGCGAACCGCTCCAGCGCGCCGGCCACGTCGCGCTGCGTCTCCGCGCCGGACAGGTCCAGCGCCGGCAGCCCGTCCCGGTCGCCGCGCAGCGGGAACGGCAGCACGCCGATGCCGGCCAGGTAGTGATCGGACGCGCGGACCGGGCCCGGCCACACGTCGCGGGTCAGCCCGGCGACCGCGACCACGTCCCACTCCAGGCCCTTCGCCGCGTGCGCGGTGAGGATCTGCACCGCGCCCTCGACCACGTCGACCTGGCCGGGCGCGAGCCCGCGCTCCTCCTCCTCGGCCGCGGCCAGGAACGCCAGGAAACCGGAGAGTGTGCCGCCGTCCGCCTCGCCGGCGAACCGGGCCGCCACGTCGCCGAGCGCGTCCAGGTGCGCGCGGGCCAGGCCGGCGTCCCCGGCCGCGGACGCGCGCACCGCCACCTCCACGTCCAGGCCGATGGTCCGCTCCACGTCCGCGACCAGGTCCGGCAGCGGCTGGTCCAGGCGGTCGCGGAGCAGCTCCAGCTCGGCCGCGTACGCGTGCAGCCGGTGATAGCCCTCCGCCGAGTACTGCTGCGGCAGGCCCAGGTCGGCCAGCGCCTCGACCAGCGTCGCCTCGTCCAGCGGATCGCGGATCACGGTGTCCTCGGCCTCGTCGCGGCGCGCCGCCGCCAGCCGCTGCGCGCGCCGGTGCAGCGCCACCAGGTCGCGCGGCCCGATCCGCCAGCGCGGGCCGGTGAGCAGCCGCAGCAGCGACGCGCCGTCGGCCGGGTCGGCCAGCACCCGCAGCGTGCTCACCACGTCGCGCACCTCGGGCGTGTCCAGCAGGCCACCCAGACCCACGACCTCCACGGGTACGCCGCGGGCGCGCAGCGCGTCCTCGATCACCGGGATCTGGCTGCGCAGCCGGACCAGCACCGCGGTCGTCGGCCGTTTCTCGACCGGGATCTCCTCCGGCAGCGCGGCGTCGTCCTCCCCCGCGGCCTGCCAGGCCCGGACGATCCCGTCGGCGATCCAGTCCGCCTCCGCGTCGTGCGTGGACAGCAGCGCGGCCCGGACCGTGTGCCCGCCGAGCGGCTCGGCCGTGCCCGGCGTCGGCCGCAGCGCCGCCACCCGCGCGCCCGCGGTGCGCAGCGGCAGCGACAGCGCGTTCGCGATCTCCAATATCTCCGGCCGGTTCCGCCACGACCTGGTCAGTGCGCTGGTCGGCGCGATCCGCCCGTCCCGGTGCGTGAAGTCCCCGGGAAACCGGTCCAGCGTGCCGGCGCTGGCGCCGCGCCAGCCGTAGATGGACTGGCACGGGTCGCCGACCGCGGTGACCGGGTGCCCGTCGCCGAACAGCGCGCGCAGCATCACCACCTGCGCGTGGCTGGTGTCCTGGTACTCGTCGAGCAGCACCACCCGGTAGCGGTCCCGCTCGATCCGGCCCACCTCCGGGTGGTCGCGGGCGACGCGCGCGGCGCGGGCGAGCTGGTCGCCGAAGTCCATCGCCTCCAGTTCGGCCTTACGCGCCTCGTACGCGCGGACCAGCGGCAGCACGCCGAGCCGGGCCTGCTGGCGGGACAGCACGTCGCGCACCGGCTTCCCCGGCGAGCCCGGCACGCCGCGCACCTCGCCGATGAACCGCCCGGTCCAGCTCGCCAGCTCGTCCGTGCTGACCAGGTGCTCGGCCAGCTCACCGGAGAGCGCCAGCACCGCGTCCGTGATCGTGCCGGGGGCGCGGCCGACCGCGCCCAGGTCGCCCGGGAAGTTGCGGACCAGCATGTCGACCAGCTGCCAGCGGGACGCCTCGGTGAGCAGCCGGGTGGACGGCTCGAATCCCCCGCGCAGGCCGTGCTCGGTGACCACCCGGGCCGCGTACGAGTGGTACGTCGCCACGGTCGGCTCGCCCGCGATCTCCCGGCCCAGGCGGCGGACCAGCTGGCCGAGCCGGGTCCGGACGCGGTGCGCCAGCTCGCCCGCGGCCTTGCGGGTGAACGTCAGGCCGAGGATCTGCTCGGGGCGTACGTACCCGTTGGCCACCAGCCAGACCACGCGCGCGGCCATCGTCTCGGTCTTGCCGGACCCGGCGCCGGCCACCACCAGCAGCGGCTCCACCGGCGCGGAGATGATCGCGGCCTGCTCCGGCGTGGGCGCGTGCAGCCGCAGCAGCCGGGCCAGTTCGCCGGGCGTGAACCGGGGCCCGGCATCGGCCCTGATCCGGCGCGGCTTCTCCGCCGCGGCGAAGAGGGCGGGTTGATCCGTCACGTACCCGGTCTCCTGGTGGGGGGTTCGACGACCTGCCGGCCGCGGCCGGAGACCGGGCAGGCGGTCTGCACCGGGCAGGTCCGGCACTTCTTGTTGACCACGGCGGAGAACGTGGACGCGGCCATCGTGTCCGCGGTGCGGCGGACCAGCTCCTCCGCCCAGCCCGGGTCCGGGCTGTCGGCGACCGCGCCCTGACTCTGCTCGCGCGCGGCCTTGGTGTCCGTGCCGAGCTGCACCAGCGCGGCGCCGCCGGACTCCACGCCGAAGTCCGCGAACCCGCCCGCCTCGACCGCGGCCTGGTAGCCGGCCAGCTGCGGGTGCTCGGCCACGTCCGCCGTGGTCACCGCGGTCGACCGGCCGGTCTTCAGGTCCACCACGACCAGCCGGCCGGCGTCGTCGACCTCCAGCCGGTCCACCCGGCCGACCAGGTCGATCGGGCGTTTCGTGCCGTCGTCCAGGCGCACCGCGAACTCGTGCTCGATGGCCAGCAGCCGGCGCGGGTTCGCGGCCAGCCAGCGCAGCAGCTTGTCGACCATGCCCTCGGCCCGGGACTGCTCCGGGCCGGCCAGCCAGCGCGCGGCCAGCTCGATCATCGGGAAGCGGCCGGCCACGTACTCGATCAGCCGCTCCCGGTCCGCGTTCGCGTCCTCGGCCAGCATCGCGGCCGCGTGCACCAGGTTGCCGATCCCCTGCGCCGGGCCGGCCGGCGGGTTGCCGCCGTGCCGTTCCAACAGCCAGCGCAGGCTGCACCGGAGCGCACCCTCCATGGTGGACGGCGTAACCCGGACCGGCTCGCCGTCGTCGGCCAGCGGCCGGTCGTCGGAGAGCGCGCGCAGGCCCCACCACTCGTCCGGGTGCGCGCCGGGCACGCCGGCCGCGGCCAGCCGGGCGAGTTCCCCGGCCGCGGCCCGCCTCCGGTGCGCGCCCGACCGCGGATCGGTCAGCGCGGTCCGCAACTCCGCGACCAGCGCGGCCAGCGTCAGCGCGCGCGGCAGCCGCTGCCCCTGAAGATCGAAATCATCGGCCGGTACGTCGTCCTCCGCGCCGATCTCGTGCAGGAAGCGGCTGGGCTGCTCCTCGCCGTCCGCCGTGCCCACCGACGCGGACGCCACGGCCGTGACCAGCAGACTCCGCCGCGCCCGGGACGCGGCCACGTAGAACAGCCGGCGCTCCTCGTCCAGCAGCGCGGACGTCTGCCCGGCCAGCGCGGCCGCCTCCGGCGCGGTCCGGCCGGAGAGCAGGTCGACCAGGCGCTCGGAGCCGAGCAGGCTGCCGCGCAGCCGCAGGTCCGGCCACACGCCCTCCTGCACGCCCGCGATCGCGACCACGTCCCACTCCAGGCCCTTCGCCGCATGCGCGGTGAGCAGGCGCACCGCGTCGCCCCGGTCCGCGGACGGCGCGATCGAGTCGGCCGGCAGGTCCTGGCCGAGCACGTGGTCCAAGAACACCTCGGTGCGCGCGCCGGGCAGCCGGTCCGCGAACCGCGCGGCCGCGTCGAACAGCACCAGCACCGAGTCGAGATCGCGGTCGGCCGCGTCCGCGCGCGCCCGCTCCACGTGGCCGCTCTCGCCGGCGCGCGGCGGCGTCCCGCGCACGCTGGCCGCGTACCAGCGGTCGGCCAGGCCGGTCGCCCGCCACAGCGCCCACAGCACGTCCTCGACCGAGTTCCGCGGGTCGGCCGCGGCCCGCCGGACCGTCTCCAGCAGCGCGGCGACGGCCCGGGCGGGCCGGGCCCACCGCCGGTCCACGCCGTCCAGCGGCGACGGGTCCCGCAGCACCGCCGCGATCAGCTCGCCGGACGACCGCCGGTCGCCGGTCCGGTGTGCCAGCGCGCGCAGCCCCTGGCGCAGCCGCCGCTCGGCCAGCGGGTCGGCGCCACCCAGCGGCGAGTGCAGCAGCGTCACCGCCGCGTCCTCGTCCAGCGCGTCCGGCTCCAGCGCGCAGCGCAACGCCAGCAGCAGCGGCGCCACCGCGGGCTGCAGATGCAGCGGCAGATCCTCGGCGTACGTCACGGTCGGCACACCGGCCGCGTGCAGGGCCCGCTGGAGCGGCGGCAACTGCAACATCGTCGACCGTACGACCACCGCCATCCGCGACCAGGGAATCCCGCGCAGCAGATGCGCCTCCCGCAGCGCGTGCGCCACGTAGGCGGACTCCGCCACCGCGGAGCGGAACGTCCGCACCCGCACGGCTTCCTCGCCGCTCGCGCCGGTGTCGCCGATCGCGGCGGCGCCCGCGCGATTCCCGGTGTCCTCCGTCTCGGCGGCACTCGGGGTCCCGGTGGGGTCGTCGGTCTCCGCGGTGCCGCCGGTCCTGGCGGCGTCGGCCGCTTCTGCGGCGTCGCTCGGATCGACGACGTCCTCACCGACGGCGGCGCTCGCCCCACCGGCCCCGGCGGTCGCCCGGTGGGCGACGGCGTCGTCGGAGCGCGGGATCTCACCGGCGATGCTCTCGCCTACCTGGGAACCCGCCTCGCCGTGTGCGGCGGCTTTTCCCGCGTCGTCGGCATCGCCCGCCGCGACCTCGTTTCCGCCGGTCACCGCATCGTCCGCCGCGGTCTCGTTTCCGCCGCTCACGGCATCGCCCGCCGCGACCTCGTTCCCGCCGCTCACGGCATCGCCCGCCGCGACCTCGTTCCCGCCGCTCACGGCATCGCCCGCCGCGATCTCGTTTCCGCCGGTCACGGTCGCGGTCGTGAGGCCGGCCGCTTCATCCGGCGCGACGGCATCGGAGGCGGACGGAGGAGCGGGCGGCGGTGGGGGCACGGTGAGGTGGCGGTGGGTGACCGGGCCGCGGAGGCGGCGGCCGACGCGGCGGAGCGCGTCGAGGAGGCCCTGGGGGGCGCGGTAGGAGATCGTGCGGGTGACGGTCGCGGCCGGGGCGCCGGAGGCGGTGCGGAAGCGGGCCGGGAAGGCCGCCACTATCGACGGGTCGGCGCCGCGGAAGCCGTAGACCGACGAGTCCGGGTCCGCGAACGCGACCAGCGGCAGACCGCCGCCCGCGATCAGGTGCAGCAGCGCGACCTGGGCCGGGTCGGTGTCGGCCAGTTCGTCGACGTACACGTGCGCGATCCGCCGCCGCTCCGACTCCAGCAGCTCGGGGTCGTCGGTGAGCAGCGTCATCGCGGCGCGGACCAGTTCGGCCGCGTCGTAGGCGGCCGCGGCCCGGCCGGTGGTGTCGCGCAGCGCGAGGACCGCGGCGTACTCGCGGAGGAACCGCGCCGCGGCCGGCCAGTCGTCGCGGCCGAGCCGCTCGCCGAGGCGGCTGAGGTCGGCCGGGCCGATGCCGCGCTCGACCGCGCGCAGCATCAGGTCGCGGAGCTGGGTGGCGAACGCCCTGGTCCGCAGCGCGGGCCGGAGCCCGGCGGGCCAGCCGTAGGGATCGTCACCGGCCGGTCCCGCGACCTCCTCGCGCCCGGCGACGCCGGTCACACCGGCGCGCGGCGCGCCGGCCCGCCGGTCGTCAGCGCCGGCGTCGTCGTCGCGGGATGTGCGGCCTCCCGGTCGCGACTCGCTCGCGCGGTCCCCGTCGTCGCGGGAGACCGGGCTGCCGGACCGCGGCTCGCTCGCGCGGTCCACCTCGTCGGCGAAATCGTCCGCGGGATCGTCCGGTCGTGGCCCGGGCGCGGAAGGCTCGCGGTACCGCGGGGAGCGCGTGCCGGCTGCCGGTGGTGGCGTGATCGCGTCCGGGTCGCCGACGACCTCCAGGAGTTCGCGGATGACCAGGTCCTGTTCGGGGCCGGTGAGCAGGCGGGGGGACGGCTCGCCGCGGGCGGCGGCGGCGCGGCGGAGCAGGCTGTACGCGTACGCGTGGAAGGTCCTGACCGTGGGCTGGTGGACCACGTCGCGGTCGGCGAGGCCGGCGACCCGGGCCTCGATCCGCTCACGCAGCGCCTGCGCGGCGCGGCGGCCGAACGTGAGCACCAGGATGCGCTCCGGGTCGGTGCCGGCCCGGACGCGCGCGGCCACGGCCTCGACCAGCGTGGTGGTCTTGCCGGTGCCCGGGCCGCCGACCACCAGCAGCGGACCGTCCGTGTGGGCGACGATCCGGTCGTGGGCGGCGTCCGGCAGCAGCGGCGGCGCGGCGGCCGGTGGCCGTCGCACCAGCCGATACGTCCGCCGGGGCAGCACAGTCATCGCGCTATCTCATCACGACCCACCGACACGCCGGATATCGCCTGGTCCGGGCCGTTATGCCGGGCGGGTACGGCCCCGGTCAGCCGGCCAGGCGCGGCTCGATGGCCTCGAAGGCGGCGTCCAGCGAGTCGACCACGATCAGCTCGGCCATGGCGCCCTCGCGGACGAAGCGCGTGTCGGTGAGCGTGCGCAGCCAGCTCAGCAGCCCGTCGTAGAAGCCGTCCGGGTTGACCAGCACCATCGGCTTGCGGTGGATCGCGAGCGAGCCGGTGGTCCAGACCTCGAACAGCTCGTCGAGCGTGCCCAGGCCGCCGGGGAGCGTGATGAACGCGTCCGATTTCTCGATCATCATGGCCTTGCGGGAGAACATGCCGTCGGTCACGGCCAGCTCGTCCGAGGCGGTGTCCGCGACCTCCATGTCGACCAGCGACTGCGGGATGATCCCGAGCGTGTACGCCCCGGCGGCCCGCGCGCCGTCCGCGACCGCGCCCATCATGCCGACGCAGCCGCCGCCGGAGACCAGCGTGTGGCCGCGGGCCCCGATCTGCCGCCCGGTCTCGGTGGCCAGGTCGAGCCAGCGCTGCTCGATCGCGTCGGCGGACGCGCAGAACACGCAGATCGCGGCCATCAGGCGTCCCGCACGTCGCTGGTCAGGTCGTCCACGGCGGACTGCTCGGCGGCGAGTGCGGCGTCCGCCTCGACGATGAAGCGGACCGCCTCGTCGACGTCGTCGGTCAGGCAGATCAGGTCCAGGTCGGCCGGTCCGATCTTGCCGTCCACGGCCATCGTGTCGCGCAGCCAGTCGAGCAGGCCGCGCCAGTACGCGCTGCCCATCAGCACCACCGGGAAGCGCGTCACCTTGCCGGTCTGCACCAGCGTGAGCGCCTCGAACAGCTCGTCCATGGTGCCGAAGCCGCCGGGCAGCACGATGAATCCCTGCGCGTACTTCACGAACATGGTCTTGCGGGCGAAGAAGTAGCGGAAGTCGATGCCGACGTCGACCCACTCGTTGAGGCCCTGCTCGAACGGCAGCTCGATGCCGAGCCCGATGGAGAGCCCGCCGGCCTCGCTGGCCCCTTTGTTAGCCGCCTCCATCACGCCGGGGCCGCCGCCGGTGATCACCGCGTAGCCGGCGCGGGTGAGCGCGGCGCCGACCCGCTCGGCCGTCTCGCACTCGGCGCTGTCCGGTTTGCTGCGGGCGGAGCCGAAGACGCTCACGGCGGGCGGAAGATCCGCGAGGCTGTCGAATCCCTCCACGAATTCGGAGAGAATCCGTAATGCCCGCCACGCGTCCTTCGTCTTCCACTCCGCGCGTTGCCGGGAGTCGAGCAGCTTCTGGTCCGCGGTGGACGGCTCGATCGCGTCGCGCCGCAGCGTGACCGGGCCACGGTGCCGTTCCGGAGTCAGACGTACGCGACCGCTCATGACACACCCCTCATGCGATCACCGTAATGCACGCCGGCGACGGGTATCTGACCGTCCGGCCGACCCCGCGCGGGCGGATCTGCGGAAAATTCGACAGAAACTAAGGACGGCCGCAACCAAACTTAAGGAAGGAACGTCTTTACTTCACAAGTCATCAGCATGCGCAGCACGGCGCCCGGGTATCCGCCCGGGCCACCTCGGGGGGAGGAGCCAACCGTGCTCAACAGGAACGAGATGCTCCGGCATCGGCGTCAGATGCAACGGCGCATCCGCGACGTCGTCGCCGAACGACGAATGGCCCTGCTGGACGGCGAGGCCACGGCGGAGCCCGAGGACGAATCGTCCGAGGAGAAGTCCAAGCAGGATTGCGCAGCGTAACGAGAAGGCCCCGCGGAAGCGGGGCCTTCTTCATCGGCGCTCAGGAGGCGAGCCAGCGGTGCAGCGTCGCGGCGCCGTCCCGGATCTTGCCGATCTCGACGTGCTCCTCCTGGGTGTGCGCGAGGTTGGGGTCGCCGGGGCCGAAGTTGAGCGCCGGGATGCCGAGCGCGGCGAACCGGGCCACGTCCGTCCAGCCCAGCTTCGCGGCCGGGCGCTCGCCGACCGCGGCCAGGAACTCGCGGGCGGGCGCCGCGGTGAGGCCGGGCGGCGCGGCCGGGGCGGAGTCGGTGAGTTCCAGGTCGTACCCGGCGAAGACCTCGCGCAGGTGAGCCTCGGCCTCGGCCTCGGAGCGGTCCGGCGCGAAGCGGTAGTTGACCTCGACCTCGCAGCGGTCCGGGATCACGTTGCCGGCCACGCCGCCGTGGACGCGGACCGCGTTGAGCCCCTCCCGGTACGTGCAGTCGTCGATGGTGACCGTGCGCGGCCCGTACTCCTGGAGGCGGCGCAGCACCTCGCCGGCGGCGTGGATGGCGTTCACGCCGCGCCAGGACCGGGCCGAGTGGGCGCGCCGGCCGGTCGTCCGGACCAGCGCCCGCATGGTGCCCTGGCAGCCGGCCTCGACCACGCCGTAGGTGGGCTCCAGCAGGATGGCGAGGTCCGCGGCCAGCCACTGCGGGTGCGCGCGGGAGACCAGGTGCAGCCCGTTGAACTCGGACTCGATCTCCTCGGCCTCGTAGAAGAAGTACGTCACGTCGTACCGCGGGTCGGGCACGGTCATGGCGATGTGCAGCGCCAGCGCGGTGCCCGACTTCATGTCCGAGGTCCCGCAGCCGTAGATCAGGTCGTCGACCATCCGGGACGGGAAGTTGTCGTTCAGCGGCACCGTGTCGACGTGCCCGGCCAGCACCACCCGCTGCGCGCGCGCCCGAGCTCGGTGCGGGCCATGATCGTGTTCTGCTGCCGGTGCACGGTCAGGTGCGGCGCGTCCGCCAGCACCAGCTCGATGCAGTCGGCGATCTCCTTCTCGTTTCGCGAGACGGACTCGATGTCGACCAGCGCGCGGGTGAGCGCGACCGGGTCGGCCAGCACGTCGGGGGTCAGCGGGTTCGCCATGGGTGGCACGGTACCTTCTCACCTGTGAGCGACGTGTCTACTAGTGCGGCCTGGGGCATCGGCCTCGCCACGATCACGGCCGAGGGTCAGGTGCTGGACACCTGGTACCCGGCCGGCAAGCTCGGCCTCGGAGCGGCGCCGGCCGAGGGGCAGCCGGCGAACACGCCGCTGCCGGACGCGGACGGCGCCGCGCTGTTGGGCCTCCCGGCCGGCGTGCTCGGCCCGAAGGCGCTGCCCGGGCTGCGGACCGTGGCGGTGCTCACCGTGATCGGCTCGCTGGCCGACGCGCCGAAGGACACGTTCGACGTGTACCTGCGGCTGCACCTGCTCTCGCACCGGCTGGTCACGCCGAACTCGGTGAGCCTGGACGGCATCTTCGGCCTGCTGGCGAACGTGGCCTGGACCTCGGCCGGGCCGTGCCCGGGCGAGCGGATCTCCGAGCTGCAGATCCTGGAGCGCGCGGCCGGCCGGCACCTGACCGTGTACGGCGTGGACAAGTTCCCGCGGATGATCGATTACGTGGTCCCGTCCGGCGTGCGGATCGCGGACGCGGACCGGGTCCGGCTCGGCGCGCACCTGGCCAGCGGCACCACGGTCATGCACGAGGGCTTCGTGAACTTCAACGCGGGCACGCTGGGCAACTCGATGGTCGAGGGCCGGATCTCCGCGAGCGTCGTGGTCGGCGAGGGCTCGGACGTGGGCGGCGGCGCCTCGATCATGGGCACGCTGTCCGGCGGCGGCAAGGAGCGGATCCGGATCGGCGAGCGCTGCCTGATCGGCGCGAACGCGGGCATCGGCATCTCGCTCGGCGACGACTGCGTGGTCGAGGCCGGGACGTACGTCACGGCCGGCTCGAAGGTGCTGCTGCCGTCCGGCGAGGCGGTCAAGGCGGTCACGCTCTCCGGCGCGTCCAACATCCTGTTCTGGCGGAACTCGCTGACCGGCGCGCTGGAGGCCCGGCCGCGCAAGGGCACCGGCATCGAGCTGAACACGGCGCTGCACACCAACGACTGATCCGCGCGGGTGTGTCCGGCGCGCCCGGTTCCGGACACACCCGATCGCAGCGGAGGACACCCGCAGGCGCTAGCGTCTTCGGTGTGACCGTCGCGTTGGTCGTCACGTCGATCATGCTCGCCGCCGCACTGGCCGGGCTCTACCTGATGCGTGCCCGCATCTCGCTGCTGCGTGCCGAGATGCGCGCCGAGGCGGTGGCCGCGGAGGCGCTCCGGGACCGCATCTCCGGCCTGGAGCGCGACGTCGCCCGCCTGGAGCGGGACGTCCGGGCCGGCACCTCCCGCGCGGACGAGCTGGGCCAGGAGCTGTCCGGGCTGCGCGAGATGAACCGCAAGCTCGCGGAGGCGGCCGAGTCCACGGTCCACGACCTGCGCGAACCGCTCGGCGTCGTGCTCGACTTCCTGGAGCCGCTGCAGAACCGGCGGTACTCGGAGCAGCTGGATTACCGGGGTAAGCAGTACGTCCGGTTCGCCAAGGACGCGGCGTTGCGCATCCGCGCGCTGATGGACTCGCGCACCAGCTGAGATCACCACCACATCGGTCACCCGTGCGGTACAACGTGATCACTCTACGCGTCGAAGAAACCCGACATATCCGTATCGGGACCACGGAGGGGTATCACACCGTCGGTGGGAAAGGGCCGAAACGCTGGGACACCTCATCCTTTCGGCTACCACCGGCAAGCTCTTTAGGTTAGGGTCGAGATCCTAACGAGGGAGGACTCCATGGGCGTTGCAGCAACCCGTGCGCACGGGTCGACGAGGTTCGACCACGAGCACGACGCGGCCGCAGCCGAGGGCACCGAACTCATTAATGCCCTCGCGGCGCTTCCCGAAACCCACCCGTCGCGATCCGCACTGCGCCGGCGGACGATCGAGGCCTGGCTGCCGCTGGCACGCCACCTCGCGCTCCGTTTCTCCGGCCGCGGCGAGTCGATGGACGACCTGGTCCAGACCGCGATGATCGGCCTGATCAAGGCGGTCGACCGATTCGACCCGACGTTCGGCGTGGACTTCGCCGGTTACGCGATCCCCACCATCATCGGCGAGATCAAGCGCCACTTCCGCGACCGCACCTGGTCGGTCCGGGTGCCGCGCCGCCTGCAGGAGATGCGCCTGGCCATCTCCGAGGCGAACGCGACGCTCTCCCAGGACCTCGGCCGCTCCCCCACGGTCGCGGACATCGCGGCCCACCTCAACGTCACCGAGGAGGAGGTGCTGGAGGGCCTGGAGGGCGCGCGTGCCTACACCGCGACCTCGCTCTCCACGCCGGTGACCGACGAGGGCGGCATGGAGCTGGCCGACACGCTCGGCTCCGAGGACCACGAGTACGAGCTGACCGAGCTGCGCGTCGCGCTCGGCCCGGCGATGGCCGCGCTCGACGAGCGCGAGCAGAAGATACTGACCCTGCGCTTCTACGGGAACCTCACCCAGTCGCAGATCGCGGACCAGATCGGCGTCAGCCAGATGCACGTCTCCCGCCTGCTGGCGAAGGCGCTGGTCAAGCTGCGCGGCCACCTCGCGGTGGACTGACCCGGCACACCCGAGCCAGCGGGGGTAACGCGTAGAGAGCTCCGCCCCCGCGTTTCGTCAGGAGACCCGGCACCGGTTCGGTGCCGGGTCTCCTGCGTTAGCGTGTCGATCGTGCGCATCGGAATCGTGATTCTGCAGGACCAGCCGTGGCGGCAGTCGGAGCGGCGCTGGCGCCGGGCCGAGGAGTGGGGCTTCGACCACGCCTGGACCTATGACCACATCGGCTGGCGCACGCTGGTCGACGGCCCCTGGTTCGACGCGGTGCCGACGCTCACCGCGGCCGCGCTGGTCACCTCCGAGATGCGGCTCGGCACGCTGGTCGCGTCGCCGAACTTCCGGCATCCGGTGCCGTTCGCCCGCGAGGTCACCGCGCTGGACGACATCAGCGCGGGCCGGCTGCTGCTCGGCGTGGGCGCGGGCGGCACCGGCTTCGACTCGGCCGTGCTGGGCGAGCCCGAGCTGACGCCCAAGAACCGCTTCGACCGGTACGCCGAGTTCGTCGAGCTGCTCGACCTGCTGCTCCGCGAGGACCACGTGACCTGGCGAGGCGCGCACTACGCGGCCGTCGACGCGCGGAACCTGCCCGGCTGCGTGCAGCGCCCGCGGGTGCCCCTGATCATGGCGGCGAACGGCCCGCGCGGCCTGCGTCTGGTCGCGAAGCACGCGCAGGGCTGGGTCACCACCGGCGGCGTGCCCGGCGCGTCGCTGTCCCCGCCCTCCGGCGCGGAGCTGCGGGCGCAGCAGGAGGCCTGGTGGGCGACGGTGGAGGAGCTGTCGCGGCGGCTGGACGACGCGCTGGACGGGGCCGGCCGGGAGCGCGGCTCGCTCGACCGCTACCTGACGCTCGACTCCGCGCCGGTCTTCTCGATGAGCAGTGTGGACGCGTTCGCGGAGGCGCACGGCCGCGCGGCCGAGCTGGGCTTCACGGACGTGATCACGCACTGGCCGCGCGCGGACAGCTGGTACGCCGGCGACGAGGCCGTGCTGGAGGAGGTGGCCGCCCGGTTCCTGACGCCGCGGGTCACATCGTGATCTCTACTTGCCGCGGGTATGGCGCTCCCGGCGACTAGCCAGCACCATTGAGCGCACAACTACCCCCGGACGCCAGGAGTGCCAGCAGATGACCGCGACGCACACCGACCAGGCCTTCGCACTGCGGCTGCGCAGGGAGACCGGCCGGGCGCACCGCTCCGCCGAGGGCGCCGGCTACCTGGCCGCGCTCACCTCCGGGCAGCTCGACCGCGAGGGCTACGCGCTGCTGGTGGCGCAGCACTACTTCATCTACGAGGTGCTCGAGTCCGCGGCCGAGGTGATGCGCGCGGACCCGGTGGCCGGCCCGTTCGCCGCGCCGGAGCTGACCCGGCTGCCGGAGCTGGTCGCGGACCTGGAGTTCCTGCTCGGCGCCGGCTGGCGGGACCGGATCGAGGCGACGCCCGGCACCCTCGATTACCGCGCGCGGATGACCGCCACCTGCTTCGGTGACCCGGCCGGGTTCGTGGCGCACCACTACACCCGCTACCTCGGGGACCTCTCCGGCGGCTTCCACATCGGGGACGCCGTGCGTGCCGCCTACGGCCTGGGGGTCGACGGGACCCGCTTCTACCGCTTCGACACGCTCGGCGACCCGGACGAGTTCAAGAACCGGTACCGCGCGCTGCTGGACGCCGCGCCGTGGGACCGGGCGGTGCAGGACCGGCTGATAGCCGAGGTGCTGGTCGCCTACGACCTGAACAACCGCGTCTTCGCCGACCTGCACCGGCTCACGTCGAGCTGAGGATCAGCGGGACTGCAGCGCGTCCAGCGCCACGGCCATCGCGATGACCAGCCGGCGGTCGATGTGCGGGTTCGGCACGGTGACCACGTACTTGTCGGTGAGGCCCCACTTCTTGACCACGGAGAAGACGACCTCGCCGGACGGGGTCACGAAATCGAAGTGGTACGGCAGCCAGGAGAGCGAGTCGATGAAGCGGCGCAGGATCGCCACCAGCTGGCTGCGCTCCTGACCGCGGACCTCGCCCACGTGCGGCTGCTCGACGATCCAGGTGGAGCGCAGCAGCGAGGCCTTGAAGTCCTTGCGGAACAGGCCGATCGGCGCGCCGCCCGGGTCGGTCACGTCGTAGGTCGCGCCCAGGTCCATGATCTGCCGGGCCTTGAAGCCGAGCACCGGGACCTGCTTGCTGTCGTCCGTGTAGAGCGTGACCTGCTCCTTGAACGCCATCCGCTTCTGCTGGGCGAACGCGATCATCTCGCCCTCGGAGCCGTCCGCGTTGACCGCGCGAACCTCGTACTGATTGACCATGAGGCGGATGCGCTGCCGGACGTGGAACTGCTGCGTCGCCTGGAGCCGCTGAAGGTCGGTCATGCTGGTGTGTCCTCCCACAGGATGTCGTCGGTGCGCAGTCTGGCACATCCCTGCGACATTTCCCGTCCGCCGTGAAGACGGAGTGCAGCGGATCTTCGGTGGCCCGGGACGTGGCGGGCGGGGAGGTCGCGCGGAGGGGGTGCCGCGCCCGCCCCGCCCGCCACGGGTCTGTGCGGCGCTACGCCTCGCTGCCGGTGATGGTCGGCCAGGCGTAGGCGAGCAGCGCGGACGCGGCGCCCAGCAGGGCCAGCGAGACGCCGCGGGTGCCGATCGGCAGCGCGGCGAGGATCAGCAGGATCACGGCTATGACGTAGAGGACGGCCTGGAACGTCATGGTTTCCTCCGGGGGTTCGGATTCGGTGGTGCGGCGCATCGATACCCCCCGCTCCGGGCGCGTTAAACCACCGCACGGGGAGCGCGAACTCCCCCGTGCGGTGGTGCCGGTCAGCCCGTCACGCTCTCCAGCGTGGGCAGGTAGCCGCTGGCGTACCCCGCGTTGTTGGGGTGGAACGTGCTGGTCAGGTTGAGCAGGTTGACCCGGTTGATCCACGGCGTGGCCGAGCAGACGCCGTGGCCGGCGAAGATCGGGCGGGTGTCCGCCCAGGTCAGCCCGGCCGCCTCGGCCCGCTCCCGGGTGACGGTGGCGAGGTCGTCGGCCGCGGCGTTCAGCGCCCGGCGCTTGGCCAGGCTGAGCCCGCCCGGGCAGGCGCCGGTCTCGAACAGTCGCGGGTAGCCGAGCACGACCACCTGCGCGGACGGCGCCCGGCCGGTGATGTCCGCGTAGGTGCGGTCGAGCCGGCCCGGCAGCTGGGTGCGGATGTAGACCCGGGCGGCCTCGACGACGCCCAGGCAGACCTCGTCGCTGCCCAGCACGCAGGAGATCGCGCCGGTCGCGAAGCCGGCGTCGTTGCCGCCGATCGTGATGGTGACCAGGTCGGTGCCGTCGTCGAGCGCGGCGACCTGGGTGGCGCGGACGTCGTCCGTGGTGGCGCCGCCGCAGGCGACGAACTCGAACGAGGACGGGTCGTTCCGGTCCGCCCACAGCTGCGGATAACCGTTGGGGCTGCGCATGCAGGTACCGGTCGCGCCGGTGGCGCCGGTGCCGGACGAATAGGAGTCGCCGAGCGCTACGTAGTCGACCGCGGCGTCGGCGTGCGCGGCCGGCCCGACGGTGATCGCGGCCAGGACGGTGCTGATGGTGACGGAGAGCCTGAGTGCCCACTTGCCCATCCGAACCTCCTCATGAGGGGTGCGCAGAGCGTAGGCGGCTCGTTACCAGCAAAGATAGACGGTGATTTTTCCTTTACCCGCAAGTAACATGAACTGATTGTCCGCTGTGTCGGTCGTCCTATGAATGCAACGGCTCCGGCTGTCACGATCCCGGCATGGGTGGGGAGATCAGATCAGGCCGGGTCGGCATCGCGCTGACCGCCGTCGCGCTCGGCGGCTTCGGCATCGGCACCAGCGAGTTCGCGGCCATGGGGCTGCTGCCGGAGATGGCCGCCACGCTGCACGTCTCCATCCCGGAGATGGGGTACGGCATCAGCGCGTACGCGCTCGGCGTGGTCGTCGGCGCGCCCCTGATCACCGCGCTCACCGCCAGGCTGGACCGGAAGCTGCTGCTGCTCGGCCTGATGGTCGCGTTCCTGGCCGGCAATGGCCTCTCCGCGATCGCGCCGAACGCGCCACTGGTCTACCTGGCCCGGTTCATCGCCGGGCTGCCGCACGGCGCGTACTTCGGCATCGCGTCCGTGGTGGCCGCGCGCCTGGTCGCGCCGGAGCGGGCCGGCCGCGCGGTGGCCGGCGTGATGATGGGCCTGACCGTGTCCAACATCATCGGCGTGCCGGCCGCGACCGCGGTCGGCCAGCACGTGCACTGGCGCCTGGCGTACGGCCTGATCGCCGCGATCGGCGCGCTGACCATGGTGGCGGTGCACTTCCTGGTGCCGCGCGTGCCGGCCGCCGCGCACGCCACGATCCGCACCGAGCTGGGCGCGTTCCGCCGCCCGCAGGTGTGGTTCGCGCTGGTCACCGGCATCGTCGGGTTCGGCGGCATGTTCGCGGTGTACAGCTACGTCTCGCCCACGCTCACCGAGGTCAGCGGCCTGCCGGCCGCCGGCGTGCCGTGGGTGCTGGCGGTCTTCGGGGTCGGCATGACCGCCGGCACGCTGCTCGGCGGCCGGCTGGCCGACCACTCCATCATGGGTACGCTGTTCGGCGGCATGATCGGCATGCTGGCCGTGCTGGTGCTCTTCGCCACCACCGCGGCCTGGATCCCGGCCGCGGTCCTGCTGATCTTCCTGATCGGCGTGGCCTGCCAGGTCATCGGCACCGCGCTCACCATGCGTCTGATGGCGGCCTCGCCGGACGCGCCCGCGCTCGCGGCCAGCTCCAACCACTCCGCGCTCAACCTGGCCAACGCGGCCGGGGCCTGGCTCGGCGGCGTCGTGATCGCGGCCGGGTACGGATACCTCTCCACCGCCTGGGTGGGCGCGGTTCTCTCCGTCGCGGGCCTGCTCGTCCTGTCCGTGTCGCGAATGATGGAACGCGCACAACCGCCCCTCGCGGCGGGTTTGCCCACGGCCCGAACGGGTAGCTGATCTAGCGGCCGTTTCATGTCTGAAGGAGTACGGGATGCGCGTTCTGGGCGAGCGTTACCGCCTCGAACACCGCATCGGCGTGGGCGGAATGTCCGAGGTGTGGCGCGGCCACGATGACGTGCTGGACCGCCCGGTCGCGGTCAAGCTGATCGCTCCGCACCTGGCCGAGGCCGACGCCGTGGTCGAGCAGGTGCGCACCGAGGCGCGCTCGGCCGCCCGGCTCGCCCACCCGAACGTGGCGAGCGTGCACGACTTCGGCATGTCCTCGGTGCTGCCCGGACAGCCCGCGCCGTACATCGTGATGGAGCTGGTCGAGGGCGAGACGCTCGCCGACCACCTGCGCGCCGGCCCGATCGACTGGCGGATCGCGGTGCGCGTCTGCGCCGAGGTCGCGGCCGCGCTCGCCGCCGCGCACGTGCACGGCATCGTGCACCGGGACATCAAGCCCGCCAACGTCATCCTCACCCCGGCCGGCGTCAAGGTGCTCGACTTCGGCATCGCCGCGATAGCCGGCGAGCCGGACTCCGGCCTGGACGGCACCATCGTCGGCACGCCCGCGTTCGTCGCGCCCGAGCGCCTGGAGGCCGACACGATCACGCCGGCCACGCCCGCCGCCGACGTCTACGCGCTCGGTGTGCTGCTCTACCTCTGCCTCGCGCGGCGCCTGCCCTGGACGCCGTCCGACCTGCCCGGCGTGCCGCCGAACGCGATCCCGCCGGGCGTGGACCCGTCGCCGCTGCCGCCGATCGCCGGCCTGCCGGACGAGGTCGCCCAGCTCTGCCTCCAGTGCATATCCCGCGACCCGGACGAGCGCCCGACCAGCTTCGCCGTGGCGCTGCTGCTGGCCGAGGCGGTGGACGCCCAGGTCTACGTGCCGCTGGCCGGCACGGCGCCGCTGGTCCGCGAGGTGGCGAACGGGCCCGGCTGGGACGACGCCACCGACGTCCTGGAGTTCCCCGGCCGCCACCGCGCGGAGCCGTGAGCCGCCGGGCGGACCCGGCGGCTCGTCGGCGGATCAGGGATTGATCGTGATGCGCAGCGGCGTGGTGTTGCGGATGTCCTGCGCGTTGCCGGACATCCGCAGGTTGTTGAACGTCACCGCGCCGACCGCCGGGCCCTGACCGGCCTCGGGCATCTCGTTGGCCCAGATGCCGAAGCCGGACTTGGCGTCGAACGCGTCGCCGCTCTTGCGGGCGCCGGTGATCGAGATGTTGGTGAACACGGTGTCGGTGATCGGGTTCACCGGCTGCCCGGCGTCGTTGTACTGGGTCTGGAACATGATCCCGCTGTACGTCGGGTCGATGATGTCCACGTTGCTGATCCGGATGCCCTGGAACACCTTCGAGGCGGAGAACAGCCAGATCGCGGGGAACGTCTGCTGGCCCCAGAAGTGACCGCCGGCGCGGACGATCGTGATGTTCTCGAACCGGGTCGGCGGGTCCGCGCCGAAGCCGTTCATCGGGTAGCCGAAGTCCAGCGAGCTGATCGTGATGCCGGAGTAGACCAGCGTGTCCGCGATGTAGATGTTGCGGAACGTGTTGGCGTACCCGCCGTACACCGCGATGCCCGCGGCCCGCCAGGTCAGCGTGCTGGTCAGGTTCTCGTAGACGTTGTCCCGCTCGTCCGCACCGCCCGCGTCGATGGCGGAGAACAGCGCGAAGCTGTCGTCGCCGGTGGCGCGCGCGTCGTTGTTCGAGACCAGGTTGCCGGTGCTGCCGTTGGTCATGTTCACGCCGTCCGCGAACGTGTTCCGGATGCGCGAGTTCTTGATGACCATGTTGTCCGTGTTCGCGCCCCAGTAGAGGCACACCATGTGCTCGACCCAGATGTCGTCGATGGTCTGGTTGGCCAGGTTGGCGAAGTCGAACACCTTGCCCGGCCCGTCGATCCGCGCGGTGTAGTTGCCGAAGTACGCGAACCCGGCGAACACCGACCCGTTCGCGCTCGCCTCGGACCGGAAGCCCACGTCCGTGTTCTCCTGGCCGGCCGGGGCGTGGAACCGGGTGAACCAGGGGCCGGCGCCGACCACGCGGACCGCCTTGCCGTACACCTGGAACTTCGAGCCGGTCTGGTAGTCGCCGCTCGGCAGGTAGACGCCGATCAGCGTGCCGGTGGTGTCCATCCGCACCCGGTCCAGCGCGTTCTGCACGTCCTGGTGGGTGAAGCCGGACGGTACGGCGTACCGGGCCGGATCCGGGTTCGGCGCGGCGGTGGCCTGCTCCAGGTTGACGAAGTCGATCGCGAACGGGCCGCTGTTCGCCGCGTCCTTCTGCAGCTTGATCGTGCTGCCGGCCGGCACCGTGGTGCCCAGCAGCACGTTCGCCTCGTCGTAGATGTGCCGCGGCGGGCCGGACGACGGGTTGTTGTTGGGGCCGGACTCGGGGCCGTAGAGCCAGGCGTACCGCGAGGTCAGCGTGATCGCCTTGAGGAACGTGCCGTTGACGTAGATGTTGAGCGTGGACGTGGTGCCGCCACCGCCCGGCGCGTCCGGGATGGAGAACCGGGTGACCAGCGTGTTCGTGCTGGCCCGGGTGGTCCACTGGACGTAGGAGCCGGTGCTGTTCAGCGTGACCGCGCGCCGCCCGGACGCCTCGCCGGCCAGGTCGCCGACCGTGCGGTTCGGGCCGACCACGGCCGCGCCGCCGCCGGTCTGGCCGTCCTCGGCCTCGTACATGGCGTACGGCATGGTGGCGCCCCGGCCGCCCAGGATGAGCGGTGTCTCGCTGGTGTTGTTCGCCCGCTTCGGGGCCAGTTCGTTGGCGTCGTCCGCGAGCACCACGCGGACCGTCCAGCGGCCGTTGGCCGCGGTCCAGGTGCCGAGCGACACCGGTGCCGTGGTCGCGCCGGGCGCGATCGCGCCGGTGAAGGAGCCGGTGAGGGTACGCACCACCGCGCCCGACTCGTTGAGGACGGTCAGCGTGATCCCGTGCGCGCCGGCCGCGGACGCGACCGTGCCCTGGTTCTTGATCGCGACGGTGAACGAGACCGTGGCGCCGGCCGCCGGGTTCGCCGGCGACCAGCTCACCGGCGACGCGATCAGGTCGGAGCTGGCCGGCTCCGCCACCGGCGTGCCGGACACGCGCAGCTCCGCGACCTGTGCGCCGGGCGCGCCGGTGTTGGAGGTGAACCGCAGCTGCACCTCCGCGACCGTGCCCGTGACCGGGATGGTCACCGTGTTGCCGGTGGCCGGGTCGAACGCGCGGTTCGCGGCCGCGGCCAGGCTGGTGAACGCGGTCGCGTCCGCGGCGCGGCCGAGGACCTGGATGTTCTGGGTGCGGGCGGCCCACGCGGCGTCCGGGTTGAGCGCGACCGTCACCGAGGTGAGCGACGCGTTCGCGCCGAGCGCCACGGTCAGCGTGGCCGGGTACGCCCCGGCCGCGCTCTCCCAGTAGGTGGCGACGTTCCCGTCGTTCGCGTTGGCCGCGGCGAACGAGTGGATCGCCGACGAGCCGGTGATCGGCTTGCCCTGCGCCAGGTTCGTGCCCGGGTCCGGCTCGGTGGGCCGCTCGCCCCAGACCTCCAGGGTGGACAGTTGCGCGGCGGGCCAGCCGGTGTTCCCGGTGACGACCAGCCGCAGCTGGCGGACGGTGGCGGAGAGCGGGATCGTCACGGTGTTGCCGCTGCCGGGGCTGAACGCGCGGCCGGCCGCGGCGGCGAGCGTGGCGCCGGTCGCGCCGTCCTGCACCGCGATGGTCTGGGTGCGGGCCTCCCAGCCGGCGGGCAGCCGGAGCACCGCGCTGGTGACCGCGGCGGCGGCGCCCAGATCGACCTGAATCCACTGTGGCCAGGCGTTGCTCGCGCTCTCCCAATAGGTGGCCTGGTCGCCGTCGCCGGCGTTGGCCGCGGTGTAGGAGCCGTTACCGCTGCTCGCGGTGAACGTCCTGCCCTGCGCGAGGTTGACGGGTGCCGCGGTGGCGGGCGGTACGACGAGGACGGTCGAGGTGAGGGTGACGGCGGCGGCCAGCAGCGTGGCCAGTCGATGTCTCATGGCGGTCCTTCGGTGGAGAAGGGCGACTTGTGCCGATATTTCGGGTACGTGCGCGCATGCTGCGCCGGTATTCCGATCACTCGTTTGATATCCGGCGACTTGTTGTACAGATTTTGCAGCCAGCTGCGCCAAATGTTGCAGACACGCTACGGCCACGTCAACGGCTGCGATCCATCGACTTCCATAGGTGGGCGAAATGCGACATTCATCCACATCGGCCGGTGCCGCCGTCCCCGGGTCGGCGGACACCGCGCCATCCGCCGTCACCGGCCGCGCGGCGCGTAGTTGAAGGCGTTGTACCGCGAGCCCTACCCAGCCACCGGCGCGCCGCGCCGATCGCCCGCGCCACCGAGCCGTTCGTCGCACATCGACGTGGGACGTTAGCCCTAACGGGGTAACCCGGTCAGCCGGACCGGACGAGTGAGCGCTCAATCTTCTCGCACGGACAACGGATTACCGGCGCCCGCGCGATCCGGCAGATTCTCTCTCAGCGCCACGCAGGCGCGAGAGCCGAAACTCCGAGCCCGCCGGGCACCGCGGCAGCCGACGGTGCCCGGCGGGCGCCACAGCAGACGAAGGACGAGGCCGTGCACCAGTTCCCGCCCGCCCGCCGGCACCGCCGTCGCGTCGTCAACCGATGCCGGCCGGGCGGTCGCGCGGCGCGGCGGGACACCCGGCGGCCACCGGGCGCGCCGGCACAGTGATCTACCGGTAGGGGCGGGCGGAGGGCTGGGGAGACACTCGCCCGCCCCTACCGGTGACAACACGGAGGTGAGCGCATGCGGACCATCTACCGCTGGCGCTGGGTGGCGATGTCGGTGGCGGTCCTGGCGACGACCGCCCTGCTCGGCGGCCTGTCCATGCGGGCGGACGCGACCACGGCGGAGGAGTCGGCGGCGCCGTCGCGGCCGGACGGCACGTTCCAGTTCCGGCTCCGCAGCGATCCGGTGGTGGCGCCGGAGCCGGGCAGCACCACGCCGCTGCGGGTGCGACTGACCAACCCGCACGGCGAGCGGGTACGGATCGAGGCGCTGATCGGCACGGTCCTGGAGGTGTCCCGCCCGGACTGCCACGCGACCGCCTCGGACCTGACGATCGGGCCGCACGGCGGGCCGCCGCGGCTGCCGCTCACGCTGGGGCCGGGCGAGAGCGTGGACGCCGGCACGATCCCGGTCTTCGTGCCGCCCGCGGTGTCCGCGGCCTGCCGCACCGCCACCTACCGGTTTCTGATCACCGGGACGGCACTTCGCCTGTCCACGGCGGAATCCGCCTGAAGATCTTTCGACGAAAGCGGTTTCGCGAGCTAAAATTCCCAGCGACGCGTACCGGTGCCCACGCTCTGTTACCTATCGCGCCCCGCCGGTCGGGATGCGGTAAAGCCTCGGCGGTACGCCCTGACGGCTCCCCGCGATCGCGGGGAGCCGCTGAGGCTTCTTCCACCCGGCTCGGCGCTGATACACCCGGGCGAAGCTCGACGGCACGGGCCGATCCGGGTGGGGACCGGGGTCGAGAAGGCCCATTCCTATGCTGAAGCCATGCAGTGGGACGATCTCGTGGACCGGGCGCGCCGGCTGGCCGGCGGCGAACAGCGTCGCGTCCTGGGCATCGCCGGCCCGCCCGGCGCCGGGAAGTCGACCGTCGCCGGGCGCCTCGCCACGGCGCTGACCGGCGCGGGAGTGGCCGTCACGGTCGTACCGATGGATGGTTTCCACCTCGCGGACGCGGAACTGCACCGGCTCGGGCGGCACGCGCGCAAGGGCGCGCCGGACACGTTCGACGGTGCCGGCTTCGTCGCGCTGCTGCGGCGGATCCGCCGGGAGACCGACGGCGTGGTGTACGCGCCGATCTTCCGGCGGGAGATCGAGGAGCCGGTCGCGGGCGCGATCCCGGTGCCGCCGGAGACCCGCCTGGTGATCACGGAGGGCAACTACCTGCTGGTCCCGGACGGTGTCTGGGGCGACGTGCGCGGCCTGCTGGACGAGGCCTGGTATCTGGATCTCGATGAGCCGGAGCGGCTGCGCCGGCTGGTCGCGCGGCACATGGCGTTCGGCCGGGACGAGGCCACCGCCCGGGAGCGCGCGCTCGGCAGCGACCAGGCGAACGCGGAGCTGATCGCCACCACCAAGGGCCGTGCCGATCTCATCGTCCCGCTGAGCTGACGCGCCGCTATTGCACAGATCCGCCGTGCGGGCGGACGATATGCGCTCACGCCCTTCGACGGACAGACGACGATCCGACACGAGACCGGACCGGAGGTTGGCAGGCCCGTGACGCCCCGCCGCTGGATGGCCGTGCACGCCGTGGTGATGCTCGTGCTCGGCGGCGCCGTCTTCACCTCGCTGCCGGACTCGGTGGTCTTCGCCCTGATCGGACTCACCACGGTCGGCGCGATCGCGGGCGGCGTGCGGCTCAACGGCCCGCTGCGCCGCGCGCCCTGGTGGTGGCTCGGCGCCACCGCCGGCGTGATGGCGATCGGCGACACGTTCTACGGCCAGCACCAGCAGGGCACCGCGCTGATCGTGTCCGAGGTGGCCTACCTCGCCATGTTCCCGCTGATCGTGATCGGCCTGGTGCAGCTCACCCGGCCGAACGGCCTGGCCGGGGACCGGTCGCGGCTGCTGGACTGGATCACGTTCGGCGCCTCGGCCGCGCTGCTCACCTGGGTGCTGCTGATCGGCCCCGCGCTGCGCCACGGCGGCGGCGACGGCACCAGCGCGGCCACCCACTCGGTCGGCTGCCTGTTCCTGCTGCTGGCCACCGTGGGCCTGACCATCAACACCCGGCTCAGCGTGTCCGTCACGCTGCTGGCGGTCGGCTCGGCCGGTCTGCTCTTCGGCGACATCGCCTGGCTGGTGCTGTCCGTCCGGTACGACGGCTGGCCGGAGAGCAGCCCGTTCGAGCTCGCCTACCTGCTGTTCTACGCCGCCTGGGGGCAGGCCGCGCTGCACCCGTCGATGTCCCGGCTGAGCTCGCCGCCGGCCACCGAGCCGGGCGAGCTGCGCCTGGTGTGGAAGGTGCTGCTCGGCGTCTCCGTGCTGATCCCGCCGGGCGTGCTGCTGGCCGAGACGCTGCGCGGCCCGGTGACCGACGGCGTGGTGATCGCGGCGCTGGCCACGGTCATCTACGGCGCGGTCTTCGCCCGGCTGTACGATGCGGCGGAGAAGCACCGCCGGCTGCTGGCCCGCGAGCGGGACCTGCGGGAGATCTGCGGCACGCTGGTCGCGGCCACCGGACCGGACGAGGTGGACCGCGCGATCCGGGACGCGGTGCGCGCGCTGCTCGAGGGCGCGGAGCACCGGATCGTGCTGCGCGTGCACCGCGCGGACGGCAAGCCCACGGCCGCGAGCAGCGTGTGGGGGCCGGGCATCCCGGCGCCGTACCCGCTGCCCACGCCGGCCGCGGCGCGGCGCACCCGGCTGCTGCGCACGCAGGCGCTGCACCCGGCGCTGGCCGACCAGCTCGGCGGCCTGCCCGGCACCCTGGTCTGCCCGCTGGTGCTGGACGACTCGGCCGGCCCACCGCGGGTCGGCGCGCTGTTCGTGGCCGCGGACCGGCCGGTGCTGGCCGCGCTGCAGGACAGCATCGAGGTGGTCGCGGTGCAGGCCACGCTGGCGCTGGAGCGGATCTTCCTGACCGACGAGGTGAACCGGCGGGAGTCCGACCAGTACGTCAGCGCGGTCGTGCAGAACACCAGCGACGTGGTGGTGATCGTGGACGAGGCGGACCGGATCAGGTACTACTCGCCGTCGCTGCCGGCCGTGCTCGGCGTCCGGCCGCGGGCCTTCGGCACGCTCGCCGACCTGGTCCAGCCGGACGACCGGCCGCAGGTGCACCGCACGCTCGAGCTGGCCCGCGGCTCCGGCGGCGCGGACGGCGTGCACGAGGAGTGGAGCCTGATGCGCGAGGACGGCAGCCGCGTCGTGCTCGACGTCAGCTGCCGTGACCTGCGCACCGACCGGCTGGTCCGCGGCTACGTGCTGACGCTCTGCGACGCGGCCGGCCGCCACCGCCGGGAGCAGGCGGCCATCCAGCGCGCGCTGCTGGACTCGGCGCCGGGAAAGAACCGGCGCTCCGTCACGAACCGCTTCCGGTGAGCCGGGCGACCGCCGCGTCGATCCGCTCGTCGGACGCGGTGAGCGCCACCCGCACGTGCTTGGCGCCGGCCGGGCCGTAGAACGCGCCCGGCGCGACCAGGATGCCGCGCTCGGCCAGCCGGCCGACCGTGGCCCAGCAGTCCTCGTCCCGGGTCGCCCACAGGTAGAGGCCGGCCTCGGAGTGCGAGATCTGGAACCCGGCCGCGGTGAGCGCCGCATGCAGCCGGGTGCGCCGGGCCGCGTACCGCGCGCGCTGCTCGGTCACGTGCCGCTCGTCGCCGAGCGCGGCGGTCATCGCGTCCTGCACCGGCTCCGGCACGATCATGCCGGCGTGCTTGCGCACGGCCAGCACCTCGGACACGATCGCCGGGTCGCCGCCCAGGAAGCCACCGCGGTATCCGGCCAGGTTGGACCGCTTGGACAGCGAGTGCACCGCGAGCACGCCCGCGTAGCTGCCGCCCCGCACCTGCGGGGAGAGCACGGAGACCGGCTCCGTCTCCCAGCCGAGCGGCAGGTAGCACTCGTCGCTGGCCACGATCGCGCCGCGCTCGCGCGCCCAGTCCACCACCTTGCGCAGGTGGGCGGCCGGCAGCACCCGGCCGGTGGGGTTGGACGGGGAGTTCACCCAGACCAGGCGGACGCGCTGCGGGCCGAGCGCGGTGAGCGAGACGGACCGGACCGCCCGGGCACCGGCGAGCGTCACCCCCACCTCGTACGTCGGGTAGCCGACCTCCGGGATCACCACGGTGTCGCCGGGCCCGATGCCGAGCAGCGTGGGCAGCCACGCGACCAGCTCCTTGGAGCCGATCGTGGGCAGCACGCCGAGACCGGGCAGGTCGGCGCCGCAGGTGGCCGCGAACCAGTCCGCGATGGCGGCCCGCAACCGCGGGTTACCGGCGGTCAGCGGGTATCCGGGCGCGTTCGACCCCGCGGCGAGCGCGTCGCGCACGACCGCGGGAACCGGGTCGACCGGCGTGCCGATCGACAGGTCGACGAGCCCACCGGGGTGGGCGGACGCCGTCGCCTTCGCCGGGGCCAGTTGGTCCCAGGGAAAGTCCGGCAGTCGCGCCGCGAGGCCGGTCAGTGTCCCTCGCCGCGCGGCGGCTGACCGGCGACGAACGGGTCGTCCTTGTCGATCTTGCCGACCTTCGAGGCGCCACCGGGCGAACCGAGCTCCTCGAAGAAGCCGTAGTTGGCCGAGGTGTAGTTCTTCCACTGGTCCGGCACGTCGTCCTCGTAGAAGATCGCCTCGACCGGGCAGACCGGCTCGCAAGCACCGCAGTCGACGCACTCATCCGGGTGGATGTAGAGCATGCGGTTGCCCTCGTAGATGCAGTCGACCGGGCACTCCTCGATGCATGCCTTGTCCAGAACATCGACGCAGGGCTCGGCGATGATGTAGGTCACGGGTCTCTCCTCCGATTACAACGCCGCTCGTTTACAACCCACGGCGCATAAGAGCCTAGTATCTCGCCGGGGAGGGGGTCGATCGTGCTCCGTAGGCAGGATGTGGGACACCGCGTCGTAGTGAGGCGAATTGTCGGATCCCGCGGCGGCCGGACGCTCTTTTCCGACTCGCTCGGCGAACTCGTGGCCCTGAGCGAGACCGATCTCACGATCGCCACCTCCGACGGCACGGTCCGGGTCCCGCTCGACGAGGTGCACCGCGCCAAGCGCGTACCGCCCACCCGGCGCCCCACCGCGGCCGACGTCGTCGCCGCCGAGATCGCGGCGAATGAGGCCTGGCCGGCACCGGTGCAGGAGACCCAGGGCGGCTGGCTGCTGCGCGCGGCCGGTGGCTGGACCGGCCGGGCCAACTCCGCGCTGCCGATCGGCGATCCGGACCGTCCGCTGCCCGCCGCGATCGACGCGGTGGAGGTCTGGTACCGCGCCCACGGCCTCCCGCCGCGGATGAACGTGCCGCTGCCGCTGGCCGCGCCGGTGAACGCGGAATTGGATCTGCGCGGTTGGACGACCAACCCGCTGACGCTGTTCCAGACCGCTCAGGTGGCGGCGATCCTGGAGAGCGCGCCGGACCGCCACGACCTTCCGGCGGTACGGGTCCGGGACCGGATGACCGACGAGTGGCTCGCGGTGGCGGCGGCGCGCAAGGGGACGCCCCCGGCCGTGGCCCGGCACGTGCTGACCGCGGTGCCGGAGATCGCGTTCCTGGAGGTGTACGGCGAGGACGGTGCGCCGATCGGGGTCACCCGGGCCACCGTCACCGGCGGTGGCGAGTGGCTGGGCGTGGCGCTGGTCGACGTGGTGCCGGAGCACCGGCGGCGCGGGCTGGGCTCGCACCTGGTGCGCGCGGCGGCGCGGTGGGGGCAGGAGATCGGCGCACGGCGGGCGTTCCTCCAGGTGGAGGAGCACAACGCGGCGGCGGTGGCGCTCTACAACCGGCTCGGCTTCACCACCCACCACACCTACCTGACCCGCACCGCCCCGTCCTGACCCACGCCGCCCTGGCGGCCTCCGGCCGCCACACTCGTGCGCCGGTGCCGGTCCCGAGGCTCGCGGCGCGCCGCCGCGCGGTCCGCCACGTGCCTGTGGCCGCGGCCGGTGCCGCGACCACAGGCGATGTCGCGCGGTCTTGGGTGACCAGCGGCGGCACCGGCTCCGACGCGGCGGCGGAGCGGCGGCGGAGACGCCGCGAGGTTTGCCCGCGGGAGCATGCGGACCGCGACCGCGCCGGGAGCGGGAAATCGAGGTCCGGGGTCGCCCTCGGAACCGGCACGGCGCCCGCGGGAGCGTGCGGACCCGCCGGGAGCGGGAGAAGAGAGGTCCGGGGTCGCCCCCGGAACCGGCACGGCGCCCGCGGGAACACGCGGACCCCGACCCCGCCGGGAAAGCGGGAAGATCGGGGTCCGGGATCGTTCCGCCGAAGCGCGTAACCCCGACACCCCCGAGGCGGATATGTCGGGCTTATGGGGCCTTCAGCGGCGGATGGTGGTGCGGCGGTTCTTGGTGGGGCGTGCGGCGGCCAGGCGGTTCTCCTCGTAGCGCTTCAGCGACTGTGAGCGGTAGTCCCAGCCGAGCGCCATCAGCAGTAGGTAGCCGAGGATCGCGCCGCCGATGGTGACGCCCAGGTAGAGCCAGATCTGGGCGAAGAACGCGCCGGCGCCGTTGACGAACGGCGAGTCGCCGCTGATGAACGGGCCGACCAGCACCGTCAGGAGCATCGCGGCGGTCACGATGGCGACCATGTCGCCGCTCCACGAGTCGAGCGGGCGCGCCCGGCCCCAGCGGAACGCCTGCACCGCGATGATCACGCCGATCACCAGGAACATCACGGTCGACACCGTGTCCTGCGCGCTCGGATCGTCGTCGAACGCGAACCGGCTGATCAGCCGCGCGATGACGTTGATCAGGAACAGCACACCGGCGAGCACGCCAACCGGCAGCCAGCGGTTTCTCATCGTGACACTCCCCTCCCCTGCCCGCAGACGACGCGGGGCAGTGACTCATAGGTCCAGCTGAACTTCTCGCGTGCGACTTCCCTGCCGTCCCTGCGGAAGATACGCCACGCGTCCTGGGAGAAGCCTCGGGATCCGGCCTCGAATTCACAGTCGGGACCGGGCTCACGATATTCGATCTCCAGGTCGGTGACGCCGGTGCGCGGGCCGTACTCGGTGCCGATCCAGTCGTAGACCCGGGTGCCCCACAGCGACACCGTGATCGCCCGGCCGGACACGCGCGCCGCGACCAGCACGCCGTGCCTGGTGTCGTTGCGGAAGCGCAGGTCCTGGCCGGGGCCGGCGGTCGCCTCGGTCACCGCGGGCAGGTTCTCCCGGTAGGTGGCGTGCGGCCGGTGCTCCACGTCCTCCAGCCCGGCCCGGTACGCCGCGACGAACACGGTGGCGGCCAGTTGCGGGCTCGCGTCCCGGCCGGCGGCGTCGTGCAGCGAGAACGTCTCGCCGGGCTTGATGACCGTGCCGTTCAGCCGCTCGTCCACGGACGCGGGCTCGGTGCCGTACGTGGTGTACGAGGCGAGCCGCTCCGTGATGCCGAGCCGTTCCACGTCCGCGGTGCCGACCGCGGGCCGGGTCTCGGTGAACGTGGCGGTGATCGTGCGGTCGCCGGTCGCCGGCAGCACGTGGAACAGGTCGCGGGCGAGCGCGCCGAGGTCGGCGGTGCGGCCGGTGACCGCCTCGGTGATTCGCGGCCAGCCGTCGTCGACGTCGATCGCGGCGTCGCGGACCGGGGTCTCCAGGTCGGTCAGCGTGGTGCCCAGCGCCTGGCGCAGCCGCTTCTCGTCGATCCGGGGGGTGAGCGGGTCGCCCTCGAAGACCAGGCTCCGCGCGATCACCTCGGGCGAGATCTCGAACGCGCCGGCCCGGACCGGCGCGGCGGTGGCGGGCACGGCCAGCTCGCGCATCAGCCGGTCCACGTCCTCGCGGGTGGTGGCCGGCGCGGTCTCGGTGAACGCGACGCGCGGCACGTCCCGGCGGGCCCAGGCGGAGGTGACGACCGCGGCGGCGGCCGTCGCGTCGATGCCGCGGCCCGGCTCCGGGTGGACCGCGACCGGCGTGGTGCCCCGGTACGTGATCGCGGCGGGCGTGCCGGGCGTGGCCAGCTTCGCCCGGACCGCGGCGGCGTGCAGCACGTCGTGCAGTTTCCGCCCGTCGACCGTGACCACCGGCGCCACGTCCGCGATGCCGATCAGCCGGCCGCCGGAGGCCGCGGCCGCGACCGTGGCCGGCACGTCGACGGCCAGGCCGATCGCGGCCGGCTCGACCGTGACGATCTCCGCGCCGGCCAGCGAGATGGTGAACGGCTCGGTCAGCCGGCGGGACAGGCGGGCGTCGGCGCGCAGCCGCTCGCCGGCCTCCGCGGCGGTCAGGCCGCCCAGGTGGACGCCGAGCACGCGGGTGCCGTGCGGCACGTCGCCGCGCGCGGCCCAGGCCACCCCGCCGCCGCCGGTGAGCACCGCGGCGACCAGCAGGCCGGCCAGCGCGACCGGCCAGCGGCGGCGGGGGCGGGCGTTCTCGGCCGGGGGCGGTACGTCCGGCAGCGCGGTCGGCGCGAACCCGGCTATGCGGGCGAACCGCACGGTCGGGGCGTCGTCCTCGGAGAACGGGGGAACGGTCACGTCGGCACCTCGCCAGGCAGTGAGCCTTCTTCAACCTGACGCACCCGGATCGTCGATCGTCGCCACGCCGCCCCGCCACGCGGGCCAGGTTGAGAATTGCTCAGTGGATCAGCCGCAGCCATCCTGCCCGCGCGTTATGACGAACCGATAACGTTTTGCCTGGTCAGGAGCGATCGGGCGGCGGCAGGATGACGCGGTACGCCACGACCGCGAACGCCATCGAGCCGGTGAAGATGGTGGCGAGCCCGACCCAGTTGTTGTCGGCCAGCAGGATGTCGCCCTCGCTGGTGCTGCCCGCGCCCCACATCAGCACCGTGAACCAGGCGACCGCGGGCAGCGCCACCGCCCACTTCGCGCCGACCGTGCGCAGCGCGAACACGGCGAGCGCCACGTTCGCCACGACGGCGCCGAGCGCGGACGCGCCGATCAGGACGCCGCCCAGCCGCAGCGGCGTGAAGAACACCTCCAGCACCGCGGTGACCACCGCGGCCAGCACCACCAGCACGCCGCCGAGGATGCGCAGCAGCAGGTCGGTGACGGTCATGCCCTTCGCCTCCGGCAGCGGCTCCAGCCACTCCGGGTCGATGTCCAGCGCCGGCACCCGGTGCGGGTACGGCGAGGGGGGCGGCGCGCTCACCTCGACAGCGCCCCGGCGGGGACCTCCGCGCCGGCCGGCTCCGTCGCCAGGCCCGCGAACAGGTCGCTCTCCCAGCCGTGCGGGCCGTCGCCCGGGCCACGCTCGCCGTACGCCAGCGTGTAGAACTCCACGCCCATGAACTCGCCGCCGAAGTTGCCCGCGATCGAGTAGAGCCAGGAGTCCAGCGGGATCTGGCTGGCGTGCGCCTTCATCGCCGCCACCTTCGCGTCCGCGGAGTCGGTGGCGTCGATCCGGGCCGCGATCTCCTCGTCCGACGAGCCGAACGGCAACTCGTCCGGCACCTCGACGCCGGAGAACGGGTTGCCCGTGGTCTGCCCGAACTGCTCGATGCCGGCCGCGAGCACGCTGCGCGGCGTGGCCTGGAAGTAGATCTTGTCGGGCCCGAAGCCCTCGGCCCGGGCCAGCTCGCAGGCGCGCATCGTGACCCGGTGCGCCTGGATGTGGTCGGGGTGGCCGTAGAAGCCGTTGTCGTCGTAGGTGACCACCACCTGTGGCCGGACCTCGCGCATGACCTCGACCAGGAAGCCGGCCGCGGTGTCCAGGTCGGCCTGCCAGAACGCGCGCGGGTGCGCGTTGGTGGCCAGGCCCATCATGCCGGAGTCGCGGTAGCGGCCGGCGCCGCCGAGGAACCGCCGGTCGGTCACGCCGAGCGCGGCGCAGGCGGCGGAGAGCTCGGCCGCCCGGTAGCCGCCGAGCTGGTCGGCCGCGTCCGCGGCCAGGCCGATCAGCTCCGGCAGGTGGATCTCGCCCTCCTCGCCGAGCGTGCAGGTCACGAGCGTCACGTGGGCGCCGGCGGCCGCGTAGTGAGCCATCGTCGCGCCGGTCCCGATCGACTCGTCGTCGGGATGGGCATGCACCAGCAGGAGGCGGCGGGCCGCGCTGTGCGTCGTCACCCGAGACACTCTACGCGGGGGCCCGGCCCTCCCCCGAAACAGCCCAAAAGCACGGTTTCTGGAGGATGATCTGACGGTGGACTATCCAGAACTCGCCGCCCGTACCCGCCGGTTCACCAATGGGAGCCCGCTCTCGGTCAGCGTCGCGGGCGACGGCGGCCGGGTGATCTTCATCCGCTCCACCGGGCCGGAGGACCCGGCCGGCTGTCTCTGGATGCTGGACGCCGCCACCGGCGAGGAGCGGCTGGTCGCGGAGCCGGTCGAGCTGGTCGGCGACCGGCGTGAGGGCATCACGTCGTACGCGCTGGACCGCAACGGGCACATCGCGGCGTTCACCGTCGCCGGGCGCCTGTTCCGCGCCGACCTGATCAACGGCGACGTGGTCGAGGTGGTGACGGCCGGGCCGGCGGTCGATCCGCGGCCCGACCCGGCCGGCGAGCGGATCGCGTACCTGACCGCGCACCCCGGGCTGACCGCGCGCGGCGAGCCCACGGCCACGACCGCGCTGCACATCGTGGAGCCGGACGGCACGGATGTCATGCTCGCGGGTGAGCTGGACAGCAACGGCACGGTCTCCTGGGGGGCGATCGACTACCTGGCCGGCGAGGCGTTCGACCGGGGGCGCGGCTACTGGTGGTCGCCGGACGGGCGGACCGTGCTGGCGGCGCGGGTGGACACGTCCCGGCTGCCCCGGGTCTACCTGCACGACCCGGTCGATCCGGGCGAGCCGGCGCCGAGCCTGGCGTACCCGCGGGCCGGCGGGCCGAACCCGCAGGTCAGCCTGCACCTGCTGGACCTGGACGGCGGCTGGGTGGACGTGCACTGGGACCGGGAGACGTACCCGTACCCGGTGGCGGTGCGCTGGGCCGACGGCGGCCCGCTGATCGCGGTGCTGCGCCGGCTGCAGCAGCACGGGCTGGTGCTCTCCGTGGACCCGCGCACCGGCGAGACGCAGGTGCACGCGGAGCTGACCGACCCGCGCTGGGTGGAGCCGGTCGAGGGCACGCCCTGCCACCTTCCGGACGGCCGGGTGCTGGTCGGCGGCGAGCTGGCCCACGACGGATACGACGCGCGCTGCCTGTTCGCGGACGGCAGCCTGCTCACGCCGCCCTCGCTCTACGTGCGCCGGGTGGTCGGCCCGGTCGCCGGCGGCGCGCCGGACCTGCTGGTCGAGGGCACCGACGGCGAGCCCTCGGAGCAGCACGTCTACCGGATTCGGGGCGCGCTCGGCGCGGGCGGCATGGAGGCGAAGCGGCTCACCACGGAGCCGGGCTGGCACGTGGCCGCCGCGGCCGGCGGGCTGCTCGCGATCGGCCGGCTGTCGCTGGACCACGCGGGCACCCAGTGGTCGGTCTGGCGCGGCGACACCCGGATCGGCGGGCTGGCCTCGCACGCGTCGCCGCCGCCGTTCGCGCCGCGGCCCGCGCTGTCCCGGGTCACCGACCGGCGGCTGCCGGCCGCGGTGCTCTACCCGCGCCACCACGCCGGCGGCCGGCTGCCGGTGCTGCTGGACGTCTACGGCGGTCCGGGCCGGCAGGAGGTGCTGGCCGCACGCGCCTGGTGGCTGGAGCGGCAGTGGTGGGCGGACGCCGGCTTCGCCGTCGTGACCATCGACAACCGGGGTACGCCCGGCGTCGCGCCCAGCTTCGAGAAGGTGGTGCACCGGCGGCTGGCCGACATCGCGCTGGCCGACCAGGTGGACGCGCTGGAGGCGCTCGGCGAGAAGCACCCGGACCTGGACCTGCGCCGGATCGCCGTGCGCGGCTGGGCGCTCGGCGGCTGGCTGGCCGCGCTCGCGGTGCTGCGCCGCCCGGACGTCTTCGCCTGCGGGGTGGCGCGCACGCCGCTGACCGACTGGGCGCTGCACAACACCGCGTTCACCGAGCGGTACCTGGGGCTGCCGGACGACGAGGTCTACGCGCGGCACAACCTGGTGGAGATCGCGGCCGAGCCGCCGGTCCGGCCGGACGAGGCGCGCCCGCTGCTGCTGGTGCACGGCATGGCGGACGACTCCATCCTGGCCGCGCACACGCTGCGGCTCTCGGCCGCGATGGTGGCGGCCGGGCGCCCGCACGCGGTGTTGCCGCTCTCCGGGGTGGCGCGGCTGGCCGCGGCCGGGGTGGCGGAGCGGCTGCTGCCGCTGGAGCTGGATTTCGTCCGCCGGCATCTGCCCACCGTTTAGCGTCCGGGTGCTTCACTGGCACGTGTGACGGATTCATCGCCTTCGCCATCGGACCCCGCGCCCGAGCCGGCGCCCGAGGCGCCCGCGCGGCGGGGCATCGGCCGGCGCGGCTGGACGCTGATCGTGGCCGGCGCGCTGGTGCTCATCGTGCTGGTCAGCTGCGGCGCCCTGCTCGCGGTCATGGCGGCCGTGCGCGGCGCGGTCGACCTGAACCGGGAGGACCGGGCCGTGGAGGCGGAGGTGCGCACCGATGTGGACGCGGCCTGTCTCGACCTGGAGCAGCGGCTCAACCGGCTGGTCCCGCCCGGCGCCACGAACGGCCCGGCCGCGCGGGCGAAGGCGATCCGCGACGAGAACGTGGCGGCCCGCCCGTTCCTGCTGGAGCTGGAGCGGGTCCGCGCCGCGCACTCGGCCGGGCACGCCGGGGACTACCTGGACCAGGAGTGGTCGGACGGCTGGCGGCAGGTGATCGAGGCGCGCGCCAGTTACGCGGACGCGCTGGACCGGGCGGCCGGCGGCGGCGACCCCGCGTTCTACCTGCCACCGCGCGACGAGGACGCGGACCCGGTGGCGGACCGGCTGATCGCGGACGGCCCGGACGGGTGCGACGGCCCGCTGCGCCGGCTCACCGAGCCATCGCTGTGAGTCTATGCAAGATCAACCGTCCATCGTGATCAGTGACCTTGGCCACATTGTCCCGTAACGGCCCGGCAGGGGTTTCGTAGTCGGCCCGTAACACCCAGACTCCCTTTCGCATGGTCCACGTCACACACGGCGTAACGTGGGTCACAGACGAGCGCGCGTTCACAGCGTCAGGGGAGCCTGGATGACGACGACGGCGACGGGTCCGGGCCGGGCCGCGATCACGGCCAGAACGCTCCGGGTGGACCGGTGGTGGTTCCCGCCGCTGGTCACGTTCGTGGGGCTGGGCGCCTGGGTCGCCTACGCCACGGTCCGGGTCTTCCTGCACGAGAACTACTGGGTCGAGGCCTACCACTACCTCACGCCGTTCTACTCGCCGTGCGTGACCCAGCGGTGCGTCGAGGAGGCCGCCCACTTCGGACGGTTCCTGCCCGGCTGGTGGATCATCCCGGACGCCGCGATGACGCTGCCGTTCCTGCTGCTGTTCCGGTTGACCTGCTACTACTACCGGAAGGCGTACTACCGGGCGTTCTGGCTGTCGCCGCCGGCCTGCGCGGTGCCGGACGGCCACAAGCGGTACACCGGCGAGACGCGCTTCCCGCTGATCTTCCAGAACGTGCACCGGTACGCGTTCTACGCCGCCGCGGTCATCTCGGTGATCAACACGTACGACGCGGCGCTGGCGCAGGCCACCGGGCTCGGCCTGGGCAACGTGATCCTCTGGGTGAACGTGATCATGCTGTGGGCGTACACGCTGTCCTGCCACTCCTGCCGGCACATCGCGGGCGGTCGGCTCAAGCACTTCTCCAGACACCCGATCCGGTACCGGTTCTGGACGCTCGTGTCGAAACTGAACGTCCGGCACATGCAGCTCGCCTGGATCACGCTCGGCACGCTCGCGCTGACCGACGCGTACATCATGGCGCTGTCCGCGGGCTGGATCTCCGACCTCCGCTTCATCAACTGAGGGCCGACCATGACACGAACAGAACGGCACCGGTACGACGTGGTGGTCATCGGCGCGGGCGGCGCCGGGCTGCGGGCCGCGATCGAGGCGCGGCTGGCCGGGAAGCGGACCGCGATCATCTCGAAGTCGCTGTTCGGCAAGGCGCACACGGTGATGGCCGAGGGCGGCGCCGCGGCCGCGATGGGCAACGTCAACTCGCGCGACAACTGGATGGTCCACTTCCGGGACACCATGCGCGGCGGCAAGTTCCTGAACAACTTCCGGATGGCCGAGCTGCACGCCAAGGAGGCGCCGGAGCGGATCTGGGAGCTGGAGACGTACGGCGCGCTGTTCGACCGGACCAAGGACGGGCGGATATCGCAGCGCAACTTCGGCGGTCACGAGTACCCGCGGCTCGCCCACGTCGGCGACCGGACCGGGCTGGAGATGATCCGCACGCTGCAGCAGAAGATCGTGTCGTTGCAGCAGGAGGACCACCGCGAGTTCGGCGACTACGACGCGCGGCTGCGGGTGTTCGCGGAGACCACGATCACCGAGCTGATGCTGGACGGCGACCGGATCGCCGGCGCGTTCGGCTATTACCGCGAGTCCGGCGAGTTGGTGCTCTTCGAGGCGCCGGCCGTGGTGCTGGCCACCGGCGGCGTCGGCAAGTCGTACAAGGTCACGTCGAACTCGTGGGAGTACACCGGCGACGGGCACGCGCTGGCGCTCCGGGCCGGCGCGAACCTGATCAACATGGAGTTCCTCCAGTTCCACCCGACCGGCATGGTCTGGCCGCCGTCCGTGAAGGGCATCCTGGTCACCGAGTCGGTGCGCGGCGACGGCGGCGTGCTGAAGAACTCCGACGGCAAGCGCTTCATGTTCGGGTACGTCCCCGACGTCTTCCGCAAGCAGTACGCGGAGACCGAGGAGGAGGCCGACCGCTGGTACGACGACCCGGACAACAACCGCCGCCCGCCCGAGCTGCTGCCCCGCGACGAGGTGGCCCGCGCGATCAACACGGAGGTCAAGGAGGGGCGCGGCACCCCGGCCGGCGGCGTCTACCTGGACGTCAGCACCCGCATGCCGGCCGAGACCATCCGCCGGCGACTGCCGTCGATGTACCACCAGTTCAAGGAGCTGGCCGACGTCGACATCACGGCCCAGCCGATGGAGGTGGGCCCGACCTGCCACTACGTGATGGGCGGCGTGGAGGTCGACCCGGACACCGCGGCCGCGCTGGGCGGCGTGCGCGGGCTGTTCGCGGCCGGCGAGGTCTCCGGCGGCATGCACGGCTCCAACCGGCTGGGCGGCAACTCCCTCTCCGACCTGCTGGTCTTCGGCAAGCGCGCGGGCGAGCACGCGGCGGCGTACTGCGACACCGCCGGGCGGCCCCGGGTCTCGGCCGGTGACCTGGCGGCGGCGGTGAGCACCGCGCTCGGCCCGCTGGAGCGCGCCGGCGGCGACAACCCGTACCACCTCCAGCAGGAACTGCAGGCGATCATGGGTGACCTGGTCGGCATCATCCGCCGCGAGTCCGAGCTGTCCGAGGCGCTGAAGCGGCTGCACGAGCTGCGGGCGCGGGTGGCGGGCGTGAGCGCGACCGGCGGCCGGCGCTACAACCCGGGCTGGCACCTCGCGCTCGACCTGCGCAACATGCTGGTGGTCTCCGAGTGCACGGCCCGGGCGGCGCTGGAGCGCACCGAGTCGCGCGGCGGGCACACGCGCGAGGACTTCCCGGCGATGGACCCGGCCTGGCGGCGGGTGAACCTGGTCTGCGCGCTGGACGGCGACGGCGTACGGCTGACCCGGAAGGCGCTGCCCAGGATGCGGCCGGAGCTGCTGCGGCTGTTCGACCGTACCGAGATGTCGAAATACCTGACCGACGAGGAACTGGCCGAGTTCGACGCGCTGCCGGAGGCATGAGCAGATGGGCACGAAGCGCAACTTCAGGGTCTGGCGGGGCGACGCGAGCGGCGGTGAGCTGCGCGACTTCCAGGTCGAGGTGAACGAGGGCGAGGTCGTGCTGGACGTCATCCACCGGTTGCAGGCCACCCAGACGCCGGACCTGGCCTGCCGGTGGAACTGCAAGGCCGGCAAGTGCGGCTCCTGCTCGATGGAGATCAACGGCATGCCGCGGCTGGGCTGCATGACCCGGATGTCGACCTTCACCGAGGACGAGACCGTCACCATCACGCCGCTGCGCACCTTCCCGGTCATCCGCGACCTGGTCACGGACGTGTCCTTCAACTACGACAAGGCGCGCGAGACGCCCGCGTTCGCGCCGCCGCCGTCGCTGGCGCCGGGCGAGTACCGCATGCAGCAGGTCGACGTGGAGCGCTCGCAGGAGTTCCGCAAGTGCATCGAGTGCTTCCTCTGCCAGAACACCTGCCACGTGATCCGCGACCACGAGGAGAACAAGCCGCCGTTCTCCGGGCCGCGCTTCTTCATCCGCGCGGCCGAGCTGGACATGCACCCGCTGGACTCCCAGGCGGACCGCAAGGAGCACGCGCAGGCATCGATGGGCCTGGGCTTCTGCAACATCACGAAGTGCTGCACCGAGGTGTGCCCGGAACACATCAAGATCACCGACAACGCGATCATCCCGATGAAGGAGCGCGTGGTCGACCGCCGCTACGACCCGCTGGTCTGGCTCGGCCGCAAGATCTTCCGCCGGGACCAGCTGGAGGACGCCGCGCCGGACCCGGCCCTGGGCGTGCTGCCGCCCCGCGAGCCGGCCCCGGGCGAACCCGACCGGCAGCGCCCGCACCGGGGCGCGCAGGCGGCCGCGACCGACGACCGCGGGCACCTGCCGCTGACGGAACTGACCTTCGAGAACCAGGCGGCGCCGTCCCCGTTCGGCGACGACGTGACGTTCCCGCTGCCGGTCGAGGACCTGAACTACCACCACCCGGCGCGCGACCGCCCCGGCCGCACCCCCGCCGAGGCGATCTCCGAGGTGGTACGGGACGAGCCGCTCCACTAGCGGTGCCTCCCCGTCATGACTCCGCAGGCGTCCGGCGGCCGCCACGCCCCCGCAACGCCGGCCGCGCCACGCGGCTCGGCCGGCGACGGCCGTCGCGTGGTTCTTCCCCGGCCACGCCGGGACCGGCTCCGTCGCCGCGAGCGGAGCGGAGCGCCAGCGGAGTCGAAGCCCGCGGCGAGGTTGGCCCGCGGGAGCATGCGGGGCTCAGCCGGGCCGGAAGCGGGAAGATTGGGGTCCGGGGTCGTCCCCGGGGCCGGCACAGTGCCCGCGGGAGCATGCGGGACCCAGCCGGGCCGGAAGCGGGAAATCGGTTCTCGGCGCTCAGGAGTGGTCCCGCAGGTGGTTGCGGAGGGCGGCCACGATCGGTACGTCGGCGGGCAGCCAGGGGACGGAGTCGAGCTCGTCCGCGGCGAGCCAGCGGAGTTCGCGGTGCTCCAGCGCGCGTGGCTGGGCGTCGCCGATCAGCTCCGCGAGGTAGACGCGAAGGACCGCCCAGCCGTTGCCGAGCGGCACGTCGCCGCCGAGACGCGCGCCGGCCCGGACCGTGATGCCCAGTTCCTCCGCGCATTCGCGTGCGACCGCGTCGGTCTCGGACTCGCCCGGCTCGACCTTGCCGCCGGGGAACTCGAATCGGCCGGCGACCTCCGGGGGCGCCGAGCGCGCGCAGGCCAGGACGCGTCCGCCGGAGAGGATGGCAGCGCCGACGACGACCTTCGACCTGGCCTGTTCCGTGTACACGGGCAACCAGAGTGCCAGATCAATCGGTATTTCGGGTGGACGGCATCAACTCTTAGTACGACGACAAGGTGGTCCAGTAGCCATGGACACGCCAACCCGTCAGCGGGAAGACTAGGGGCGACACCATGACGACACGGCGACGATTTGGCCACAAGCCGGCAACGACGCCTGGGGGAGGCGTGGCGATGCGTGCTCTCTGGAGCAACAGCGGACGCACAGCGAACCGCGATTATCTGAGTGACGCCCTGACCGTCCTGTCCGGGTGGACCCGCGACGGCCAGCAGCTCAGCCGAACTCTAGCTCTGAACGAGGCACAGCATGCGGACCTGACCGAGCGGATCAAGGTGGCGGCCGACGCGCTGCACCTCCGGCCGGAGATCCGGCGCCTGGAGGGCGAGACCCAGATCCGGGTCGCCGCCGCCGGCGCCGAGTCCATAACGGAAGGTCAGGTGGCACTCGCCGCCCGTATCGAGGACGCGTACCGCACCGTCACCGCCGCCTGATGGTGACGCTCGCCACAGCGCGGCCGGTCTAGCCTTCAGGTCATGGCACAGGCGACCTATGACCGCAAGGAACAGCTGAAGCAGATCGAGAGCGGCCTCCTCGAGGGTGAGGACGTCATCGCCGTCTACGACGCGGTCGGCGTCGGCACCGGCTTCATCGGCCTCACCAACCGCCGCGTGATCATCCAGGACAAGTCGTTCGTCGGCAAGAAGTTCGCGATCACCAGCATCCCCTACGCCAGGGTGACCAGCGTCAGCGTCGTCAGCAACAAGTCGTGGGCCGGCACCTTCTTCGGCTCCAGCACCATCGCGATCAACGTCGGCACCCATACCTACGAGGTCGAGTTCCGCGGCGACCACAAGGCCCACCACGTCCACAACGTCATCCTCTTCTACATCTCGTAGCGTCAGATCCGGGTGGTCGGGAGCGGGGTCTCGGTGACGTCGCCGGTGTCGGTGCGGTGCAGTTCGTAGGCGCCGGCGCCGTCCCGGTCGGTGATCGCCCCGGCCAGCGTGGTGCCGCGGAAGACCAGGCCGGCGCCGTTGTCCGTGGCGTATCCGTGCGGGGCCAGCACGCCCTCGCGCATCAGGCGGTGCATCTGCGGGCGCCGCTGCTCCTCCGCGTCGTAGTGCACGCCGTTCGCGTACGGCAGCCAGCCCAGTCCGCCGGTGAACGCGCGCAGGTCTCGGCCGAAACTGTCGGTGGTGCCGCCGAGCGTCCAGCAGATGCTGCCCGCGGACACGCCGCCCAGCACCACGCCGGCCTGCCACGCCTCGTGCAGGATCTCCGGCAGCCCGTGCACCCGCCAGACCGCCACCATGTTCGCCACGCTGCCGCCGCCGACCCAGATGACGTCCTGCTCCAGCAGGTGCCGCCGGACGTCCCGGTGGTTCGGCATGGGAAACAGCGCCAGGTGCGAGACCGCGAACCCCTCCGCGCTCAGCGCGGCGTAGAACGCGGCACGGGAGTTCATGCTGTCCCCGTCGGCCTGCCCCAGGTAGCACAGCTTCGGCCGCCGCCCACCGGTCCCGGCCAGCTCCGCCGCGTACCGGTAGACCGGCGGCGCCTGCCAGTCGTACGGCCCGGCCCCGGCCCCGCGAAACACCATGCTGGTCGCCAGAATCGTCGGCTCATCCGCCGCCACGACGCCCCCTGTCAGACGTTGAAGCGGAATTCGACGACGTCGCCGTCTTGCATGGTGTAGTCCTTGCCTTCCATGCGGACCTTGCCGGCGGATTTGGCGGCGGCCATGGAGCCGGCGGCGATGAGGTCGTCGAAGCCGACGATCTCGGCCTTGATGAAGCCGCGCTGGAAGTCCGAGTGGATGACGCCGGCGGCCTCGGGGGCGGTGGCGCCGATCGGGATGGTCCAGGCGCGGGCCTCCTTGGGGCCGGCCGTCAGGTAGGTCTGGAGGCCGAGCGTGCGGAAGCCGACGCGGATCAGCTGGTTGAGGCCCGGCTCGGTCTGGCCGATGGACTCGAGCAGCTCGCGGGCCTCGTCCTCGGGGAGGTCGATCAGCTCGGACTCGATCTTGGCGTCCATGAAGACGGCCTCGGCCGGCGCGACCAGCGCGCGCAGCGAGTCGAGGAACTCCGCGTTGGCCAGCTCCTCCTCGTCGACGTTGAAGACGTAGAGGAACGGCTTGGTGGTGAGCAGGTGCAGCTCGCGCAGCTCGTCGACCTCGATGCCGGCCGCGGCGGCGCCCGCGTAGAGCGTGGTGCCCTCGTTGAGCAGCTCGGCGGCGGCCTTGGCGGCGGCGGCGATGCCCGCCCGGTCCTTCTTGAGCTTCGCCTCCTTCTCCAGGCGCGGGATCGCCTTCTCCAGCGTCTGCAGGTCGGCGAGGATCAGCTCGGTGTTGATCGTCTCGATGTCGTCCTTGGGCGAGACCTTGCCGTCGACGTGCACCACGTTCGGGTCGGAGAACGCGCGGACCACCTGGCAGATCGCGGAGGCGTCGCGGATGTTCGCCAGGAACGCGTTGCCGCGGCCCTGGCCCTTGGACGCGCCGCGGACCAGGCCGGCGATGTCGACGAACGAGACCGGCGCCGGGATGACCTTCTGCGACTCGAAGAGCGAGGCCAGCTTGTCCAGCCGCTCGTCCGGCAGCCCGACCACGCCGACGTTCGGCTCGATCGTGGCGAACGGGTAGTTCGCCGCGAGCACGTCGTTCTTGGTCAGGGCGTTGAACAGGGTGCTCTTGCCGACGTTGGGCAGGCCGACGATGCCGATGCTGAGACTCACGACTGACCAGCTTAGTGCCCGCGCGGATCGCGCCGGTCCGGCCTATCGTCTTCGGTGATGATCTATCGATATCTGGCCGTCGCGGTGCTCGCCCGGTTCGCGGACGAGGGCGCCCGGGTGGCGCTGCTCCTGCTGGCGCTGGACACGACCGGCAGCACGTTCTTCGGCGGTGCGCTGGCCGCCGCGTTCATGGTGCCGCACGTGCTGGCGGCGTCCGCGGTCGGCGTGATCGCGGACCGGGCCCGCCGCCGGGCGCCGGTCTACGCGCTGTTCCTCGGCGGGTACGGTGCGGCGCTGGCCGTGTGCGGCCTGCTCACCGGCGTGCTCCCGGCCGCGGTGGTGCTGCTCGTCGCGGTGCTCGGCGGTGCCTGCGCGCCGCTGGGCTTCGGCGGCCTGTCCAGCCTGATCAAGGAGTTGTTCCCGGCCGGGCGGCGGGACCGGGTCTACGGGCTGGACGTGATGACCTACAACCTGGCCGGCATCTGCGGCCCCGCCACGGCGGCCGTGGTGGCGGAGACGCCCGGCCCGCGCGCGGCGACGCTGCTGCTCGGCGGTGGTGCGCTCACGGCCGGGCTGGTGGTGCTGTCGCTGCCGCTGACCCGGCGCGAGGCGCCGGCCGCCACGCTGGGCGGCATGCTGACCGGCGGGTTCGGCGCGATCTGGCGAATCCGCCGGCTGCGCGCGGTGACGCTGGCGACCAGCCTGGGCGCGGGCGCGACCGGCGCGTTCCCGCTGATCGCGGCGCTGCTGGCGATCGAGTACCACGCCGGGTACGCCTCCGGCGCGCTGCTGTCCGCGGCCGCGATCGGCGGGATGGCCGGATCGCTGCTGTACGCGCGGTACCCGATCGGCGCGCGCCGTCCGGAACGTACCGTGATGATCTGTCTGGTGGCCTCCGCGCTGCCGCTGGCCGCGGTGCCGTTCGTGCCCGGCGTGATCCCCGCGGCCCTGCTCTTCGGCGCGGCCGGGTTCTTCTTCGGGCCGCAGTCGGCCGCGCTGTTCACCAGCCGGGACCGGCACGCGCCGGCCGCGGTGCACACGCAGGTCTTCACGCTCGGCGCCGGGCTGAAGGTGACCACAGCGGCGCTGGGCACCGCGCTCGCCGGGTACGCGGCCGGCGCCGGCGCGCACGGCCTGCTGTTCGCGGCCGCGGGCGTGCACGCGGCGGCCGGCGTGCTGGGCGCGGCCGTACTCGCCAGAGATTGAGATCGGGTGCAACCGGCACCGCGGCTGAGGCGTGCCGTTGGTGCGAACCGACAGTCGTCCGTCACGGGGAGGAACTCGACATGATCAAGAAGATCGGCGTGCTGGCACTGGCGCTGGCGCTCACGGCGTGCACCAACGGAGGCGAGGAGGAGGCGAGGGCACCCCAGCCGGCGCCGTCCACCATCTCCGCGCCCGCCGCCGCCTCCGCCGCCGCCCCGGCGCCATCGGCGACCGGCGCGGCCCCGCCCGCGACCAGCGAAGCCCCACCGGCGGCGCCCGGTGAGACCGGCACCGGCGACTGGCAGTCCGCGCTGGCCGCGGCGCTGGCGTGCCCGGCCGCCGCGATGCCGGTCGAGCAGGGTGCGGTGGCCAACCGCGACGTGACCGGCGACGGCGTGGCGGACGTCCTGGTCGCGGCCTCCTGCACCGCGTCCACGTCGAGCTGGCCGTCCGTGGTGCACGCGTACGACGGCGCGCCGCCCGCGGGTGGCTGGCGGCGGCTGGGCGTGCTGCTCACGTACCAGGACGGCGAGGACGACCGCGGCCTTCGGGTGAAGAAGCTCTTGCTGGAGAACGGCACCGTGGTGGTCACCTCACGCGCGTTCACCGAGAAGGACGACAACGCGTCCGGCGGCAGCCTGACCGTGACGGACCGGTTCACCTGGACCGGCCGGGGTTTCGAGCGGGGCGAACGTACGATCGCCTAGCGATGACGACTTCTCCCCGTCTCCCGGGCGGCACCCAGGTGGTGCTCCGGGAGGCCTCCCTGGACCAGGCCGGCGCCCGCGTGCAGCGCGGCGCGACCGGTCGCGTGGTCGGCGACGCGGAGTCCGGCGGATACCTGATCCGGCTCACCGACGGCCGCCAGATCACGGCCGGGCGCGGCGACCTGGCGCTGCGCAAGGCCTACCAGCGGGACGCGACCCGGTCCGGGCCGGTCACGGACGACCACCGCTACGTCACGGATCACACGATCTACGCCGCGGTGGTCGGTTCGCGCGCGTTCGGGCTGGACGTCGAGGGCTCGGACACCGACCTGCGCGGTGTCTACGCGGCACCGGCGGACGCGTTCTGGTCGCTGCGCAAGCCGCCGCGGCACGTGGAGGGTCCCGCCCCGGAGCAGTTCTCCTGGGAGGTGGAGCGCTTCTGCGAGCTGGCCCTGAAGGCGAACCCGAACCTGCTGGAGGTGCTGCACTCGCCGATGGTGGAGACGATCACGCCGCTCGGCGAGGAACTGGTGGAGCTGCGCGGCGCGTTCCTGTCCCAGCTGATGTACCAGACCTACTCCGGTTATGTACTGAGTCAGTTCAAGAAGATCGAGGCGGACCTGCGGCGGGACGGGGAACCGCGCTGGAAGCACGTGATGCACCTGCTCCGGCTGCTGCTGGCCTGCCGGGACGTGCTCGCGACCGGCGCGTTCCGCACCGACGCGGGCGAACACCGCGAACGGCTGCTGTCGGTACGGCGGGGCGAGCGCGCCTGGCCGGAGGTGGAGACCTGGCGGCTGTCGCTGCACGCGCAGATCGACGACGCGCTGGACGCCACGCCGCTGCCCGCCGTGCCGGACGCGGCCCGCGTCGACGCCTGGCTGCGCTCGGTGCGGGCCCGCAGCGCGCGGGAGGCGCTGGCGTGACGCGCGACATGACCGTGCTGGACCTGGCGGAGCTGCGCGCGATCACGGCCGGTCAGCCGTACCCGCTGCTGTTCGTGACCGTCTCCGGCGCGCACCTCTACGGCTTCCCGAGCCGGGACTCGGACGTCGACCTGCGCGGCGCGCACCTGCTGCCGATCGAGGAGGTGGTCGGGCTGCGGACCGGCCGGGACACGATCGACACCGGGTGGGAACAGGACGGCGCCGAGATCGACCTGGTCACGCACGACGCGTTCAAGTTCTTCCGGCTGCTGCTGAGCCGCAACGGGTACGTGCTGGAGCAGCTGCTCTCGCCGATCGTGGTGGCCGGATCGCCCGCGCACGAGGAACTGGTGGCGCTCGGCCCGGACACGGTGACCCGCCACCACGCGCACCACTACCGCGGCTTCGCGCAGACCCAGCACCGGCTCTACGCCAAGTCCGGGGAGCTCAAGCCGCTGCTGTACACGTTCCGGGCGTACCTGACCGGCCTGCACCTGATGCGGTCCGGCGAGCTGAGCGCGCACCTGCCCACGCTGGCCGGGATCGTGCCCGAGGCACCCGGATACCTGCCCGAGCTGATCGCGGCGAAGGCGGCCGGCGAGCACCGGGCCGCCACCGGGTTCGGGCCGGGCGACGACCGGCTGGCCACCGACCTCGCCACGCTGGAGGCCGCGCTGGAGCAGGCCCGCGCGTCGACCCACCTGCCCGAGCGGCCGGGTGCGGCGGACGCGGTGCACGACCTGCTGGTCCGGCTGCGTACCGGCAGGTCATGATCTGGTCCGGGACGCGACGTGCTGAGTTCGCGAGGACGCCCGGCGCGCGTACGATCGGCCGTATGGCGGAAAAGGTGACCCTCGGCCTGAGGGCGGACACCCTGGCCCGGGCGCGGGCGGCCGCGGCCGAGGAGGGTCTCACGCTCTCGGCGTGGCTGGACCGCGCGGTCCGGCGCGAGGCGCTGCGGCAGGCGGCCCGGCGCCACGAGGAGTGGCTCACCGCCAACCCCGACGTCCGCGACGAGTTGGACGGCTTCGACCGTCTGGCGGAGAAGCTCGAGACCAACTGGAACGACCTCTCCGACGCAGCGTGAACCGGGGCGAGATCTGGACCATCGGTGGCCGCAGCGACCTGCGGTACCGGGTGGTGGTCCTGTCCGGCGACTCACACAACGAGCGCCCCAGCGCCGCCCCGTTCTGCGCCCCGATCGTGCGCCAGCGCGGCTCGACGGAGCTGCCCCCGTTCGCGGTGCCGCTCGCGGAGGCGGACCCGCTGTCGGGCGTCGTGGTGGTGAACCGGATGCGCCGGCTGCCGGCGAGCGCGGGCGCGGAGAAGGTCGGCATGATCACCGGTGCCAGCCTGGCCCGGCTCAGCGAGGCGATCCGGGACCTTTTCGAGCTGTGACCGTCGCTCCCGCGGGCACTGCGCCAGCCCCGGGAACAACCCCGGACCCCATATTCCCGCTTCCGGCGCGGCCGGTTTCCGCATGCTCCCGCGGGCAAACCTCGCCGCGCGCTCCGACTCCGCTGGCGCTCCGCTCCGCTCGCGGCGACGGAGCCGGTCCCGGCGTGGCCAGGACAAACCTACGCGGCCTCCGCCGGCCTGATCTCGTGACGCGCGTGGCGTTCCGCCGCGGAACCTCGGTCGCGACGGGCATCCCGTTCCGGAACGTGACCGGCGGCGCGCCGCCGACCACGGCCCGGCTGTCGCAGGCCCTGGCACGTCGTCTCGGAAACCGCACGCGGCGGCCGCCGCCGGCCGGGTCTCATGGCGCGCGCGGACGTCCCTGCCGACAGCGGAAAATCGCCGGCAGGGGCGACGTGCTGCCGTGGACGTCGCGGGTCCGGGCGGCCCCCCAGCCGCCCGGACCCGATCCCCACCCCCCGGGATCAGGCCTCGCGGCGGGACGTGATCGCGCCGGCGAGTGCGGTCGCGAGGCCCGCGTAGATGGCGAAGACGGCGGTGCCGGCCGCGGCGGTCAGGTAGACCGGCTCCCAGGCGGACTGGCCGGTGCCGATCTGGACGGCCAGCACGTAGACGACGATGCCGCCGGCGCCGATCAGCGCGGCGGCGGGCACGCGCAACGCGCGCAGCGCGGCCCAGAGGGCCAGCGGGATGACGGCGGCCGGGATCGCCAGCAGGATCAGGCCGGCGCCGATGTTGGCGTCCGGGCTCTCCGGCCACAGCAGGCTGCCGAGCCCGAAGACGACGGCGGATGACGCGGCCCAGGCGACCGCGAAGACGGCGGCCCCGGCGACCGCGCCGAGGAGGACCTGCCGGAGCCCGGCACTCGTGCGACTCATGGGGACGATCCTGCCGCCGCGCGCGGTGCCGGCCCTGAGTGCCGGTACTCAAAACTGCCCGGGGTCTCCCCCAGCACCCGGGTGAAGTCGCGGATGAAGTGCGACTGGTCGAAGTAGCCGAGGTCCGCCGCGACCTGGGACGGCCCGCCGGAGTCCGGATCGGCCAGCCGCTCGGCCGCCTCGTGCAGCCGGTAGCGGGACAGCACCGCCTTGGGCGTCACACCCACGTACGCCCGGAACAGCCGCTGCAGCGAGCGCGCGGACAGGCCGAACCGGGCGGCCACCTCGTCCACCCGGCGCACCTCGCGGTCGTGCAGCAGCACCCGGATGATCCGCCCGACCAGCGCGACCGCCGGATCCGGCGCGGGCCACCGGGCCAGCAGGTGCCGCTCCACGGCCGCGGCCATCTCGTCCGGACCCCGGGCCGCGGCCAGCGCGTCGCGCAGCTCGCCGGCCCGGTCGAGCGGCCGGACCCGGTCGGTCAGCTCGGCCAGCTGGCCGGGCCAGAACGGCGCGAAGCCACCCGGCCGGAACTTCACCCCAAAGACGAAACCCCGGCCCGCCAGCGGGTACGTGAACAGGCCGCGACCCACTCCGTTGATCATCACGTCGGTCCCCGGAAGCCAGGTCAGGTTCACGCACGGGTGCGGCAGCAGCGTGGCCCGCGAGGTCCGCCCGTCCGGCAGGTCCCAGTCGACCAGCCAGTGCCGCTCCACCAGCTCGGACACCGCGTCGGACGGGGCCAGCCGGGTCACCCGGTAGTCACGGGCGCCGAGCAGCCCGCGCGTGCTGGTGGTCGCCTGTCGCGTTTGTCCAAGCGCGGTCGCCGTCATGGGACAAGCATGGACCCCATGTCTGACAAAAACGTGGCTCCGGCCGGATACGCCCAGGTCAGCCTCTTCTTCACGGTGAACGAGGCGGCCAAGGCGCTGGACTTCTACCGGGACGTCTTCGGCGCGGCCGTGCCGGTGCGGATGGAGGCGCCGGACGGCTCGATCATGCACGCCGAGGTGGAGATCAACGGGGTGCGGTTCCAGCTCAGCGAGCCGATGCCGGCGTACGGGATCGTGCCGCCACCGGCCGAGGGGAACGCGTTCACGGTCACGCTGTGGGTGCCGGACCCGGACGAGGTCTTCGCGCGCGCGGTGGCGGCCGGCGCCACACCGCTGTCCGAGGTCGCGGACGTCTTCTCCGGCGACCGGATGGGTGTGCTGCGCTGCCCGTTCGGCGTGCGCTGGGCGATCGCGCGGCACGACCGGGACGTACCGGTGGAGGAGATCCAGGCCGCGGCGCTGGAGTGGGCGTCCTAGGGGGCCAGCGCCTCGATGAGTTCGTCGGCGCGGCGGGCGGCGGCGGCCGGGTCGGCGTCCGGCGCGCCGATCAGCGGGTCCCAGTTCAGGTCGTGGAAGACCTCGGTGACGCCGGCCTCGGCGAGCCGGTCCACGTCCGCCCGGATCTGCGCGTATGAACCGGTGAGCGGCGTGCGCCCGGCCTCCGGCAGCGCGTCGCCGGCCCGGACCGGGCCGCGGCTGACCACGCGGATCGCGGCCGGGTCGCGGCCCGCGCCGGCCGCGGCGGCGCGCACGATGGCCACGCTGTCGCCGATCTCGGCCAGGTTCGCCTTGCTGCGGCTGATCCAGCCGTCGGCGAGGCGACCGGCCCGGCGCAGCGCGGCCGGTGCGGAGCCGCCGAGCAGGATCGGCGGGCCGGGGCGCTGGACCGGCAGCGGATGCTGGTAGCCGGGCGGGAGCCGGTAGAACTCGCCCTCGTGGGCGGCGCCGGAGCCGGACCAGAGCGTGCGGAGCACCCGGACGTACTCGCCGATCCGCGCGCCGCGCCGGGCCGGGTCCGCGCCGGTCGCGACGAACTCCGGCGCGGACCAGCCGCTGCCCAGGCCCAGATCGAGGCGGCCGGCGGAGAGCACGTCCAGCGTGGTGGCCTGCTTGGCCAGGTGCGGCGGCGGCACGAACGGCGCGTTCACCACCGCGACGCCGAGCCGGATCCGGCTGGTGTGCGCGGCCGCGTACGCGAGCGCGATCAGCGGGTCGAGCACGCTGCGGTAGACCGGGTCCGGCTGCGGGTCGGCCGGGACGTAGAGCCGCTGGAACGTCCAGAGTGAGTGGTATCCGAGCCGCTCCGCGCGAGTGGCCACGGCCGCGATCCGCTCCGGGGTGGCCCACGCGCCGGCCACCGGGAGGCCGAGTCCGACATGCATGGCCCCACCGTACCGACCGGCGGACCGGTCACGGTGATGTCCGAAACCCGCGAGCCACCGGCCGGGCGGCGGGGGCAGGATCGAAGGCGTGGAGTTGGACTTCGAGCGCTGCTACCGGGCCGTGGACAGCCGCGATCCGCGGTTCGACGGGTGGTTCTTCACGGCCGTGACGTCGACCGGCATCTACTGCCGGCCGTCCTGCCCGGCCGTCACCCCGCGCCGGGAGAACGTGCGGTTCTACCCGTCCGCCGCCGCCGCGCAGGGCAACGGGTTCCGTGCCTGCCGGCGCTGCCGGCCGGACGCGGCGCCCGGCTCGCCGGAGTGGGATTCGCGGGCCGACGCGGTGGGCCGTGCCATGCGGCTGATCGGCGACGGCGTGGTCGACCGCGAGGGCGTGTCCGGGCTGGCCCGTCGGCTCGGTTACACGGAGCGGCACCTGCACCGCATGCTCGCGGCCGAGGTGGGCGCCGGCCCGTTGGCGCTGGCCCGGGCGCAGCGCGCGCAGACCGCGCGGATCTTGATCGAGACCACCGGGCTGGGCCTGACGGAGATCGCGTTCGCGGCCGGTTTCGGCAGCGTGCGGCAGTTCAACGAGACGATGCAGCAGGTCTTCGACGCCAGCCCGTCCCGGCTGCGCGAGATGCGGCGGCAGCGCGCCGGGTGGACGCTGCCCGGCCCGGCCGGGGCGGCCGGGCCCGGCGTGGTCCACCTGCGGATGTCCTATCGCGCGCCGCTGCACGCGCCCGCGCTGCTCGGCTTCCTGGCGGCCCGCGCGATTCCCGGCGTGGAGGAGGCGGACGGCGAGACCTACCGGCGCGCGCTGGCGCTGCCGAACGGTCCGGCGATCGCCGAGCTGACGCCGCGTCCCGGTTACGTGGCGGCCACGCTGCGGATGGCCGACATGCGCGACGTGGCGCCCGCGGTGGCCCGCTGCCGCCGCCTGCTCGACCTCGACGCCGACCCGGACGCGATCGACGGCACGCTCGACGCCGACCCGCATCTCTCGCCCTCGGTGTCGGACGAGCCGGGCGTGCGTGTCCCGCGCGCGGTCGACGGCTTCGAGATGGCCCTGCGCGCGGTGATCGGCCAGCAGATCTCGGTCGCCTCCGCCCGAGCGGTCCTGAAACACCTGGTCACCGCCGCGGCCCGCGAGCCCGCCGACGACGGGTGCGCGCGTGACGGGCTGGTGCCTTTTCCGGGCGCGGAGCGGCTGCTGGCGCTGCCGGATTCGGCGTTCCGGATGCCGGCCGCGCGGCGGGAGACGCTGCGTGCGCTGGCGGCGGCGGTGGCGGGCGGGCTGACGCTCGATCCGGGGGCCGATCGGGTGGAGATCACCGCCCGGCTGACCGCGCTGCCCGGGATCGGCGCGTGGACCGCGGGTTACGTGGCGCTGCGCGCGCTCGGCGACCCGGACGTGCTGCTCCCCACCGACCTGGCCGTGCGCAAGGGCGCGGCGGCGCTCGGCCTGCCGCACACGCCCGCCGCGCTGGTCGCGCGCGCGGAGCGCTGGCGTCCCTGGCGGTCGTACGCGCTGATCCGGCTGTGGCGCGCGGCGGCGGCTCCCGCCCTGGTGACCGCCGGTTTCTCCACCCCCGAGATTCGAGGAGAGCAATGATGATCACATTGGACTACGCGACCATGCCGACGCCGGCCGGGCCGCTGACCATCGTGGCCGGGCCGGACGGGCGGGTGCGCGCCACCGGTTTCACCGCGGACGTGCCGGGCCTGGTGGCGCTGATCCACCCGACCCTGCGCGGCGGCGAGCCGCGGGAGCGCGCGGACCTGGGTGATGTCACCGCGAAGGTGCGGTCCTACCTGGACGGTGATCTGACCGCGATCGACGACGTGGCGGTGCATCAGCACACCGGTGGCGTGTTCATGGCGCACGCCTGGGAGGTGATGCGCCGGATCAAGGCGGGCGAGCCGGTCAGTTACACGCGCTTCGCCGAGTTGTCCGGGCGGCCGGCGGCGGTGCGGGCGGCAGCGGCGGCCTGCGCGCGGAACGCGGTGGCGTTCTTCGTGCCGTGTCACCGGGTGTTGCGCACCGATCAGAGGCTCGGCGGTTACCGCTGGGGCCTGGACGTCAAGCGCTGGCTGCTCGATCACGAGGCCCGGGTGTGACGGCGCTGGATGCCTCCCATCGAGCGGATATCGAGGAAGTTGCTACCGTCACTGTGTGCAGCGTGATCGCCACTGGACTCTGAGTATTGGCCCACACCATCGGCCTGCACGGAATTTATGGCGAGTTAGGCGTTATCTCCGTCCGTACCGATGGCAGATGCTCTGGTTGCTCCTGACCGGGCTCGGCGGGGCCGGTGCGAGCCTGGCCGTCCCGCTGGTGGTGCAGCGGGTCGTGGACGGGCCCGTCGCGCGCGGTGACACCCGCGGGTTGCTGCTGCTCGGCGCGCTGGCGCTGGCGTTCGGCGTGGTCGAGGCCGCACTGATCTTCGTCCGGCGCTGGACGCACGCGGCCGCCGCGGTCGGGCTGGAGGCGGCGATCCGGGACGACCTGTACGCCCACCTCCAGCGACTGCCGGTGTCCTTCCACGACCGGTGGCAGTCCGGGCAGTTGCTCTCCCGTGCCACCAGCGACCTCGGCGTGATCCGGCGGTTCCTGTCGTTCGGGCTGATCTACCTGGTGGTCAACACGATCACCTACGTGACGGTGACAGCCATGCTGATCCGGCTCTACTGGCCGCTCGGCCTGGTCGTGGCCGCCAGCGCGGTGCCGCTGTTCATCTTCGCGCGGCAGTTCGCCCGCGGATACCTCCAGGCCTCGCGCGCGCTCCAGGAACAGCAGGGCGACGTGGCCACGCTGGTCGAGGAGACCGCGCTCGGGCTGCGGACCATCCGGTCGTACGGCCGCAGCCGCTTCATGGCCGCACGGTTCGCGGACGAGATCGGCGAGCTGCGCGACATCGCGGTCGACAAGGCCGTGCTGCTGTCCCGCGCGTCCGCCAAGTTCGACCTGGTGCCGAACCTGACGCTGGCCGTGGTGCTGGTCGGCGGCTCGCTCGCGGTGGCGAACGGCGAGCTGACCATCGGCCGGCTGGTCGCGTTCGCGTCGTTGCAGCTGATGCTGATCTGGCCGATCGAGTCGCTGGGCTGGATCATCGCGAACGGGCAGGAGTCGATGACCGCGGCCGACCGCGTCTTCGAGGTGATGGACACGCGGCCCGCGGTCACGGACACGCCGCACGCGCGCGCCGTGGAGCCCGGGCCCGGCCGGATCGTCTTCCACGACGTGCACTTCCGCTATCCCGGCACCACCCAGGAGGTGCTGCGCGGCGTCGACCTGGAGGTGCGGCCCGGCGAGACGATGGCGATCGTCGGCGTCACCGGCAGCGGCAAGACGTCGCTGGTCTCGCTGGTCCCCCGGCTGTACGACACGACCGCCGGCCACATCACGCTGGACGGCACCGACCTGCGCGACATCCGGTTGGACTGCCTGCGCGGCCTGGTCGGCGTGGCGTTCGAGGAGCCGGTGCTGTTCTCCATGTCGGTCCGGGAGAACGTCACGCTGGGCGCGCCCGGGGCCACCGACGAGCAGATCGCCGAGGCGCTCGCGGTCACCCAGGCCGGTTACGTCTACGACCTGCCCTGGGGCCTGGAGACCCGGATCGGCGAGCAGGGGCTGTCGCTCTCCGGGGGGCAGCGGCAGCGGCTCGCGCTGGCCCGGGCCGTGCTCGCCCGCCCGCGCGTGCTGGTGCTCGACGACCCGCTCTCCGCGCTGGACGTGCACACCGAGGCGCTGGTCGACGACGCGCTGGCCCGTGTGCTGAAGGGCACGACCGCGCTGCTGGTGGTGCACCGGCCGTCCACGATCGCGCACGCGGACCGGGTCGCGCTGCTCGCGGACGGGCGGATCGCGGCCGTCGGCACGCACTCCGAGCTGCTGGCGACCGTGCCGGCGTACCGCGCGGTGCTGGCCGCCGAGACCGCACCGGCTCAAGGATCATGAGCGCGCCGGGCGGGGCCGGCGTGACGGCCGACCGGAAGGCGTGGCGCGGCCGGGCCGTCGAGGAGGACGCGGAGCGGGCCGCGGCCGAGGCGCCGGACGAACGCGCGGTGCTGCGGCTGCGTACCCGCAGCCGGCGTCTGCTCGGTGATCTTCTGCGGCCGCACCGGCGACTGCTCGGCGGCGCGGTCGCGCTGCTGCTACTGCAGAACGCGGCGGGCATGGCCGGGCCGTTCCTGGTCATGCTGATCATCGACCGGGGCATACCGCCGCTGGCCGGCCACGGCGACGCCGGGCTGTTGCTGCTGCTCGGCACCGCGTTCCTGGCCGCCGCGCTCACCGAGTACGCCACGAAGCGCGGGTTCCTGCTGCTCTCCGCGCGGATCGGCCAGGCCGTGCTGTTCGACCTGCGGCAACGGGTGTACGACACGTTCCAGCGGCTCAGCGTCGGGTTCCACGAGCGGTACACGTCCGGGCGGATGGTGGCACGGCTGACCAGCGACATGGACTCGATCGCGGAACTCTTCGACGGCGGCATCGACGACCTGGTGCTGGCCGGGCTGTCCGTGCTCTCCGTGACCGGCATCCTGCTCTGGCTGGACGTGCCACTGGCGCTGGTCACGCTGCTGTCGTTCCCGTTCCTGCTGCTGATCTCGCGGTGGTTCGCGCGGGCGTCGTCGCTGGCCTACCGGCGCAGCCGCGAGGCGGTGGCGCTGCTGATCGTCTGGTTCGGGGAGTCGCTGGGCGGCATCCGGGCCGTGCACGCGTTCCGGCGCGAGCCGCGCAACCAGCAGATATTCGCCGGGATAAACGACGACAACCGGCGGGCCACGCTACACGCGTACCGGCTGATCGCGATCTACTCCCCCACGATCAAGCTGATCGGCAACGTGACCGTGGCGGTGCTGCTCACCTACGGCGGCTGGCAGGTGATGCACGGCCGGGCCGAGGTGGGCGTGCTGGCCGCGTTCCTGCTCTACCTGCGCCGGTTCTTCGAGCCGATGCAGGAGCTGAGCCAGTTCTACAACGCGCTGCAGTCCGCCACCGCGGCACTGGAGAAGCTGGCCGCCGTGCTGGACGAGAAGCCGTCCGTGCCGGAGCCGGAGCGGCCACGCGCGCTGCCGGCCGGCCGTCCGCCGGGCCGGGTGGAGCTGTCCGGCATCGAGTTCGCGTACCGGCCGGGGAAGGTGGTGCTGCCCGAACTGTCGGTCGAGATCGCGGCCGGGCAGACCGTGGCGCTGGTCGGCGCGACCGGCGCCGGCAAGTCCACGATCGCGAAGCTGGCCGCCCGGTTCTACGACCCGACGACCGGCGCGGTCCGGCTGGACGGCGTCGACCTGCGCGAACTCGCGGACGCCCAGCTTCGCCGCGCGGTCGTCATGGTGACGCAGGAGAACCACATCTTCTCCGGCACGATCGCGGACAACATCCGGTTCGGCCGTCCGGACGCCGGTGACGAGGAGGTACGCGCGGCGGCCGCGACCATCGGCGCGGACGAGTTCATCCGCCGCCTGCCGGACGGATACGACACGGACGTGCACAAACGCGGCGGCCGGCTCTCCGCCGGGCAGCGGCAGCTCGTCGCGTTCGCCCGGGCGTTCCTCGCGGACCCGGCGGTGCTGATCCTGGACGAGGCCACGTCCGCACTCGACGTGCCGAGCGAGCGCCTGGTCCAGCGCGCGCTGCGCACCATCCTGGCGGACCGCACCGCACTGGTCATCGCGCACCGGCTGTCCACGGTGGAGATCGCGGACCGGGTGCTGGTGCTGCACGAGGGGCGCGTGGTCGAGGACGGCCCGCCGTCCTCGCTGATCCACGCCGGCGGCCGCTACGCCGCCCTCCACCAGCAGTGGCGCGAGTCCCTCATCTGAGCCCGGCTTCCCGCACGTGCGCCGGCCCTGTCGCCCGCGGACCGCGCCTCGCCCAGGTAGCCGATCGTCGCCGCCCCCGCGCGGGTAAGCAGAGCAAAGCGGGCCGGAAGACGCGCCCGACCCGCCCGGGTAAGCAGAGCAAAGCGGGACGGATGGCGCGCTGCGGGGAGAGGGTGAGCGCGACTCGCGGGGTCTTCGGTGACCACACGGACGCCGGCTCCGACCGGCGGACCGGAGCGGAGCGCCAGCGGAGTCGGAGGGAAGCCGGAGGTTTGCCCGCGGGAGCATGCGGACCGGACCGGGCTGGGAGCGGGAAGATCGGGGTCCGGGGTCGTCCCCGGAGTCGGCCAACGTCTTTCAGGAGGTCGGCAGGGGGTCGTCGTAGGCGCCGGAGGGGCCGGCCAGGCGGTCGTGGCCGTTGGGGTAGGGCCAGCCGTTGGGGGTGCAGCCGTGCAGGGCGAGGGTCTGCTGTTGCATGACGGGGGCGGGGCCGCCGGGTTCGGGGCAGAGTTCGTGACCCTGGTGGAGGCGGTGGCCGACCTCGTGGTTGATCAGGTAGGCGCGGTATTCCGGGAGGGGGCCGCGCCAGTGGGGGACGCCGCCGGCCCAGCGGGCGACGTTGAGGACCACACGGTCGCCGTTGCGGCAGGAGGTGTAGCGGTCGGTGCCCATCTGGCAGAGTTCGTCGCGGGTGCCGGGGGTGGCCAGAAAGATCGTGAAGTCGGGGTGTTCGCCGGGGGCGGCGCGGCGCAGCCGCCACTGGCCGCCGGTGATCCAGCTCCGGTCGTCGCCCAGCACGTCGGCGACCTCGTCGGCGAACTCGTCGGGCGAGACGCCCTCGATGCCGTCCTCGACCGCGATCCGGTAGCGCAGCAGCGTGCCGGACCGGCCCGCGGTGTCGCCGGGGCCGGCCGCGATCCGCCAGGTGCCGGGGCCGTCGCCGGGGAAGGTGATCTCGGGTGGGGCGTCGAGCTCGGACGGGGCGGGCGTGGGCGCCGCGGTCATCGCGACCGGCAGCGGCGGTGCGGAGCGCGGGGACCCCGGTGCGGGCGCGACGGTGCCGCATCCGGTCACCGAGATCGCGCACAGCGCCGCGACCAGTGTCTTCCTCCACATGAGTGATGCTCCCGTCGTCCTCCGATGTGCTGCCCAGTTGACGGTCTCCTCAGGGTGAAAGTTGTCTGGCGGAACCGGCAACCTTCCGGCCGGCTCGTCCGTCATGGCAGGGACGACGGAGCGTGCGAAGGGGGTGACGGTGGGCCGGGGAGATCGGGAGTTCGCCGAGTTCGCGCGGGAGGCGTCGGGCCGGCTGCTGCACGCGGCCTTCCTGCTCACCGGCGATCGGCACCGGGCCGAGGACGCGGCGCAGACCGCGATGGTCCGCACGTACGCGTCCTGGCGGCGGATCCGGCGGCAGGACCCGTACGCGTACGCCCGTGCGATCCTGGTCAACCACGTCCGTGACGGCTGGCGGCGGCCGATCCGCGAGTACGCGACCGCGGAGCTGCCCGACCGGCGGGACCCCGCGGACGTGGCCGAGGGCGTCTCCCGGCAGCGCTGGCTGGTCGAGGCGCTGGCGCTGCTCACCGCGCGGGAACGGGCGGTGATCGTGCTCCGGCACTACTTCGACCTGACCGAGACGGCGGTCGCGGACGAACTCGGGATCACGGTCGGCACCGTGAAGAGCATGAACGCGCGGGCGTTGCAGAAGCTGCGCTCGCGGATCGGCGAGCCCGCGCTGAAGGGAGAGCTGCCGTGACCGAGCTGGAGGATCTGCGCCGCGAGCTGCACGCGCCGCTCGGCCCGGAGGCGGGCACGATCGACCTCGACGTGATCGTCGCGAAGGGTCGCCGGCTGCGCTGGCGCCGCCGGCTGATCGTGGCGGGGACCGCCGCGGCCGTGCTGGCCGCCGGCGTGGCGGTGCCGGTGCTGTACCGGCCGGACCCGCCGGTGGGGCCGGTCGCGGCCGGGGAGACCGCGCCGTCCGCCGGGTGGATCCGGACCGGCGCGCCGGACGGGCGGATTCTCCAGTTGGAGCGCGGCCCGGACGGGCGGCTGCTGCTGGTCACCGGCTGGGCGCTCGGCGAGTCGCTGGTGGTGCAGGCCGAGATGTCGGACGGCGCGTCGGACCGCGTGCCCGGCTTCCACGTGTTCACGGTGCCGGGCGAGACGGGCGTGGTGTTCGGCTACCACGTGGGACCGGCGGACCGGATCGTGGCGGAGATCGACGGGCGGACCGAGGAGGCACAGCGCTGGCCGTGGCCGGACGACCCGGGCATCGTGGTCTTCTGGTTCCCGGCGGTCGAGTCGCCGGATCCGGTGGTGGGAAATCCACGGGTGATCTGATCCGGGACGGCCGTACCCTTGGCGCATGACGGACACGGAGCGTTCCGCGCGCGCCGGTGTTCCCGAGCGCCCGACGCTGGACGGGCTCGAGGACACCTGGTCGCGCCGCTGGCAGGAGGAGGGTACGTACGCGTTCGACCGGTCGAGGGACCGCGCCGACGTGTACGCGATCGACACGCCTCCGCCGACCGTATCCGGCGAGCTGCACATGGGACACGTCTTCTCGTACACGCACACCGACACGGTCGCGCGCTTCCAGCGCATGCGCGGCAAGACCGTGTTCTACCCGATGGGCTGGGACGACAACGGCCTGCCCACCGAGCGCCGGGTGCAGAACGTGTACGGCGTGCGCTGCGACCCGGCGCTGCCCTACGACCCGGCCTGGACGCCGCCGGCCCGGCCGATCTCCGCGGAGGCGCGCAAGCACCCGGTCTCGATCTCGCGCCGCAACTTCGTCGAGCTGTGCGCGTCGCTGACCGCGGAGGACGAGCGGGAGTTCGAGGCGCTGTGGCGGCGGCTCGGGCTGTCCGTCGACTGGTCGCTGACGTACACCACGATCGGCGAGGCGGCGCGGGCCGCGTCGCAGCGCGCGTTCCTGCGGAACCTGCGGCGCGGTGAGGCGTACACGGCGGACGCGCCCACGCTGTGGGACGTCGGCTTCCGGACCGCGGTCGCGCAGGCGGAGCTGGAGGATCGGGAGCGGCCGGGTGCGTACCATCGGCTGGTCTTCCACGGTCCCGGCGGCGCCGACGTCCTGATCGACACGACGCGCCCGGAGCTGCTCCCGGCCTGCGTCGCGCTGGTCTGCCACCCGTCCGACGACCGATACAAGGACCTCGTCGGGGGTACGGTCACCACGCCGCTGTTCGGGATCGAGGTCCCGGTGCACGCGCATCCGCTGGCCGCGCCGGACAAGGGCACCGGCATCGCGATGGTCTGCACGTTCGGCGACCTCACGGACGTCGTCTGGTGGCGTGAGCTGCGCCTTCCCACGCGCGTCGCGATCGGCCGGGACGGGCGGCTGCTGCCCGGCGCGCTCGACGCCGCGCCCTACGAGCGGCTGGCCGGGCTGACCGTCGCCGCGGCGCGGAAGGAGATCGTCGGGCTGCTGACCGGGTCCGGCGAGATGATCGGCGAGCCGCGGCCGATCACGCACCCGGTCAAGTTCTACGAGAACGGTGAGTCGCCGCTGGAGATCGTCGCGACCCGGCAGTGGTACGTCCGCAACGGCGGCCGGGACGCGGGCCTGCGCGACGAGCTGCTGGAGCGGGGCCGCGAGCTGAACTGGGTGCCCGGGCACATGCACCACCGGTACGAACACTGGGTGGGCGGCCTGACCGGGGACTGGCTGATCAGCCGGCAGCGCTTCTTCGGCGTGCCGATCCCCGTCTGGTACCGGCTCGACAACGCTGGCGAGCCGGATTACGACAACCCTCTCACACCGGACGAGTCCTCGTTGCCGATTGATCCCTCTTCCGAGTGTCCGCCCGGTTTTGTCGAAGTTCACCGTGGACGCGCCGGTGGCTTCATCGCGGACCCGGACGTGATGGACACCTGGGCGACCTCCTCGCTCACCCCGCAGATCGTCGGCGGCTGGATGCGGGACGAGGACCTGTTTGCCCGGGTCTTCCCGATGGACCTGCGGCCGCAGGGGCAGGAGATCATCCGTACCTGGCTGTTCTCCTCCGTCGTCCGGTCGCACCTGGAGCACGGCGTGCTGCCGTGGCGGGACACCGTCCTCTCCGGATGGATTCTCGACCCGGACCGCAAGAAGATGTCCAAGTCCAAGGGGAACGTGGTCACGCCGATCGCGCTGCTCGAGCAGCACGGCGCGGACGCGGTCCGGTACTGGGCGGCCAGCGGGCGGCCCGGCACCGACCTCGCGTTCGACCCCGGACAGATCAAGGTCGGCCGCCGGCTCGCTACCAAGATCTTGAACGCGTCCAAGTTCGTGCTGGGCCTCGGCGCCGCGTCCGCGCTCCGCGAGCCGGCGACGGAACCGCTGGACCGGGCGATGCTGGCCGGCCTGGCCGGCGTGGTCCGCACCGCCACGGACGCGCTCGCCGCGTACGACCACACCGGCGCGCTCCAGGCCGCGGAGACGTTCTTCTGGACGTTCTGCGACGACTACATCGAGCTGGTCAAGGAGCGGGCGTACGGCGAGGGGCCGGCCTCGGTCTCGGCGCGCGCCGCGCTGGCGGTCGCGCTGGAGGTGCAGCTGCGCCTGTTCGCCCCGTTCCTGCCGTACGCGACCGAGGAGGCGTGGTCGTGGTGGCGGTACGGGTCCGTGCACCGCGCGCCGTGGCCGACGGTGCACGAGCTGTCCGCCGGTTCCGCCTCCGACTCCGGCCTCATCGATGCGTCGCTGCTGGCCCTGGCCGGGGAGGCACTGTCCCAGGTCCGCCGGGCCAAGTCGGAGCGCAAGCTGTCGATGAGGGCGGAGGTGCCGCTGGCGGAGGCGCTCGGGCCGGCGGCGGTGCTGGAGCGGTTGGCGCTGGTCGAGGACGATCTGCGGGCCGCGGCCCGGATCGGCAAACTGGACCGGCTTCCGGACCGCACGGCCGACCTGGTCATCGCCTGCGCTTTCTGACCGGCCGCAGCTGAGGTGGCGCCGCCCGGGCCCCGGTAGATCGTTTGCCGGGGCGCCTGGGCGGCCCGCTCCATGGCCGTCTTCGACAGCGAAGCCCGAAGCCGTCCCTACTGTCCGCGGCGACGTTCAACGGCGACCCGACCGGCAAGGCGTGCCGGTGACGGGGTGGGGTGAGTGGAGCATGCGGGGCCGGACCTGGCCGGGAGCGGGACGTGGAGCCCCGCTACGGGAGCGCGCCGGTCAGGAAGCGGAAGCCGAGCAGCATGGCAATGATTGCGGGGCCGGCGAGGAGGGTGGCGCCCTGGAGGCGGTAGCGGATGGGGTGGCGGGGGAGTTCGAGGGCGTTGAGGAGGACGACGGCGCCGGCGGCGATCATGTAGAGCGCCCACCAGTGTGCCGGCCAGGTGAAGAGGGCGGTGCGGAGCAGGAGGAAGGCGGGGCCGAGCGTGGCGGCGAGGAGCGCGAGGCCGGCGACGGTGCGGTGCAGGGCGCGGGCCACGGGGTGGCGTGGGGCCCAGAGGTAGGTGCCGGCGACGGCCAGGCAGGGCAGCGTGATCATCAGCGGCCAGCCCCAGGTCATCCGCTTCGCGATCAGCAGGGCGCCGACGGTGGCGACGATCAGGCCGGCGCAGAGGATGAGGTAGCCGAGGAACGTGTAGCCGCGGCCGCGGGTGAGCAGGACCAGGCCGGAGGTGACGATCAGGGCGGCGGGGAGCAGGATCGCGTTGGCCCAGGGGCGTCCGGTGTCGCCGAAGATCAGGTTGAGCACCATGACGGTGAGCAGCGCGATGCCGAGGCCGAGCGCGGCGACGTACCGGGCGGGCGGGGTCTCCGAGGTGGTGGTCACGGCATCGACTCTGCCAAGCGGAGGGCGGCGGAGCCATCCGGCTAGCACTACCTCTCGGCGGAGGTCACCACCACCGGGTCGCCGACGGCCACCGGGCCGGGTTCGACCGGTGAGGCGTAGACGCCGAAGCACACGTCGCGGTGGCGGGCGATGGCGCGCAGGATGCCGGGGTCGCGGCGGGCGGTGACCGGGTCCACATTCACGATCATGCAGCGTTTGTCACGGCGGTCCGGGTGGAGGCGGGCGCCGCCGATGGACAGCGTCGCGCCGATCCACGCCTCCTCCGGGAACGCGGGGGCGGTGTCGCCGGGCTCGATCAGCAGGTTCGGGCGGAAGCGCAGCGGGTCGACCTCGGCGTCGTCGAGCAGACGGGACAGGCCGTCGACCGAGCGGGTGCTGAGCAGGCTGAGCGGCGCGGAGTCGAACAGGCCGCGGTTGAGCTTCATGACGCGTACGCCGTCGCCGAGCTCGGCGGCGAGGGCGGGGTCGGCGACGTCGAGCTTCTCCCCCGCGGGCGTGGTGACCAGGACCGGCGAGGCGTCCGGGCGGTCCGGCTCGGCCAGCCACGGGCGGTAGTGCAGCAGATCCGGCCGCTCCCGGATGGTCAGCCACGGGAAGCCGTTGCGCGCGGGGACGTCGCGGACGAACGCCCAGCGGCGGTCGCCGGCGAGACCGTGCCAGGACAGCTCCGCGCTGTCCAGCGGCTCCGCGGCCATCGACTTGACCGGGTAGCGCCAGAGCGCGGCGACCCTGCCGACCTCGATCCCGTGCCTCACCTGCCAACCCTGTCGAGCCGCGGTGAAGCTGTCAACCGACCCGCCTAGAAGTCACCCCCGAAGTCGCCACCGCCGAAGTCACCGCCGCCGAAATCGCCCCCGCCGACGTCTTCTCCGCCGCCGAAATCACCGCCGCCCGCGTCCTCGAAGCCCTCCTGGTAGCCGTCGGCGTAGCCCTCGTCGAAGCCGGCCATGCCCGGGTCGGCGAACGCGGGCGAGAACAGCGCGTCGAAGATCAGCATGCCGCCGACCACGCCGGCGGCCGTGCCGAGCGCGGTCTTCCAGACCGGCGTCGAGTACCACCCCTGGGGCACCGGGCGGCCGTTCACCCGGCCGCCGGGGTAGTAGTACGGCGTCTGCGGACTGGAGTGCGGGCCCGCCCGGAACGTCTGGCCCTGCACGCTGACCTCGCGGTCCTTGGTGAGCGTGCCGGCGCCGCGGGCGGCCGCGAGCTGCGGCAGCTCCGGGCCGGGGTCGATGCCCATCGCGGTGCGGGCGGCCCGGATGTAGGCGAGGCCCTCCAGCGCGGTCTCCCGGGCCAGCTCGAACTGCCGGAGCGTGCGGGCCTGGTCGAGCTGGCCGCCGGCCGCGTTGTAGCGCTCGGACGCGTCGGCGAGCGCCTGCCGGGCCGCGGGGTCGTCGCCGTGCAGGTTCATCACCTGGCCGCCGAGCCGCTCGTACCACCGGTGGGCGTCGGCGCGGGCGTCCGCCAGCTCGCGCTCCCGCCGGGACGCGGCCGCCTGCCGCCAGTAGAAGAGGAATCCGACGATCATCACGGCCAGGACGAGGAACAGCACGTACTCCATGAATGAACGGTAGCTCCGCGACACCGTGCGCCGCCCTGTGAGTCTGCTGAGTTCTGACGGTTTCTCGGATTCCGGCCGTGGCGGTCCCGGCCGCGCGGCGCCCGCTGCGGCATCCTCGGTGGGGTGGAACTCTCGACGGTGCTCGTGGTGATCGTCTGCCTCGGTACGGGCGGCGCGCTCGGCTGGCTGCTGGCCCGCTCCCGCTCCTCGGCCGACCTGGCCCGGCTGGAGGCGACGCTCGCGGCGACCCGCGAGGGCGAGCAGCGGCTGGAGGCGTCGCTGCGCGCGCTGTCGTTCGAGTCGACCGCGCAGTCGCAGGAGGCGGTGGCCCGCGCGGTGGCGCCGCTGCACGAGGCGCTGCGCCGGTACGAGGCGCGCGTGGCCGAACTGGAGCACGAGCGCGTGGACGCGTACGCGGAGCTGCGCGAACAGGTCCGGGCCATGAACGCGGTCGCGGGCGGGCTGCAGACCGAGACGAAGCAGCTGGTCGCCGCGCTGCGGGCGCCGCAGGTGCGCGGCCGGTGGGGCGAGCACCAGTTGCGGCGGGTGGTGGAGGCGGCCGGGATGCTGGAACACTGCGACTTCGCGGAGCAGGTGACGGCCGCGACCGACGCCGCCACCGTCCGGCCCGACCTGGTGGTGCGGCTGCACGGCGGCCGGACCGTGGTGGTGGACGCGAAGGCGCCGTTCGAGGGTTACCTGTCCGCGATGGAGGCCCGGGACGAGCGCACCCGGGACACGCACCTGGACGCGCACGCCCGGCACCTGCGCGCGCACGTGGACGCGCTGGCCGCGAAGTCGTACTGGACCGCGTTCGACGACACGCCGGACTTCGTGGTGCTGTTCGTGCCGGCCGACCCGTTCCTCGACTCCGCGTTGCAGCGCGACCCGATGCTGCTGGAGCACGCGTTCGCCCGCAACGTCGTGCTGGCCACGCCGGCCACGCTGATGGCGCTGCTGCGCACGATCGCGCACGGCTGGCGGCACTCGGAGCTGACCCGGAACGCGACCGTGGTGCACGGGCTGGCCCGGGAGCTCTACGGCCGGCTGTCCACGCTCGGCGACCACGTGGGCAAGCTGGGGTCGGCGCTCGGCGGCGCGGTCACCGCGTACAACCGGGCGGTCGGCTCGCTGGAGTCACGCGTGCTGGTCAGCGCGCGCAAGCTCGCCGACCTGGGCGTCTCCGGTGACGTGCTGGAGACGCCCGCGCAGCTGGAGATCGCGCCGCGGCAACCGCAGGCGCCGGAGCTCACCGAGCTTGAACGGCCTTCTTCATATCCCGCTTGAGTTCCTGCGGCAGGGAGAACGTCAGCCGCTCCTCCGCCGTGAGGATCTCCTCCACGTCGGCGAAGCCGCGCGCGGCCAGGTGCGTCAGCACGTCCATGACCAGGTCGTCCGGCACGCTGGCGCCGGAGGTCAGGCCGACCGTGGTGGCGCCCTCCAGCCACTCGTCCTGGATCTCGTGGGCGAAGTCGACCAGGTGGCCGGCCTTCGCGCCGTACTGCAGCGCGACCTCGACCAGACGCACCGAGTTCGACGAGTTGGTGGAGCCGACCACGATCACCACGTCGCAGTCCGGCGCGATCTCCTTGACCACGTGCTGCCGGTTGGAGGTGGCGTAGCAGATGTCGTCGCTCGGCGGCGAGACCAGCAGCGGCAGCTTCGTCTTCAGCTTGGCCACGGTCTCCATGGTCTCGTCGACGGAGAGCGTGGTCTGGGAGAGCCACACGACCTTGGACGGGTCGCGGACGGTCACCTTGTCCACGCCGTCCGGGCCGTCGACCAGCTGGACGTGCGCGGGCGCCTCACCGGCGGTGCCGATGACCTCTTCGTGGCCCTCGTGGCCGATGAGCAGGATGTCGTAGTCCTCGGCCGCGAACCGGCGGGCCTCGTTGTGCACCTTGGTCACCAGCGGGCAGGTCGCGTCGATGGCGCGCAGGTTGCGGGCCTTCGCCGACTCGTGCACCTCCGGCGCCACCCCGTGCGCGGAGAAGATGACGGTGGCGCCCTCCGGCACCTCCTCGTTCTCCTCCACGAAGATCGCACCCTTGGCCTCCAGCGAGGTGACCACGTGCCTGTTGTGCACGATCTGCTTACGCACGTAGATCGGCGCACCGTAGAGTTTCAGCGACTCTTCGACGGTCTGCACCGCCCGATCCACGCCCGCGCAGTAGCCACGCGGCTTGGCCAGCAGGACCCGCTTACGGCTCGTCTCGCTCACACCGCCATGGTACGCACCCCGCCGCCGTACCCCGTGATCGTGCGACCCACCGCACACGTTCCGCCCCGTCCCGCTCGGGCCCGGCACAAAATATCCACATGCCGGATGAACAGGGCGGACTCGCCTCACTGGGCGCGGCGGTGCCGATCGCGCTGCGCCGCAGTCTCGCCCTGCTCAGCATGCTCGCCGGCGGCTGGCTGATCTACATGTCGGCGACCACGGCGACCAGTTCCCGGCTCGTCGTGCTGGCCGCCGGCTACCTGGCCGGCGGCGCGCTGCTGCTGTACGCGTCGCGGTGGGGCGTGCTGACCCGGTGGACGCTGGGCGCCGCGGCGGTCGCCGGGCCGGCCGGGACCGCGGCGTCGCTGCTGGTGCGCGAGCAGGGCTCGGTGGAGGCGTTCTCGTACACGCTGCGGCTCGGCTATCCGCTGCACGCGGCGCACCGGACCGCGCCGGGCGAGTCGGTGGCGGTGGCCCGGGCCGCGCTGTCCGACGTGCCGTGGCGCCCGGACTGGGGGTACGCGGCGGCGGACGCGCTGTTCTGGGCGTACTGCGGCCTGGTCCTGGCCGTGCTGGTCACCGTGGCGGTGCGCGCCGCCCGGTCCCGCGCGTGACACCGCCACCCGCGTCCGGGTGGCGGCGTCACGACTCGGAGCAGGCCGCCGGTTCGGCGCGGTGCCCGGCCAGGAAGTCGCGGGAGGAAAGAGTCAGGCGACGACGATGACGGTCTTGCCGGACGTGGCGGCCGGGTCGGCGTGGACCGACGCGAGTTCCGCCAGCGGCACCCGCGCGGCGACGTCAACCCGCAGCTCACCGGCGTCGACCAGGCTCGCCAGGTGGGCGAGCTGGGCCGCGTCGCTGCGCACGAAGAGGTCGATGCCGCGCACGTCGCGCGCCTCGTCGCCCGGCGCGGGCATCCACACGGTGGTGTTCACCAGCACGCCGCCGGGCCGGATCAGCGTGACCAGCGCGGCGAGCCGCTCCGGGGAGATCGGCGCGAGGTTGAGCACCACGTCGACCGGCTCGGCGACGGCCGCGGTCACCTCGGTGGTGGTGTAGTCGACGACCTCGTCGGCCGCCGCGACGCGCTCGCTGCTGCGCGGCGCGGCCGTCGCGATCACGTAGGCGCCCGCGTTCTTGGCCAGTTGCACGGCGTAGCGGCCGACCGCGCCGCCCGCGCCGTTGATCAGCACCCGCCGGCCCGCGGTCACCCGGGCGTGGTCGAACAGCGCCTGCCACGCGGTCAGGCCCACCACCGGCAGCGCGGCGGCGTCCGGCAGCGGGATGCTCGCGGGCGCCGGCGCCAGGATGCCGGCCGGGGCGATCACGTATTCCGCGGCCGCGCCGGTGCCGGTCATCGGCAGGAATCCGATGACCGCGTCGCCGGCCGTGACGGTGTCCACGCCCTCGCCCAGCGCGTCGACCGTGCCGGACACGTCGAGTCCCGGCGTGTGCGGCAGCGTCACCGGGATCGGGCCCCGCATGTAGCCGGCCCGGATGTTGCCGTCCACGCCGTTGAACGACGTCGCCGCGACCCGGATGCGCACCTGCCCGGCGCCGGGGACGGGCCGCTCCACGTCCTCGTACCGCAGGACGGACGGGTCGCCGTACTCATGGAACCGCACTGCCTTCATGGCGATCTCCTCGAACATTGCTTCGACTTCGTAGTAATCGAAGAGTAGGACTTGCTTCGGATTCAAAGCAACTGATCGGGGTGTGAGCCGGACGACAGCGCGTCCGCGGCCCCCGGTCCCGGGCGGGCGGGACTGTCGGAGGGTGGTTCTAGGGTGTGGGGGTGACACAGACCCCTCGCGGCGGCGGCGCGCTGGGTGCGCCGAGCGCGCCGGGCGCCCCGGGTGCCAGCACGCCGGACGAGCCGTGGCCGGTGCGCGTGGTCAGCCAGAAGGTCAGCGCCTGGATCGCCAAGCTCGGCTGGGTCTGGGTCGACGGGCAGGTGGCGCAGATCAGCCGCCGGCCGGGCAGCGGCACCGTCTTCATCACGCTGCGCGACCCGGCCGCGGAACTGAGCCTGACCGTGACCACCAGCCACGAGGTGCTCAGCGTCGGCGCGCCCGAGCTGTCCGAGGGCGCGCGCGTGGTTCTGCACGCGAAGCCGGAGTTCTATGCGGCGCGCGGCACGCTCAGCTTCCGGGCCGACGAGATCCGGCAGGTCGGGCTGGGTGAGTTGCTGGCCCGGCTGGAGAAGCTGAAGCGGCTGCTCGGCGCGGAGGGCCTGTTCGCGCGCGAGCGGAAGCGACGGCCGCCGTTTCTGCCGCAACGCATCGGCCTGATCACCGGCCGGGCGTCCGCGGCCGAGCGCGACGTGCTGACGAACGCGCGACGCCGGTGGCCGGCCGTGGACTTCCGCGTGATCAACGTGGCCACCCAGGGCGTGTCCGCGGTGCCGCAGATCCTCGACGCGCTGAAGGTGCTGGACGACGACCCCACCGTCGACGTCATCGTGATCGCGCGCGGCGGCGGCAGCGTGGAGGACCTGCTGCCGTTCTCCGACGAGGCGCTGTGCCGGGCCGTGTTCGCCTGCCGCACGCCCGTGGTCAGCGCGATCGGGCACGAGGAGGACACGCCGCTGCTGGACTACGTGGCCGACGTCCGCGCGTCCACCCCCACCGACGCCGCGAAACGCCTGGTCCCGGACCTGGCCGAGGAGCAGCGGCTGATCTCGCTGGCCCGGCACCGGCTGGACCGCGCGGTGCTGCACCGCCTGGACCGCGAGTCGCAGCGCATCGAGGCGTGGCGCTCCCGCCCGGTGCTCGCCCGCCCGCACGTGATGATCGACCAGCGTGCGTCCGAGGTGGTCGCGCTGCGCGACCGCGGCGAGCGCACGCTCGGCCACCGGCTGGCCACCGCCGCCAACGAGCTGTCCCACACGCTGGCCCGGCTGCGCGCGCTCTCCCCGGCCGCGACGCTCCAGCGGGGGTACGCGATCGTCCAGCGCACCGCAGACGGCCACGTGGTCCGGGCCGCCGACGAGGCCGGTCCGGGCACACCGCTGCGGGTCCGCCTGGCCACCGGCTCACTCTCCGCGGTCGTCACGGACGACTCCGCGGCCGGCGCGACCACCCCGAAGCCCCGCAAGTCCCGGAAGGACAGTGCATGACCACGGAGCAGAAGCTGAGCTACGAGCAGGCGCGCGAGGAACTGGGCCGCGTCGTCGAGCGGCTGGAGGCCGGCGGCACCTCGCTGGAGGAGTCGCTGGCGCTCTGGGAGCGCGGCGAGGAGCTGGCCGCGATCTGCCAGCGCTGGCTGGACGGCGCCCGCGCCAAGCTCGACGCGGCCCGCGAGGCACGCGCGCAGTAGCGGCCACCGGCGCCTCCCGCGTCGAGCAGCGGCACCGGCGCCTCCGGCGCGAGTGGCGGACCACCCGCGCCGGAGGGCCGGATCAGGCCGTGACCTCCGCGCCGGAGAACCCGGCCGGCGGGTCGACATACGTTCCCGGGCCGGGCACCGGTGGGAACGCGACCTCGCCCCAGCCGCGGAATTGCAGCGACATGATCATCGGCTCGCCGTCGACCTCCACGGTCGCCGTGAAGACCGAGATGCGGCCCTTGACGTCGGTCTCCGCGCGGAACGGCACGTTCTTCGCCGCGTCCTCGAACGCCTTCGTCTCCGGGTCCTGGTCGAGGCGGCCGAACCGCTTCGGGGTGAGCGTGGTCAGGTCGATCGTGCCGCTGAACGTGTGCGGGGTCCGCTGCGTGATCGTCCGGATGCTGCGCTCGACGTAGGCCGGGTCGAGCGCGATCTGGTCCATGCTCTCGGTGAGGCCGCCGGCCCGCTCCGGGCTGATCCGGATCCACTTCCGCCCGTCGAGGCCCTCCGGCACCGGCCCGCCGCCGAGCTCCGCGGCGATGGCGCTCATGTCCATCTTCATGAACAGGAACTCGTCGGTGATGTGGTACTCGAACGTCATCGACGAGTCGTCCTCGCCGGTGATCGTCACGGTCGCGTGGATCGACCCGGAGTCGTTGTCGACCAGGACCGTGCCGCCGACACCCGGATCGTAGGCGATGTCGTAGGCGTAGCGGCCCTCCTCCATCGCGGCGAACGCGGAGGCGAGCGCCGCCTTCGGATCGACCGCGGGCGCGGAGGAGATCGAGGGCGCCGGGGCGGCGGTGCCGCCGGGGACGGTGGCGCAGCCGGCGAGCAGCGCCGACAGCGTGACGGCCGCGGTGATCGCGGTGAGTGACCTGGGCATGTCCGCGATCCCCTCAGGACTGGCTGTCGAGTTGCGAGTACGTCGCGTCGGTGGCCTCGACCACGTCCGCGCCGGCGGGCTTGGCCGGCGCGGCGGCCGACCCGTACTCGGAGAACGTGATGGTGAGCGGCGCGCCGCCGATGTCGTAGGCCACCGACGTGAGCCGGCCCTGGGCGTCGAGCGCCGCGGTGAACGGCACGGCCTTGAGCTTCTCGTCGAGCCCGTCCTCATCCCGGAACATCACGTACTCCGACGGGGTGTGGTCGTAGAGGTTCGCCACCCCCTTGTACTGCCCCGGACCGGTCTGCTCGGCGGAGACCAGGCCCTTGCCGAGCGGCTCGGCGACGTCGGCCAGGTCGGTGTCCGCGAACGAGATGGCGGTGAAGTCCCGCGCCCGCGCCGGGTCGAACCTCAGCCACTTCTCACCGTCGAGGCCGAGCGGCGTGAGCTCCGCGGTGCCGGCGCCGAAGGCCTCGGCCAGCACGGCGAACACGTCGGTCCGCATGTACGTACTGTGCGGCTCGACGTAGTACAGCTCCATCGAGAACGCGGGCTCGCCGGTCATCGTCGAGGTCAGCGCCATGGAACGGGTGGGCCCGTGCACGACGCCGGAGGTCTTCATCGAGGCGGAGTCGACGGCGAACGCGTAGTGCGTGTCGACGTTGATCGCGTTGACGGATGCGGCGAGCGCCGCCTTGGGGTCGGCCGGAACGGCCTGGGCGGTGGCCGAGGCCGAGGCGGGGGCCGGTGCCGCGCTCCCCTGCGCACCGCAGCCGCCGAGGGCGACCGCGACCGCGGCGAGACCGGCGATGCCGGCGTGGAAACCCCGTGTGGTCTTCACTATGGATTTCTCTCCATCGGAGGGTGCTGGAAGAAAACTGTGAAGACCGTACCGACGGGGTCCGACGATTCCTCGCGATTATTCGGCGCCGTGCGGCGCTCAGCCCAGGCTGTCGGCCAGTTCGCGCAGGTCGTCCCGTTCACCTGTGCCGACGATCACAACGGTGCGCTCCGGACTGAGCTGCACCAGCGCGCTTTCGCCCGGGCGGGCCGAGTACGACTGCCACTCCCGGCCGTCGATCGTGGTGCGCTCGCCGGGGCGCGCGGCGGTGGTCAGCTCCGCGGGCAGCAGCTTCTCGGTCGGGACCGTGCTCTCGATCAGCAGGACCGCGCCGTCGGACGGGCTGACGTACCCGATGCGAAGGGATTTTCCGCCCTCGACCGTGCGGAAGCCGGCGCTGGTCGGCCGCCACCCCTCACCGAGGCCGGCCGGCTCGAGCACCGGGAACGCGCGGGAGGCCCGCGCCGCCTCGATCGCCGGCGCGGTGTCGACCACGATCGGCTCCTCGCCGTCCAGGACATAGCGGTAGAAGCCGACCATCAGCGCCACCGGCACCATGATGGCCAGCAGCGACAGGACCATGTCCTTCCAGTTCCGCTCGTGCCGGGTCACCGGCTGCTGCGCCGGAGGCTGGTCCTGTGCCGAGGCTGCCGCGTCCACGTACCCATCCTGACGGATGCGCCCGTCGCGGTGCCATCCGGCACACCCGCGCGCGACGGACACCACTGGCCGGACATCTACCTCCCGGGCGAATCGCCGTGCCAGGATCGGATGAAGACGCCCACGCACCGCGTACGGCGATCGACCGACTCCGCAACGTAGCGAGGAGGCCGCATGCCCGCCAACATCCCGCAGGATCTCGACCGCAACCTGGCCCTCGAACTGGTCCGCGTGACCGAGGCCGCCGCCATGGCCGCCGGCCGCTGGGTGGGCCGCGGCGACAAGGAGGGCGGGGACGGCGCGGCCGTCGACGCCTTGCGCAAGCTGATCAACTCCATCTCCATGCGCGGCGTCGTGGTGATCGGCGAGGGCGAGAAGGACAACGCCCCGATGCTCTACAACGGCGAGATCGTCGGCGACCAGACCGGCCCCGAGGTCGACGTCGCGGTCGACCCGATCGACGGCACCACGCTGATGGCCAAGGGCATGCCCGGCTCGATCGCGGTGCTGGCCGCCGCCCAGCGCGGCGCCATGTTCGACCCGAGCGCCGTCTTCTACATGGAGAAGCTGGCCGTGGGCCCCGAGTACGCCGACGTCATCGACATCGAGGCCGGCGTGCAGGAGAACCTCCGCCGGATCGCCAAGGTCAAGGGCGGCAGCGTCTCCGACGTCACGGTCTGCATCCTCGACCGCCCCCGCCACGCCAACCTGATCAAGGAAGTCCGCGACGCCGGCGCCCGGATCAAGTTCATCTCCGACGGCGACATCGCCGGCGCCATCTCCGCCGCCCGCGAGAACGCCGAGGTCGACGTGCTGATGGGCATCGGCGGCACGCCCGAGGGCATCACCGCCGCCTGCGCGCTCAAGTGCATGGGCGGCGAGATCCAGGCCAAACTCTGGCCCCAGGACCCGGCCGAGCGCGAGAAGGCCCTGGCCGCCGGCCACGACCTCGACCGCGTCCTCACCACCGACGACCTGGTCACCGGCGACAACTGCTTCTTCGTCGCCACCGGCGTCACCAGCGGCGACCTCCTCAAGGGCGTCCGCTACCGCTCCGGCGGCGCCTACACCCAGTCGATCGTGATGCGCTCCAAGAGCGGCACCATCCGCACCATCGACTCCTTCCACCGCCTCGAGAAACTCGCCCTCTACTCCTCCATCAACTTCGACGGCCAGCTCTGACACCGGCCCTCCGGCCTGGCGGATGCTCCCGCGCGATCCGCCAGGCCTTTCTTTCCCGCTTCCGGCGTGGTCGCGGTCCGCATGCTCCCGCGGGCACCGGTCGTCGCCGGCGCTCCTCCCTGCCGGTCCCGCGGGGTCACATTCGTTATTCCGCTCGAATGACGTGCCTGAGGCTCACAGAGTCGCGCGAGTGATCAACCGTCGGCCGCGATATGCCGAGATTTCGGGCGCGGAGCGCCTGTCGCGGGGTGCTCGGGGGTCGACGACCGGCGCGGGGTCAGGCGTGCCAGCGCAGGGAGAGGCCGGCGGCGGTGCGTTCGGCGCGGATCTCCATGGTGGTGCCGAGGATGGTGGCGCGGTCCATGACGACCGGGATGCCGTCCAGGCCGTAGGTGACCCGGTCGCTGAGGAAGACCGGGGTGCCCTCGGGTTGCCGGAGCAGGGGTGCGATCGGGGGGCGCAGCACGTCGGGGCGGAGGCGTTCGTGGGCGCGGTGGACGACCACGCCCTGGTCGGCGAGGGCGTGGTAGAGCGAGGTGCGGGCGAAGTCGACGTCGAGCAGCGGGGTGCCGTAGGGCGATCGGACCCAGGAGATCTGGTGCAGTGCGGGGCGGCCGGCGATCAGGCGGACGCGTTCCACGCGGGTGATCCGGTCGCCGGGCGGCAGGCCGAGCGCGTCGGTGGCCCAGGCCGGGGCCTTGCGGGGGCCGATGCCGATCAGGTCGGTGCCGACCACGTGGCCCTGTTCGCGCAGGTCGTCGGCGAGGCTGCGGAGGGAGTCCAGCCGGTACGCCGCGGCCGGCTCGGCCACGAACGTGCCCCGGCCAGCCTGCTGGCTGAGCAGCCCGTCCGACTCCAGCCGGGCCAGCGCGGCGCGGAGCGTGGCGAGCGTGACGCCGTACGCCACGCTCAGTTCCCGCTGTGGCGGAAGCGCGGCGCCGGGCGCGTACTCCCCCGCCCGGATCTTCGCGGCCAGATCCGCGGCGATCGTCAGATACTTCGGCTCGCGCCGCTCCCGCGTCTCCACCCGCCCGACACTAGCGCCCGAACCGGCGGCACCGGCCCACCCGGCGCCGGCTAGCGCCGGGACCGCATCGCCTCGTGGAAGGTGGCGATCGTCGCGCCGAGGTCGGCGGGGGAGGCGCCGTCGAGCAGGCGGCGCATCAGGGCCGACGCGACCACCACCCCGTCCGCGTGCTCGATCGCCGCGGCGGCCTGGGAGGGGGTGGAGACGCCGAAGCCGATCAGCACCGGAAGGTCGGTGAGCGCGCGGAGCGCGGTGGCCAGGGTGCCCGCGGCCGGGTCGAGCCGGGAGCGTTCGCCGGTGGTGCCGAGCACCGAGACGGCGTAGACGAAGCCCCGCGCGCCGGCCGCGATGTCGCGCAGCCGGGCGGGCGGGGTGGACGGCGCGGCCAGCGGGATCAGGTCGAGGCCGGCGGCGCCGGCGGCGTCGCGGAGCGGGGCGGCCTCGTCGAGCGGCGCGTCCGGCACGATCAGGCCGCGGATGCCGGCGTCCGCCAGGCGTGCGCAGAAGCCGGTGCGGATCGCCAGGTTGGCGTAGGTCATCACGATCAGCGGCACGGTGGTGCGGACCGCGCGGACCTCGGCGAGGATGCGGTCCAGGGTGGCGCCGCGGGCCAGCGCGCGGTCGGAGGCCTCCTGGATGGTCGGCCCGTCCAGCATCGGGTCGGAGAAGGGCAGGCCGATCTCGATCGCGTCCGCGCCGTTGTCCGCGTACGCGCGCAGGCAGTCGGTCCAGTCGTCCGCGATGCCGCCGGTCACGTACGGCACCAGCCTGGGGTGGGTCTTGTCAGGGAAGATCATTGAACATCTCCATGTCCTTGTCGCCGCGGCCGGAGAGGGTCATCAGGACGGTCTGCCCGGCCAGGTCGCCGGCGGAGCGCAGGATCCAGGCGAGCGCGTGCGCGGACTCCAGCGCCGGGATGATCCCCTCGGTCCGGGCCAGCCGGTGCACGGCCTCGACCACCTCGGCGTCCCCGGCGCAGGCGTAGTGAGCCCGGCCGATCGCGGCCAGGTGGGCGTGCTCCGGCCCGATGCCGGGGTAGTCGAGCCCGGCCGCGATCGACTCCGCCTCGGTGATCTGCCCGTGGGCGTCCTGGAGCACCATCGACCGGTGCCCGTGCAGCACGCCGGGCGCGCCGTCGGTGATGGCGGCGCCGCCGGCCGCTTCCACGCCGACCAGCCGCGCGCCGGTGTCGGCGAAGCCGGCGAACGTGCCGGCCGCGTTCGACCCGCCGCCCACGCACGCCACCACCACGTCCGGCACGCGGTCGACCTGAGTACGCGCCTCGTCGCCGATGACCCGCTGGAACTGCCGGACCATCCACGGGTACGGGTGCGGGCCCATCACCGAGCCGATGCAGTAGTACGCCTCCGCGGTGTCGGCCACCCACCGTCGCATGGCCTCGTTGGTGGCGTCCTTGAGCGTGCGGCTGCCGGAGCCGACCGGCACGACGGTGGCGCCGAGCATCCGCATGCGGCGCACGTTCGGCGCCTGCCGCTCGATGTCGCGCTCGCCCATGAACACCACGCACTCCAGCCCGAGCAGCGCGGCCGCGGTGGCGGCGGCGACGCCGTGCTGGCCGGCCCCGGTCTCCGCGAGCAGCCGGCGCTTGCCCATCCGGCGGGCGAGCAGTGCCTGCCCCAGCACGTTATTGATCTTGTGGCTGCCGGTGTGCGCCAGGTCCTCGCGCTTGAGCAGCAGCGTCAGCCCGAGCTCCGCGGAGAGGCGGCGGGCCGGCGTGACCGGGGTGGGCCGTCCGGCGTACACGGTGAGCAGGTCGTCGAGGTCCTTGCGGAAGCCGTCGTCCGCCCACGCCTCGCGGAACGCGGCCTCGACCTCCGCGCACGCCGGGACCAGGCTCTCCGGCACGAACCGGCCGCCGTAGTCGCCGAACCGGCCGAGCGCCGTGGGATCGCCCATCACGGTCATGACCCACCTCCACAGTTCTATAACTCTGTCGAGAGTGTGGCATATCTTTGCCGAGAGTTCTAGAACAATTGCGGCGGTCTAGAGTGAGGACATGACCGCACCGTCGCTGCGCCGGCGCGTCCGCGCCGAGATGATCAGCGAGATCAAGGCCGTCGCCCGCCGTCACCTGGCCGCCGACGGCGCGAACCTCTCGCTCCGCGCGGTCGCCCGCGACATGGGGATGGTGTCGTCCGCGCTGTACCGGTACTTCGCCGGCCGCGACGAACTGCTCACCGCGTTGATCATCGACGCGTACACCGCGATCGGCGAGGCGGCCGAGGCCGCGGACGCCACCGTGGCGCGCGACGACTACCGGGGGCGGCTGCTCGCGATCGCGCGGGCGACGCGCGAGTGGGCGGTCGGGCACCCGGCCGAGTACGCGCTGATCTTCGGCAGCCCGGTGCCCGGCTACACCGCGCCGCAGCACACGATCGAGCCGGCCAGCCGCCAGCCGGCCGCGCTGATCGGCGTGGTGCGGGACGCGGTCGCGGCGGGGCGGATCACGCCCCGGATGCCGCAGCGCGAGATCCCGCCGGTGGTCCGGGACGAGCTGGCGGCGGTGGCCCGGCTGATGCACGCGGAGCTGCCGCCGGACGTGGTGTCCCGCACCATGCTCGCCTGGGTGCAGATCTTCGGGCTGATCAGCTTCGACCTCTTCGGCCACCTGGCGAACAGCGTCTTCGAGCGGCCCGCGTTCTTCGACCACCAGGTCGGCATGGCCGCGGACCTGATCGGCCTGCCGTGACGCCGGACCCTCAGCCCTTGCCGATGCCGCTGGTCAGCCCGGCCACGAGCTGGCGCTCGGCCAGCGCGTAGCAGAGCAGCGCCGGCAGGATCGCCAGCGTGACGTAGGCGAGGATCCGCGCGGTGTCGGCCGAGTACTGCGACTGGAACTGCTGCACGCCGAGCGGGAGCGTCCACCAGCGGGAGTCGTTGAAGACGATCAGCGGCAGCAGGTAGTTGTTCCAGCTGCCGACGACCGCGAGCACCGACACCGTGCCGAGCGCGGGCCGCGACATGGGCAGCAGGATGCGCCAGAAGAACCGGACCGGGCCGCAGCCGTCGAGCACCGCCGACTCCTCCACCTCGCCCGGGATGCCGCGGAAGAAGCCGCGCAGGATGACGATGGTGACCGGCAGCCCGAACGCGACCTGCGGGAGGATGACTCCCAACGGGTTGCCGAGCAGGCCCAGCTCGCGCAGCAGCACGAACAGCGGCAGGATCGCGACCGCGAACGGGAACATCAGGCCGATCGCGAAGACGGTGAACAGCAGCTCGCGGCCGGGGAACGCGTACCGGGCGAAGATGTAGGAGGCCATCGCGCCGATCCCGACCACGAGCACGGTGGTGGCGAGCGCGATGCCGAGGCTGTTGCCGGTCTGCCGCCAGAACTCCCCGGAGCCGAGGATGTCGGTGTAGTTGCCGGGCACCCAGGGATCGGGCAGCCCGAACGGGTTGGTGAACAGCTGGCCGTTGTCCTTGAAACCGCCCAGCACGCCGAACACGATCGGCACCAGCACGGTGGCGCCGACCAGCACGGCGACCAGGTGCAGCGCGCCGTGCCGGGCCGCCCGGGCGCCGTCCGCGTGGCTCATCGCCGGTCTCCCATCGTGGTGATCGCGCCCTCCAGGTCGCGGCGGAGGACGAACCGCTGGTACAGCAGGCCGAAGACCAGGCTGATCAGGAAGATCGCCATGCTGATCGCGCTGGCGTAGCCGACCTGGAAGCGCTTGAAGCCCTCCTGGAACATGGTGACAGCGAGCGTCTCGGAGGAGCGGATCGGGCCGCCGCCGGTGAGCACCCAGACCATGTCGAACAGCTGGATGGTGCCGAGCACCGACAGGAACACGCTGATCCGGATGGTCGGGCCGAGCAGCGGCAGGGTGATGTGCCGGAACGCCCGCCACGGGCCGGCGCCGTCGGTGGCGGCCGCGTCGTGCAGTTCCTGCGGGATGCCCTGCCGCGCGGCCAGGTAGAGCAGCGTGTGGAACCCGAAGTACTTCCAGGAGATGACCAGGAACAGCGAGAACATCACGGTACGGGTGTCGGCGAGCCAGGTCGCTCCCAGATCGCCGAGGCCGATCAGCCGGGTGACGTGGTTGGCCAGGCCCTGATTCGGCGAGAAGATCATGGTGAACAGCACCGCGGTGACCACCTCGGACAGCACGTACGGCGCGAAGAACACCAGGCGGTACGCCCGCCGCCCGCGCAGCGGCTGGTGCAGCAGCATCGCCAGGGCCAGCGAGAACGGCAGTTGCACGCCGATGGAGAGGCCGACCAGCAGCAGGGTGCGCCGCAGGTCGCCGGCGAAGACCTCGTCCGCCAGCAGCCGCCGGAAGTTCTCGGCGCCGACGAACTCCGTGGGTACGCCGAAGCCGTTCCAGGTGAAGAAGCTGGCGTACCCGGCGACCGCGATCGGCGCCAGCACCAGCAGGCCGAACAGCAGCAGCGCCGGGGCCAGGAACACCGCGATCGTCGGCCAGGGGCGCCGGCGGCGCGGCCGGGGTCCGGCCGGCGCGCGCGTCGCGGTGACCGGCCGCTCGATGGTGACCACCGCGCGTCAGCCCTGCTTCGCCGCGGTGGTGATGGCCGCGGCCACCTCCTCGGGCGTCGCCTGGCCGGCCAGCAGCTCGGCCACGCTGTCGTTGACCTGCTGGCCCACCGCGGGCGCGAACGTCTGGTCGAGGTAGAGCTGGAAGCCGGTCGAGGTGGCCAGCGTCCGCGCCACCAGCTTGAGGTTCGGGTCGGTGACGGCGTCCTGCGCGGCGGCCACCACGGGCAGCACGCCCGCGGTCCGCGCCTCGATGCGGGCGTTGTCCGGCTGGGCGATGAACCGGAGGAACTCGATCGCCTCGGCCGGCGCGTTCATGCCGACCGCGAATCCGCCACCGCCGCCGAACGCGTCGGTGATCCGGCCCTTGCCGCCCTCGACGGCGGGGAACGGGAAGAAGCCCAGCCGGTCGCCGAGCCCCTTCCGGCCGACCGAGTTGTCGTTCTGCACGGTCGGCGCCCACTGGCCCATCAGCTCCATGGCGGCCTTGCCGTTGCCCATGGTGGCGGCCTGGCCGTCCGCGGTGGAGTAACCCGCGGCGAGGAAGCCGGTCTGGAACGGCTGGAGCGCGACCAGCTCGGACAGGCGCGCGCCCGCGGCCACGAAGTCGGGCCGGCTGAAGTCCTTGTCGTCCCCGGCCTGCCGCATCAGGTCCAGCCCGCCGATGCGCAGTGCCAGGTAGGACCAGTAGTAGTGCCCCGGCCACTTCTCCTTGCCGGCCAGCGCGATCGGCGTGACGTTCGCGGCCTTGAGCCGGCGCACCACGTCGAGCAGACCGGCCCAGGTGTCCGGCGGCGCGGTCACCCCGGCCCGCGCGAACAGTTCCTTGTTGTACCAGAAGCCGACCATGCCGGTGTCCACCGCGGAGCCGTAGACCTTGCCGTCGATGGTGTAGGCGTCCAGCGCGGCCGGGATCAGCGTGTCCCGCCACCCGCCGACGTCGGCCGTGAGGTCCTTGATCAGCCCGGCCTCGGCCTGCTGGGCGAGGACGCCGCCGCCCCAGGTGTGGAAGATGTCCGGCGGGTCGCCGGCCTGGATGTTGGTGGTCAGCTTGGTCTTGAACGCCTCGTTCTCCAGCGCCGTGATCTCGATCGTCACGCCGGGGTGGTCCGCCTCGAACCGGCGGGCCATCTTCGCCCACTCGGAGAGCATCGGATCGGTGTTGGCGATGTGCCACCACCGGATCGTCGTGCCCGTGCCGGATCCGCTGCCGCCCCCGCACCCGCCCAGCACCAGACCGGCGGTCCCGGCACCGGCCAGGCCCAGCACCGACCTACGACTCCATCGCCTCACCAGATCCCCCTCCCGAGAACATCGCCGGATATCGGACCGAAACTATCGATTCTCGACCGGAAATTTACGGCGGTGTATGCGCACGCTACGACCCGATGATCGAAGGGTCAAGGGGAGGAATCGCCTTTCCGGCCGAACGGCGATGGGAACGCGACCTATCGATCACGCCGCTTATAACACTTCTTCGAAATACATTTCCGGCGCGCTTTTCATCAATCGCCAATCGGTATTTTCCGGCACTCAGTCCGCCAGCCCGGCGGCCAGCTCGGCCACGGTGTGCGCGCGGACGTCCCGGGCCGGCCCGCCGGCGGCGACCGCGCGCACGTGCCGCTCCGCCGCGTGGGCCAGCCCGTCGTAGACCGCGGCGAACAGGTCCCGGGCCGGCTCGCGGAGCCAGCCGGCCGGCAGCAGCGGCGCGGGCAGGCCCGGGTCCAGGATCGGCAGCCGCCGGTAGTCGTCCATCACCTCGGTACGCACCCGCACCGCCTCCGCGCCCGCGATGTGCCCGGCGTCCACCCGGGGCCGCGTCGCGCGCCAGCGCCGGATGAACGCGTCGTACTCGGCGGCGACGGCCGCGGTGTCCCAGGCGTCGATCGGCGCGCGCCCGCCCGCCGCGCCGACGTCGACGTGCCGGGCGCGGAACACGGTCAGCGCGCCGTGCGCCAGCCGCTCCAGGTGCGCCCGGGCCTCCGCGGTGAGCGCGCGCGGCGACACCCACAGCCCGTCGTACAGCGGCGCGTACCCCATCCAGCGCAGCTGGGCGCGCAGCCCGCGGCGCCGGGCGGTCTCCGCCTGCGGCAGCGAGAACGCGACCAGTGTCCAGTGCTCGTCCCACGGCGCGCCGCCGTCGACCGGCGAGACGATCGCGCCGCCCCCGGCGATCAGGAACCCGGCCGCCGCCGCGGTCAGCCGGTACGAGCTCTGCCGCCCGTGCCGGCGCCCCTCCAGCACGCCGCGGCGGGCGAGCCGGCTGATCGCGGTCCGCGCGCCGGCCGGGCTCACCCCGGCCTCGCCCAGCAGCGTGACGATCGCCGCGGACGGCAGCCAGGCGCGGGTACGCAGCGTGTAGTCGGCCAACAGGGTCACGGCGAGATCCTGGGGCGAGTTCCCGGTCTGGCGGCGGGGCAGCCGCACCGCGCCGGCCGCGTCCTCCGGAAAGATCTCGTCGATGTCGTACGGGCTGGTCACACGCGGCTCCGGCGGGGTCCTGACGACGGTCGATCACGACTGTAGACCGCCTCCCGCGAGGCCTCGACCCGATCGACATCCTTCGATTGACAGTTCGCCGCCCGTGGAGCACGCTAAGTGCCACGCGTCCGATCGGCCCATCCGGTCCCACGTGAGCCGGGCGCCATTTTCACAAAAGCGCGTCATGGCCGACGAGAATGCGCCACTCCACGGAAACGGCGCACATCCGCACCACGCATTCCCGATAGGGGGAGGAGACCTCGATGACACGGCGAGGCGCATTCACACGCCACCTTCTCGGCACGGCCGTCGCCGCCGCGATGCTGATCGGCGCCGGCGCGACGGTGCTCGCCGGCGGCACGGCGTCGGCCGGGCAGGCGGACGTCCTGGCCGGCTCGGCCGGCTGCGGCAAGAACCCGACGCTGCGCGACGGGACGTACACGATCTCCAGCAGCGGGCAGTCCCGCACGTACATCCTGCGGCTGCCGGCCGGCTACACCAGCAGCCGGGCCTATCGGCTGGTCGTCGGCCTGCACTGGCTGAACGGCAGCGCGAACGACGTGGTCGGCAACGGCTTCTACGGGCTCCAGCAGCAGGCGAACAACACGGCGATCTTCGTGGCGCCGCAGGGCCTGGACGCGGGCTGGGCGAACACCGGCGGCCGGGACGTCACGCTGGTCGACGACATCCTCCGGGTGGTCGAGAACGACCTGTGCGTCGAGACGTCGCAGCGGTTCGCGCTGGGCTTCAGCTACGGCGGCGCGATGAGCTTCGCGCTCGCCTGCGCCCGGCCGAACGTGTTCCGGGCGGTGGCGCCGATCGCCGGTGCCAACCTCAGCGGCGGCTGCTCCACCGCCTCGCAGCCGGTCGCCTACTTCGGCATCCACGGCATCCGCGACAGCGTGCTGAACATCTCGATGGGGCGCTCGCTGCGGGACACGTTCGTCCGGGCCAACGGCTGTGCGGCGCAGAACCCGCCGGAGCCGGCCTCGGGCAGCGGCACCCACATCACCACGGCGTACGCGGGCTGCCGGGCCGGGTACCCGGTGCAGTGGGCGGCGTTCGACGGCGACCACGTGCCGCTGCCGACCGACCGCAACGCCTCGACGTCCTGGGTGGGCCCCGAGGTGTGGCGGTTCTTCAGCCAGTTCGGCAGCGTCACCACCCCGACCACGCCGCCGGTCACTCCCCCGGTCACGCCGCCGGTCACGCCGCCGACCTCGACCCCGCCGGCCGGCACGGCCTGCCGGGTGGCCGGCACCGTCACCGCGTGGAACACCGGCCTGACCACGAATCTCACGGTCACGAACACCGGCGGCTCGGCGATGAACGGCTGGAGCCTCGCGTTCACCCTCCCGGCGGGCCAGACCATCACCAACGGGTGGAACGCCGGCTACGCGCCCACGACCGGGCGGGTCACCGCGACGAACGTGGGACACAACGCCCAACTGCCGCCGGGCGGCTCGGTCACCATCGGTTTCCAGGCCACGCACACCGGCGACAGCGCGGCCCCGACCGCGTACGCGCTCAACGGCTCCACCTGCGTCACCGGCTGACCCGCGAGGGGACATCCCGGGCGGCCGGGGTGTCCCCTCAGGGCGTGCCCGGCGGATCGTCGCCGGCCTGCGGCGAGGTCCACCGGGCGCGCCCTAGTCGGCGACGTGGCCCACGGCGGGCGAGCGGCGGCGGAAGAGGATCGCCGCCACCGCGCCGCCGATCAGGCCGAACAGGTGCCCCTGCCAGGAGATCGAGCTGTTCGTGGGCAGGATGCCGAGCAGTGACCAGCCGTAGAGCAGGCCGATCAGCAGCACCACGCCCAGGTTCCACCAGCTGCGCTCCACGATGCCGCGGGTGAACAGCAGGCCCAGGTAGCCGAAGATGACGCCGCTGGCGCCGACCACCACCGTGTCCGGGCTGCCGGTGAACCAGACGCCGACGCCGGAGACCGCCATGATCAGTGCGGTCGACCAGATGAACCGCTTGCCGCCCGCGGCCAGCACGAACGTGCCGAGCAGAATCAGCGGGATGCTGTTGCCGTAGAGGTGATCCCAGTCCGCGTGCAGGAAGTGGGCGAAGACGATGCCGTCCAGGCCCTCCACGTGGTAGGGCAGGATGCCCAGCGAGTAGTCCAGGCCGAGCCGGAGAAAGACGTCGAGCGCCTCGATGACGAACAGCAGCGGGACCACCGCGCACATCGCCACGAACGCCCGGCCGATCGCGGCGTAGAACGCGTCGGTGCCGAACCGACCGGCGGCATCCTGGTCCGCGTAGTAGCTCACAACTCAAAGAGCTACCAGGCGGTTGCGCTTCGCGCCACCCGGGCGGCTGAGGTCACAGGCGACGCTCAGCGCAGCGCGGACAGCGCCGCCCTCAGGTCGGGCGCGTGCGTGGAGAGCTGGGTGTAGACGCCGGCCAGGCCGGGGCGCGCGCAGCCGATGCCCCAGCTCACCACGCCGACCTGCCGCCATCCGCCGTACGGGTCGCGCCGCACCAGCGGGCCGCCGGAGTCGCCGTAGCAGGCGTCGCGCCGCGGACCCTCGGGATATCCGGCGCAGAGCATCTCGTCCGGCCGGTACGTGTATCCGGCCTCGCGATACGCGGCGACGCACCGGCGGTCCGCGACCAGCGGCACCTCGACGTACCGCAGCCTGCGCTGTTGTGCCTGGTCCTCGGCGGTGGCGCCCCAGCCGATCACGGTGAACCGGCCGGTGTCGTACCCCGGTGCGTCGTTGACCGGGATCGTCGGAAGGCGCAGCTCACGGTCCAGTCGTAGCAGCGCCCAGTCGTCCCCGTCGGTGACCTGCGTGAACCCCGGGGCCACGATCGCGCGCGTGACCCGCACCCGGTGGGCCCGCGCGTCGTCCAGGTCCACGGTGCCGGCCGTGACCGAGAGTCCTTCGATCGGCATGCCGGCGACGCAGTGCGCGGCGGTCAGCACCACCCGCGCCGCGACCAGCGTGCCGGCGCAGGCCGCGGAGAGCCGCACGACCCATGGGAACTGGCCGGCCCGGGCCAGGTCACCGCCGACCACCTCCGGCTCGTGGCGCGCGGCCGCGGCCGGCGGCGCCCCGGCGGACACCGGAAGGACCAGGGCGAGGAGCAGCAGCAGCGGTACGGCGAGCGCGCGCTTCGGGACGTATCGTGACATCCCTGGCAGCATAAGTGGGCGTATACGACGGATGGCGCTTTTCAGGCGATCTTCGGGAACGCGAAGGGCGCGCGAGCGAACCGCTCACGCGCCCTTCCGGCAGCTCATGCCCGCTGCGGGCTAGTACCAGCCGACGCTCTCCGAGTGCGCCCAGGCCTCACACGGGGTGCCGTAGCGGCCCTTGATGTAGCCGAGGCCCCAGCTGATCTGCGTCGCCGGGTTGGACTCCCAGTCGCCGCCCGCGGACGCCATCTTGGGGCCCGGCAGCGCCTGCGGGATGCCGTAGGCGCCGGAACTCGGGTTGGTCGCCGTGTGGTTCCAGCCGGACTCCCTGGTCCACAGCTTGTCCAGGCACGGGAACTGGTCGATGCCGAAGCCCTGGTCCAGCATGATCGCGCAGCCGGTGGCGCGGTTGCCGCTGAACTCGGCGCACGACTCGGGGATCGGGCCGCTGAACGGCACCGGCTCCGAGGAACCGCCGTCGTCCTCGTTCGCGGCGGCCTCCTCCTCGGCCTTCGCCCGCTCCGCGGCCTCCTTCTCCGCCTTCTCCCGCTCGGCCTTGCGGCTGGCGGACTCCTCGGCGGCGGCGGCGCGCTTGGCGGCGGCCTGGGCGGCCTCGGCCGCCTTCTCGGCGGCGAGCCGCTCGGACTCGGCCTCCTGGGCGTGCACCTTGGTGTACTCGGCGTGCCGATCCTTGATGTACCGCTCCTCGGCGAGCGTGGCATCGAACTCGGCCTGCGCGGAGACGCTCTGCTGTTGAATCTCACGGTCCTGGCTCAGGTACACGCCGCCGGCGACTCCGGAGAGGAGGAGGGCGACGGACGCCGAGCGGACACCGTAACGGCTCCACAGCGGACTCACGAAGGGGTCCCTTCGTCGGGGGCAAGGACGCGGCGCGGACGGCCCTCATCGACCAACCACGGAGCGTGACGAATCCACGCCGCGAGCGCCCCCGACTCGGTGGAATCGGCCTCGCTGCCACCCGGATCGGTGTGGTCCGGGTGGGCCGAAGGATGATCTCCGGCGGCAAGGGTCGCGACGAGCGCTCGCCGACCACCCTCACCCAGCGCAAGGCGTAAACGAAATCCTCAGGCACTTTTGTGACATGTAGCACACCAAAATGCCCTCAGACTAGGACATATCACAGTTGATCGAGGTCAACTATCGTGGGATGTCCTCCAGCAGGTCCGTGACCACCTCAGCAATCGGTGACCGCTCGGATCGGGTCAGCGTCACGTGCGCGAAGATCGGATGCCCCTTCAGCGCCTCGATCACCGCCGTGACCCCATCGTGACGACCCACTCGCAGATTGTCACGCTGCGCGACGTCGTGGGTGAGCACCACGCGCGAGCCCTGACCGATCCGGGACAGCACGGTCAGCAGCACGTTCCGCTCCAGCGACTGCGCCTCGTCCACGATCACGAACGCGTCGTGCAGGCTCCGGCCGCGGATGTGGGTCAGCGGCAGCACCTCGAGCATGCCGCGCGCCATGACCTCCTCCATCACGTTCTCGTGCACCACCGCGCCCAGCGTGTCGAAGACGGCCTGCGCCCAGGGCGACATCTTCTCCGCCTCGGAGCCGGGCAGGTAGCCCAGTTCCTGACCGCCCACCGCGTACAGCGGGCGGAAGACCACCACCTTCTTGTGCCGGTTCCGCTCCATCGTGGCCTCCAGGCCCGCGCAGAGCGCCAGCGCCGACTTGCCGGTGCCGGCCCGGCCGCCCAGCGACACGATCCCGATCGACTCGTCCAGCAGCAGGTCCAGCGCGATCCGCTGCTCGGCGGACCGGCCACGCAGGCCGAACGCCTCGCGGTCACCACGTACCAGCCGGACGGTCTTGTCGTGCATGACGCGCGCCAGCGCGGAACCGCGCGGCGAATGCACGACGAGACCAGTGTGCACCGGCTTCCCCGCCGCCTCGTCCAGGTCGAGCGCCTCCCCGGAGTAGAGCCGCTGCACCTCCTCCTCGGACAGCTCCAGATCGGCCATGCCCGTCCAGGTCGCGTCCATCGCCTGACCGTGGCGGTACTCGTCCGCCACCAGACCGACGGACGCCGCCTTGACCCGCAGCGGCATGTCCTTGGAGACCAGCGTCACGTCGCGGCCCTCGGCCGCGAAGTTGAGCGCCACGGAGAGGATGCGGGCATCGTTCGACTCGTTCCTGAACCCGTGCGGCAGGATCGTGTCGTCCGAGTGGTTGAGCTCGACGCGCAGCGTGCCCCCGACGTCGTTCGCGGGCACGGGCTGGTCCAGCCGGCCGTGCTTGATCCGCAGGTCGTCGAGGAGTCGCAGGGACTGCCGCGCGAACCAGCCCAGTTCGGGGTGGCTGCGCTTGCCCTCCAGCTCCGTGATGACCACGAGGGGCAGGACCACCTCGTGCTCGGCGAAGCGGTGGAACGCCGCGGGATCGGACAGCAGCACCGACGTGTCCAGGACGAAGACCTGGGAGAGCGGCGCTTGAGGAGGCTCCCCGTCCGTGGTCCCCGCCGCCTCGTCCATCTCGTGGGCGTCGGTCGCGGACTCGGACACTGGGAGGGCGGTCGGGTCGTGGTCGGCCCGAGAAGTGGTTGGACGGATCGTCACAGGCCTGCTCCGAACGGGCGTGCACCCGAACCCCGCCCGCAATCCGCCTCCTCCGGTGGCCCTTTCGTCACGGGGTCGGATGCGGGCCCCGTGGCGCACTCCGTCGCAGGTCCGGGCCGGCCGGACGGCTCGGGAAAACCCCGTGCCGTGAGTAAGACGCTAACTGCACATTGCGACTACGACCAGATGCGCAAGGTTACGTTTTGCCGCCCCGTAGGTGCTGGCCAGCGATGAGTGAAGGCATTCACGTACTGTCAAGACTGATTTTCGACGCAGTGAATGAGCGGCCGTTCACTCGGTCGGGGTGCTCGCATGCGGGTACGCTGACCGGCGTGTCGTCGAACCGGATAACCCCCACCGAGGCGTGGCAGGCCACCGCGAACCGTGCGGCTGACTGCGCCCTCTTCTTCGACTTCGACGGCGTCCTGTCGCCGATCACCGACGACCCCGGCGCGTCCCAGCCGGTGCCCGAGGTGCTCGAGGCGCTCGACGCACTCTCCCGCCTCGTCCGCCGCGTCGCCATCGTCTCCGCCCGCCCGGTCGACTTCCTGCGCGACCGGTTCGGCACCCTCTCCGAGGTCGACCTCTTCGGGCTGTACGGCCTGGAGCGCAGCCACGGCAAGGGCGAGACCGTCACCGAGCCGGCCGCGCTCCCCTGGGTGCCGGTCGTCGAGGAGGTCGCCGCCGCCGCGTCGTCCGCCCTCGGCGAGAAGGCATATGTGGAGTTCAAGCGCCTGTCCGTGGCGCTGCACTGGCGCAAGACCCCGGAACACGCCGCCGAGATCGAGGCGTGGGCGCACGCCGAGGCGGAGCGGCGCGGCCTCAAGGTGCAGCTCGGCCGCAAGGTCATCGAGCTGAAGCCGCCGGTCGACCGGGACAAGGGCTTCGTGATCAGCGAGGCGGTGCTGTCCGTCGGCTGCGCGTGGTACTTCGGGGACGACGTGTCGGACATCAAGGCCTTCGACGCGCTCCGCGCCCGCACCGCCGTGGAGCCCGGTTTCCTGGGGGTCTGCGTGGCGGTGGCCAGCTCGGACGAGACCGGCCAGGAGGTCTCCGACGCGGCCGACTTCACGATCGAGTCGCCGGTCGCGGTGGGCGCCTTCCTCGCCGACGCCGTCCGCATCCTCAAGGCCAACGCCTGACCGTGCGGATGAGTGGGCGCTCAGGAGTGCCTGATCGGGCGCTCAATAGCGATTGATCGGGCGCTCAATAGCGATTGATCAGGCACTCAGTGCCGCCGCCAGAAGGTCGCTGCCTGCCGGAAGCCGCGGTCCCGCCTGTGCGGAAGCCGCCCGCCGGACGGCGGCGGTCTCGCACAGGAGCGGCCGGCGGCCCCGGTGCCGCGTCGGGGCTACGCGCCGAAGCGGCGCTGGCGGTCGCCGTAGGCGCGGAGGGCGCGGAGGAAGTCGGTGCGGCGGAAGTCGGGCCAGTTGGCGTCGCAGAAGTAGAACTCGGACTGGGCGGACTGCCAGAGAAGGAAGCCGGAGAGGCGCTGCTCGCCGCTGGTCCGGATGATCAGGTCGGGGTCGGGCTGGCCTCGGGTGTAGAGGTGTTCGGCGATGTGGTCGACGTCGAGGACCTCGACCAGTTCCTCGATCGTGCCGCCGGCGCGGGCGTGCTCGGAGAGCAGGGAGCGGACCGCGTCGGCGATCTCACGGCGGCCACCGTAACCGACCGCGAAGTTGACCTCGACGCCGCCGGAGCGGGTGCGCGTCTTCTCCTCGGCGGCCTTGAGCGCGGTGGCGGTCTCCACCGGCAACACGTCCATGGCGCCGACCATGCGCAGGCGCCACGGGTTGCCCTCCTCGGCCAGCTCGGTGCCGAGAACCTCGATGATTTTGAGCAGCGGGTCCAGCTCCTTGGCGGGCCGCCGCAGGTTGTCCGTGGCCAGCAGGTAGAGCGTGACGTGCTCGATGCCGGCCTGGTCGCACCAGTCGAGCAGATGCTTGATCCGCTCGGCACCGACGCGGTGGCCGTCGTTGGGGTCGATGAAGCCCATTTCCTTGGCCCACCGGCGGTTGCCGTCGCACATGACGCCCACGTGCCGGGGCACCGGCTTGCCGACCAGTTTCCTGGTCAGGCGCCGTTCGTAGAGGCCGTAGGCGAGGTTCCGCAGATTCATCACCACGCAGCCTAGCCATCGTGGCAAGACACGCCAGGGCGATTACACCGCAAAAGCGCCCTTCATCCGGATCTGGGCGCTCAGGAAAACGTCACAATCCGGCCACGCGGGGGACGGCCGGCCACCCGGCCGTCCGCCGCGGGCGGCGGATCAGCCGAGACGGGCCTTGAGCGCGTCCAGTTCGGCCCACAGCACGGCCGGCAGCTTGGTGCCGAACCGCTCGAACCACTCCGTGATCAGCGGAAGCTCCGCGCGCCACTCCTCGGGATCGACGCGCAGCGCCGCCTCCAGGTCCGTGGCCGGCAGGCCGGAGACGTCGATCGCGGACGGCGGCGGGACCAGGCCGATCGGGGTGTCGACGGCGGCGCCACGGCCGTCCAGCCGCTCGGTGATCCACTTGAGCACGCGGATGTTCTCGCCGAACCCGGGCCAGAGGAAGCCGCCGTCCTCGTCCCGCCGGAACCAGTTGACGTAGAAGATCTTCGGCAGTGCCGCGGCCGGGGCCGACTTGCCCAGCGAGATCCAGTGGCTGACGTAGTCACCGGCGTGGTAGCCGATGAACGGCAGCATCGCCATCGGGTCGCGGCGCACCACGCCGACCTCGCCGGCCGCGGCCGCGGTGGTCTCCGAGGAGAGCGTGGCGCCGAGGTAGACGCCGTGGTTCCAGTCCCGCGCCTCCGCGACCAGCGGCACCGTGGTCTTGCGCCGGCCGCCGAACAGGATCGCGTCGATCGGCACGCCGCGCGGGTCGTGGTACTCCGGCGCCAGCGTGGGGCACTGCCCGATCGGTACGCAGAACCGGCTGTTCGGGTGCGACGACGGCTCGTCCGAGCCGGGCGTCCAGGAGGCGCCCGTCCACGAGGTGAGGTGCGCGGGCGGGTCGCCCATCCCCTCCCACCAGACGTCGCCGTCGTCCGTGCGCGCCACGTTCGTGAAGATCGCGTTGCCGCGGGCGAGCGTGCGCATGGCGTTCGCGTTCGTGGTCCAGCCGGTGCCGGGCGCGACGCCGAACAGCCCGGACTCCGGGTTGACCGCGTACAGGCGGCCGTCGGGCCCGAATCGCATCCAGGCGATGTCGTCGCCGATCGTCTCGACCTTCCAGCCGGGCAGCGCGGGGTCGAGCATGGCCAGGTTGGTCTTGCCGCAGGCGGACGGGAACGCGCCCGCGATGTGACGCACCCGACCGTCCGGCGAGGTCACCTTGATGATCAGCATGTGCTCGGCCAGCCAGCCCTCGTCGCGGGCCAGCACGCTGGCGATCCGCAGCGCGTAGCATTTCTTGCCGAGCAGCGAGTTGCCGCCGTAGCCGGAGCCGTACGACCAGATCTCCCGCGTCTGGGGGAAGTGCGAGATGTACTTGGTCCGGCTGCACGGCCACGGCACGTCCGCGTCGCCGGGCTCGATCGGCGCGCCCACCGAGTGCAGCGCCCGGACGTACTCCGCGTCCGTCCCCATCGCCTCCAGCACCGCCGTGCCCATGCGCGTCATGATGCGCATGGAGGCCACGACGTACGCGCTGTCCGTGATTTCGACTCCGAATTTGGGATCCTCGGCGTCCAAGGGACCCATACAAAAAGGAATCACGTACATGGCACGACCACGCATGGCGCCGCGGTACAGCGCGGTCATCGTCCGTTTCATCTCGTCCGGCGCCACCCAGTTGTTGGTGGGGCCGGCGTCGGCCTCGTCGGGCGAGCAGATGAACGTGCGCTCCTCGACCCGGGCGACGTCCGACGGGTCGGTGCGCGCCCAGAAGGACGCGGGCCGGCGCCCGGGATCGAGCCGGACCAGCGTGCCGGTCTCGACCAGCTCGTCGGTGAGCCGGCGGTACTCGTCGTCGGATCCGTCGCACCAGACGATGCGGTCCGGCATCGTCAGGTCGGCGACCTGCTGGACCCAGGTGAGCAGATCTCGGTGGCCTGTGGCGGGGGCTGACATGGCGGATCTCCTTAGGTCGACGCTGACCGTTCGCGTGTACGGAGACCGGGCGTAAGCACGACACGCTCACGCCTGGGGCCGTCACGGGAGTTCTCCACAGCGTAAGGCGAATGACGTTTCAGGTCAGCGTGGCCGTTCGGTGAACAAGTGCACAGATTGCGGTCCTGCTGCACTTTCGCGGTGTTTTTCACGGCCGGGCACGCAGGTCTGCGCAAGAACTTCCGGGGAGGGACCGGGTCTGCACAATCCGGACTTTTTGCCATAAGCTCGGAGTCATCCGACATCCCAGGCGTACCTCCCCAACCCCGTCTTCAGGAGGCAAGCAATGGGCACTGATCACTCTTCCGTCTCATCCGGGAAACCCGCGAAGCCCGCGGGCGTCCCCGCGGACCCTTCGCTGGGGCTGGAGTCGCTGGACTCCGCGGTCGAGGACGCGGCGCTCCTCGACGCGGTCCGCGCCGGCGACCGCTCCGCCTACGGCACGCTCTGGGAGCGTCACTCGGACGCGGCCCGCGCGCTGGCCCGCACCCTGGTCCGCGACCCGGCCGACGTCGAGGACCTGGTCGCGGAGACGTTCGCCAAGGTGCTGGCGAAGCTGCGCGCGGGCCAGGGCCCGCAGCTGGCCTTCCGCGCCTACCTGAGCACCACGCTGCGACACGTCTGCTACCACCGGGCACGCCGGGACCGGCGGCTCCAGTTCACCGACGACCTGACGCGGTACGACGTGAGCGAGCCCTTCCCCGATCCCACGCTCGCCGCGCTGGAGCAGGCCTACGCGGCGCGCGCGTTCCGCAAGCTGCCGGCCCGCTGGCGGGAGGTGCTGTGGCGGACCGAGGTGGAGGGCGCCACGCCGAGCCAGGTCGCACCGCTGCTCGGGCTCACGCCGAACGCGGCCGCGGTCCTGGCGCACCGCGCGCGGGAGGGGCTGCGCCAGGGCTACCTGCGCGAGCACCTGGCCGGCGTGGCGTCCGCGGACTGCCGGTGGACCAGCGACCGGCTCGGCGGCTACCTGCGGGCGCGGCTCTCCGCGCGGGAGCGCACCAAGGTGGGCCACCACCTGGCCCGCTGCCGCCAGTGCGCGCTGCGGGTGGGCGAGCTGAGCGAGGTCAACGGCGGCCGGTGCCGCGTGCGGATGAGACACGCGCGCACCTGAGTACGCTGGCCGGATGCGTACGCTCTGGGCCCGGTTCGGCCACCTCGTCCAGGAGATCGGCAAGTTCGGCGTGGTGGGCGGCATCGCGTTCGTGGTCGACTTCGCGATCTACGCGCTGTGCCTGCAGGGGCTCGGCATCGAGACGCTCACGTCGAAGGCGATCGCCGCGTCGATCGCCGCCACGCTGGCGTTCTTCGGCAACCGGTTCTGGACCTGGCGGCACCGGGAGCGGTCCGGTCTCGCCCGCGAGTACGGTCTCTACTTCTTCTTCAACCTGGTCGGAATTGGTGTGGCGCTCGGCACACTGGCGTTCACCCACTACGGGCTCGGGTCCGTCTGGCCGGTTTTCCGGACGGAGGTCGCGGACTACCTCTCCGCCCAGTTCCTGGGCACCGCGCTCGGCACGCTCGTCCGGTTCTGGTCGTACCGGACGTTCGTTTTCGTAGCCAGCGCGCCACCGCCTGTACCTGCGGAAAGTACGGAACGTGACTAAGAACACCGCAATCGATTTGCTACCGCCCCGTCCCCCGCTCACTACCGACAACCTGTCGTAAGGTGGCCGAATGCGTCTTCTCCGTCTGCTGCCGGAACGGTGGCAGAAGCTGATCCGCGAGGCGGCCAAGTTCGGCATCGTCGGTGGGGTCAACTTCGGAATCAACTTCGCCATCTTCAACATCCTGATCCTGACCGTGATGCAGGGCGGGCAGTTGAAGGCGAACGTCATCGCGACCGGCATCGCGACCCTGACGTCGTACCTGATGAACAGGCACTGGACCTACCGGGACCGGCCGAAGGAGGGCTTGCACCGCGAGTACCTGCTCTTCTTCTTCTTCAACGCCGTCGCGCTCGGCATCGAGTCCGGCGTGCTGGCCGCGTTCAAGTACGGGCTCGGCGTCGAGACCCTGGTCGCGCTGAACATCGCCAAGTTCGGCGGTCAGGTGCTGGGCACGCTGTTCCGCTTCTGGTCGTACCGGACGTTCGTGTTCCGCAAGGTGCCGGCCGGCCAGGTCGACCACCTGCACATCGACCACATCGACCCGCACGCGATGGCCGACCTGGACCTCACCGCGGAGCTGGCCGAGCACTCGACCCACCACGACCGGGACGGTACGGGCAAGGACGCCGAGCCACGCCCAAATGGCGTGACCGCGGTCGCCCCTCAGCAGCGGACCGCGGATAGCAACGCCGTCATCCCGAACCCGACGTCCTGACCGGCACGGTGATCCTGTCCGGCACGGGTGAGCCGGCGGACGTGTTCTTCGAGGACCTCACCCCGGGGCTCGTGTTCGACCTCGGGGTGACGGCCGTCGACGAGGTCGAGATGATCACGTTCGCGGAGCGGTTCGACCCGCAGTGGTACCACGTGGACGGCGACCTGGCCGCGCGCAGCCCGTACCGTGGGCTCATCGCGAGCGGCTGGTTCACGGCCGCGCTGTTCATGCGCGCGTACGTGGAGCACGTGCTCCAGCGCGCCGCCGCCGACGCCTCGCCCGGCATCGAGGAGCTGCGCTGGCTGGCACCGGTCCGCGGCGGCGACCAGCTCGGCACGCGGCTGGAGGTGCTCGGCCGCCGGCCGTCCAGCGCCCGGCCCGGGCTCGGCACGGTCACGCTCGAGGGGACGATGAGCCGCCTCGACCCGGCCGGATACCCGGAGGAGGATGTGCTCCGCCTCCGGTTCCGTGGCTGGTTCCTGAAGCGGTCGGCCGCCTAAGCCGGCTTCTCCTGGGTGAGGCCGCCGCCCTTCAGCGCCTCCCGCAGTTCGTCGTCGCCGAGCGTGTGCTTGTCCCGGTCCGCCTCGACCAGTTCGTACAGCGTGGTCTGCACCTGCTCGATGCGCGGGATGTCGGTCAGCACCGACTGGCCGCGCTCACCGGCCGACTCGATGGTGAGCGTGCCGCAGCCGAGCATCCGCTCGGTGAGGCGCTGCGTCATCGAGTGGTCGTTCACCCGGGAGAGCGGGATGTCCCGGCGGTCCCGGTTGAGCACGCCCTTCTGCAGCAGCACCCGCTCGTTCGTGAACACGTAGTGCGTGGTGCGCCAGACCAGGAACGGCCACAGCGCCAGCCACCCGAGCAGCACGACCGCCACCACGGCGATCGCCAGCTGCGCCACCATCCAGCCCTCGGGCAGCAGGAAGCTCGCACCGGCGGCCGCGACCGCGAGCACGGTGACCGTCACCGGTCCGATCAGCGCCTTCCAGTGCGGGTGAAGGTGCAACACGACGTGCTCGTCGCTGGTGAGCACGTCCTCCGGAAACGCCACGGTGATCCTCCTCGCACACCTGATGTCGGTCGCACGCTAGCGGGTCCGTGCCAGACCTCCGACGCAGGGTCACGATCATCCGAAGAACAGCGCAAAACCGCTTCGCGGGTACGACGGGGAGCGCGCGGTCAGCGCAGGTGCACGACGTCGCCGGCGGCGAGCGGACGGTCGCCCTCGGGCGTGCGCAGCAGCAGCCGCGCGTCGTCGTCCACGCCGGTCACGTAGCCGGACACGTCCGCGCCGTCCGGCAGCAGCACGCGCACCCGGCGCCCGATCGTGCCGCAGTGCTCCCGGTACGCCGCGCGCAGCCCGCTCGCCTCCGGGTCGCCGCCGGCCGCACGCCACCGCGCGTACCAGTCCGCGAAGCTCCGCAGGAACGCCTTGAGCAGCGGCTCCCGGTCCGCGTCCGGCGCACCGGCCAGCACCAGCGACGTGGCCGGCGGCCCGGTCGGGCGGTCGGGCAGTTCGTGCTCGCGCAGGCTCACGTTCAGCCCGATGCCCATCACGACCGCGCCGGACACGCCCTCGGCCAGGATGCCGGCGGTCTTGCCCTCGCCGTCACCGACCGGGACGAGCAGGTCGTTCGGCCACTTCAGCGTGGCGTCCAGCTCCGTCAGCCGGCGCACGCTCTCGCACAGCGCCACCCCGGTCAGCAGCGGCAGCCAGCCGTACGCGGCCGTGGGCACCGCGGCCCAGCCGCGCGCGGCGTCCGGCGTACCGGGGCGCAGCAGCACGCTCAGCGACAGCCCGGCCCGGGCCGGCGACTCCCAGCTACGGCCGAGCCGCCCGCGCCCGGCGACCTGCCGCTCGGCCACGATGATCACGCCCTCCGGCGCGCCGTCCCGGGCCGCGTCGGCCACGTCCGCGTTCGTCGAGCCGGTCTCGGCGCGCACCTCCAGGCGCTGCCACAGCGCGCCGGGGGTCAGCAGCGCGCGGCGCAGGGCCCGCTCGTTCAGCGGCGGGCGGCCAAGGTCCGAGTACGGGCTCCCGCCCCCAGCGAACGACATCCGCCCAGCCTACGCGCCGCCTTTGCACTGCTTACCGGGCTCAACGGTGAGTCGGCGTCAGCCGGCCGCGTGGCGGCTGGAGTAGATGGTCGACCGGGGCGTCGGTGCGCTCGGCGCCGGATCCGCCAGGTGCGCGGCCACGGCGGCCGCGGCCGGGCGCGGCAGGCTCAGCGAGACCGTCTGCCGCGTGTGCACGTCGAGCGGGCGACCGTCACGGGCCCCGGAGCGCTCCGCGTTCGCGGCGATCCTCGCGAGCTCGGCGAGGTCGCCGAGGTTGGCGAAGCCCTTCCGCCCGGCCCGGCTGGGCGTGCTGGCGACGGCGTCCCCGGCCTGCGGCCCGGACGCCGCGGCACGGCGGGCCGCGGGGCGCGGCCCGGAGGTGCCGGCCGGCCGCGCATCACCGGCGCCCGGCGCCGGCGCGGGACCGGCGTCACGCGATGCCGCGGGGCGGATGCCGGGCGACCGCGCGGGACCGGCGCCGGGCGACGCCGCCGGGCCGAAGCCGGGCGACGCCGCCGGGCCGAAGCCGGGCGACCCGGCGGGATCGATGCAGGGAGACCGCGTCGGGCCTGTACCGGACGACGGCGCCGGACCGGCGCCGGGCGACGCCGCCGGGCCGTAACCGGGCGACCCGGCGGGATCGATGCCGGGAGAGCGCGTGGGGCCGGTGCCATGCGACGCGGGGAAGCCACGCCGCGCCGAGCGGCCGGTGAGCGACCGCGCGTCCGTGCCGCCGTTGCGGTGCGCGTCTGATTCGCGGCCGCCGTACCCCTCGCCGTCCGGAGAGCCGGCCTGACCGGGGACCTGACCGCGGCCGTTGAGGTTCCGGCCCGCGGCGCCGGCGCGGGCCGGCGCGTCGTTCCAGCCGTCCCGCTCGGTGCGGGCCGCCGACCGGCCGCCGTCCGGCGCGTTCCAGGCAGCGGTCTCCGTCCAGCCGGAAGACCCGTTCCGGTCCTCGGCCCCGGTCCAGCCGGCGGACCCGTTGCGCCCGTCGGTGACGGCCCAGCCCCGGGACCCGTTCCGGCCCTCGGTACCCGGCGCGCCCGTGGACCCGGTCCGCACATCGGTACCGGCCCAGCCCGAGGACCCGTTCCGCACGTCGGCACCGGCCCAGCCCGAGGACCCGCCCCGCACGTCGGCGCCCGCCCAGCCCGCGGACGCGTCGGCACCCGCCCAGCCGGAGGACCCGGCCCAGCCGGTCGACTCGGCCCGGCCGTCGGTGCCGGCCCAACTCGTGGAGACGTCCCCGCCGGCCGCGCCCGGGGCGCGGTCGCGGTGCGGTGCGGTGCCGCCGGCCGGGAGGAAGCCGCCGGCCTGGCCGGACGGCTCGCGGTGGTAGGCCTGCCCGCCCGCGTATCCCGTTCCGGAGACCGGGCTTGCCGCCTGCTCGGCGGCCGGGAGGCGATCCCGTCCGGCGGCGCGGCTCCGGCCCGGCGTGAGGTCGCGGGGCGCCGGGTCCCGCACCGGCCGCACGGTGGGGGCGTCCCAGGCACCCGCCGGGTCGCCGGCGGCGGTCTGCTCGCCGTGCCGGTTCCCGTCGGCGGCCAGCGGATCCATCACCGCGGACCGGGACCGCCGGGACGTACGGCTGGTGCTCGCCTCCCACGCCGCGACCGCGTCGCCGGCGGGACCAGCGCCGCGGCGCCCGTCCCGGTCCGGCGTGAACACCGGCGTCTGGGCCGTCGTGGCGTCGGCGAACCCGGCACCGTACGTACCGTCGTGCCACCCGCCCGCGTCGGGCGAGCCGCTCGGCGCCGGCCGGCGGCGCTCACCGTCCGGGCCGGGCTCGTCGCCACGCCGCTCCACGGCCGGCATGCCCCGGTAGGCGCCATGGCCGCCGGAGGGCCGCCCGTACCGGTCGGAGTCGCCGTAGTACCCGTCGGAGTCGTAGGCGGGCGCCGGCGTGCCGGCCGGCCAGCCCGGCCGCGTGACACCGGGATGTCCCGGCCCGTCCGCCGCCTCCGGCTCGGCCTCGGCCGTCCCGCCGGCGTCCGGCCAGTACGACAGCGTGGCCGCGTCCGGCGCGGGCCGCGGCGCCGGACGGGGGCGCGGCGATCGCGTACCCGCGCCCTCCGCCGGCCGTGCCTCGGCCACCGGACCGGAGGCCGCGGGCCGGCCGGGCGCACCCGGCCGCAGCCCCGGCATCCCGGCGGCGTCCGTGCCGTATCCGGCCGCCGCGTACGACGCGGGGCCGTAGGTGTCCGCGTCCGGGTACGGGCGTGCCTCGCGCGCGCCCCAGCGGCCGTCGGCGGATCCGGTCGAGGGCTCGAGGTCCGAGTGAGTCAGCGCGGGCTCCGGGGTCGCGGGCAGCGGCTTCTCGTCGTACCGCTGCTGGTTTCTGGGGTTGGTGGTGCGCGGCCGGGAGGCCGTGTGCCGGCCCTGGGGACGGCGGCCGATGGCCGGGAGGAGCTGGGTGAGTTCGGAGACCACCGGGATGAGGATGGTCGGTGCGGTGATCCGGCGCCGCTGTTCGGCGCGGGGGTGGACGACGCGGCCGCGGGACCGGCGGGCCGGGGTGTTCGCGCGGCGGGCGGCCTCGGCGGCGGCCAGGTGCGGCAGCTCGCGGGCGGGGATGTGCGCGGCGCGGCGGGCCTGCCCGATGCGGTCGTCGTCGCCGTCGAGCGGGTCGCGGCGACGGGCGGCGGCGCGGGACGCCGCGCGGATGGCCAGGCTGAGCGCGATGAGAGCGGCGAGGCCGCCGGCGATGAGGGCGACGCCGTAGTGCGTCACCGCGGGGTCCCTGTCGTCACGCCACGTGTAACGAAACGCACGATGTCGGCGGTACGCCCCCGAACGATTGAGCGGCACCGCGCGAATCCCGCCACGCACGGCCGCCCCGATAGTCATACGATCCGGGATGTGACCGACACCGACGTCAATCCGCACACCACCGCGGGCCGGCTCGCCGACCTGGACCGCCGCGTCGACGAGGCCGTGCACGCGGGCTCGGCGCGCGCGGTCGAGAAGCAGCACGCGCGCGGCAAGAGGACCGCCCGGGAACGGATCGCGCTGCTGCTCGACGAGGGCTCGTTCGTCGAGCTGGACGCGCTGGCCCGGCACCGGTCGACGAACTTCGGGCAGGAGCGCAACCGGCCGTACGGGGACGGCGTGGTGACCGGCTACGGCACCATCGACGGCCGGCAGGTGTGCGTGTTCGCGCAGGACTTCACGGTCTTCGGCGGCTCGCTCGGCGAGGTCTTCGGCGAGAAGATCGTCAAGGTGATGGACCTGGCCATGAAGACCGGCTGCCCGGTGATCGGCATCAACGACTCCGGCGGCGCGCGGATTCAGGAGGGCGTGGTCAGCCTCGGCCGGTACGGCGAGATCTTCTTCCGCAACGTCCGCGCGTCCGGCGTGATCCCGCAGATCTCGCTGGTGATGGGCCCGTGCGCGGGCGGCGCGGTCTACTCCCCCGCGGTCACCGACTTCACCGTGATGGTGGATCGGACGTCGCACATGTTCATCACCGGGCCGGACGTGATCAAGACGGTGACCGGCGAGGACGTCGGCATGGAGGAGCTCGGCGGGGCCCGCACCCACAACACGACCAGCGGCAACGCGCACTATCTCGCCTCCGGCGAGGAGGACGCGATCGAGTACGTGAAGGCGCTGCTGTCCTACCTGCCGTCGAACAACCTCGACGACCCGCCGGTCTTCGACGCCGAGGCCGACCTGACCCCGGACGACGAGCTCGACGCGCTGATCCCGGACTCGGCGAACCAGCCGTACGACATGCACGGGGTCATCGAGCGCTTGGTCGACGACTTCCTCGAGGTGCAGCCGCTCTACGCGCGGAACATCGTGGTCGGCTTCGGCCGGGTCGAGGGCCGCCCGGTCGGCGTGGTGGCGAACCAGCCCACCCACCTGGCCGGCTGCCTGGACATCGCGGCGTCGGAGAAGGCGGCCCGGTTCGTGCGCACCTGCGACGCGTTCAACATCCCGGTGCTGACGCTGGTGGACGTGCCCGGCTTCCTGCCCGGCACCGGCCAGGAGTGGGACGGCATCATCCGGCGTGGCGCGAAGCTGCTGTACGCGTACGCGGAGGCGACCGTGCCCAAGCTGACCGTGATCACCCGCAAGGCGTACGGCGGCGCCTACGACGTGATGGGCTCCAAGCATCTGGGCGCGGACCTGAACCTGGCCTGGCCGACCGCGCAGATCGCGGTGATGGGCGCGCAGGGCGCGGTGAACATCCTCTACCGCTCGGAGCTGGCGGCCGCGGCCGACCCGGCGGCGCTGCGCGCGGAGCTGGTCGCCGACTACGAGGACACGCTGGCGAACCCGTACGTGGCGGCGGAGCGCGGTTACGTGGACGCGGTGATCCGGCCGTCGGAGACGCGCGCCCACCTGATCCGCGGGCTGCGCGCGCTCCGCACCAAGCGGGAGACGCTGCCGCCGAAGAAGCACGGCAACATCCCGCTCTAGAAGATCCTTCGGGTCCGGCCCGCGCCGGACCCGAAACTAGTTCAGCGTGATCTCCGGCAGGTAACCACCGGCCAGCAGGAGCAGGCCGGCGGCCAGCGCGGCCAGGTTCACCACCAGGAACACGCCCACCCAGAAGATCGCCGGGACGCGGGTGATGCCGGCGAGCTGGTCCGCGTCCGACTGCGGCATGCGCCCCCAGCTGCGCATCGACTGGAGCTCGAAGACCGGGCGCACGCCGCCGATCAGCAGGAACCACACGCCGGTGTACGCGAACGCGGCCTGGACCTCCGGCTCCGCGTACCAGGAGACGCCGAACACCACCGCGCCGGTGACCAGGATCGACACGATCCCGTACACGTTCCGGATCATGATGAGCATCGCCAGCAGCGCGGCCACCGTGATCCACAGCAGCAGCGTGATCCGGTTGCCGGCCAGCAGCCACGCGCCGAGCAGGCCGATCAACGACGGCGCCACATAGCCGGCCAGCAGCGTGAACGTCATGCCGGGGCCGGTCGGGCGGCCGGCCGAGAGCGTCAGCCCGGACGTGTCCGAGTGCAGTTTGATGCCGGTCAGCCGGCGGCCGGTGAGCACGGCGGCGAGCGCGTGCCCGCCCTCGTGCGCGATCGTGATCGCGTTGCGGCCCACCCGCCAGGTCACGCGCACGAAGATCACGGCGAGCGCGAGCAGCGCCGTGATGAGGACGAGCAGGAACGGCGGGTCCGGCTGCGCTCCGAAGAGCTGATCCCGCAGATCGGTCAGGCTGTCGATCGACACAGCTCGGCAGCCTAGCTCAGCGCGCCCAGGGCCTCCTGGGAAGAAGGTGCGGAAGCCTCGCGTACCGGCCGAATCTTCTTCATTCTCCTCACCCGTACGCGATCCGCGGGGCATAGTCGGCCAGGGCGGGCGCCGCGGGCGCTCACACTCACACAGACACCCACGGGGGAACCACAATCATGCGTAACACCACGCTTCGCCGCCTGACCGTCCTCGCCGCCGGCTCCGTGCTCTTCACCGGCCTCACCTTCGGCACCGCGTCCGCCGCGTTCGCGGGCGGCGGCCACGGCCACGGCCACGGCAACGGCAACGGCGGGGGCTACTCGCAGTCCGACGACGACTCGGACGAGAAGAAGCTGGAGTGGCTGGTCGCCAAGTGGCTGGAGGCGCACGGCTACGACTGCGACGAGGACACCGTCGACGCGGTCGCGGACGCGCTCGACGAGACCGACTCCAACGAGGACTGGGACGACGACGGCGAGAGCAACGACTCCGACCTGGACCTCGACCTGGACGTCGAGATCGACATCGAGGTCGACCTGGGCGTCGACATCGATCTGCTCTGACGCCGCACAGCGAACGGCGACAGCGGGACCTCGGCGTCCGGCTGTCGCCGTTTCGATGTTTCAGGCCTGACGGCGTGCGCCGACGGGAACCCGCATCGGCGTTCCCACGGGCGCGGAGTCCCGCACCCGCTGCGGCACCGCCCGGTGCAGCAGAAACCATGACCCGACCGCGGCCACGGAAATAATGACGACCGCCGAGAGCGCGATCAGCAGGGCAGTACCCACACTGGCCACGGTCAGCACCGTGGCGGCGATCGTCCACATCGCGACCGCGGTCCTGGTGCAGTGCCGCTTGTAGTAGCTCACGTCGTCCTCCTCTCTCCGTTGCGAGGTGGATACCCGCCAGTTGGCGGATCTACGCATGCACGGAGCGGAAGGATCAGTCTTTGTCCGGCTTGAACAGCGCCATGATGAGATCGAGGTGCTGGCGGTTGTCGTCCCAGACGTTGTCCGGCGTACCCCAGTAGATCTGGTAGCCGCGGTCCGGCGTCGTGACGAACGTGCGGATCAGCACGTGGTTGCGGTAGTTGCCGGCCGGGCCGTACGCGAACTCCCACTCCGCCGCGCTGTCGAAGTAGTCCACGTCCCGCACACCGACCAGCGAGTACTCCTGGTACTCGCCGCGCCGGTTCTGCTCCTGCTGGGTGGCGTCCGCCTTGGCGTCCTGCATCGGGCCGTCGATCATGGTGATCAGCATCAGCCGGCCACCGCCGTTCGTCTCCCGGAACTCCACGTGGCTGCCGTCGCCGGACACCGACCAGTCGTCCGGCACCGGTACCGACCAGCCGGCCGCGCTCTCGTAGGTGTGCCAGCCGTCCGGCATGTTCAGCGGCGCCACCCCGGGCCCGGCGGAACGGGTCGGGCGCGGCGACGGCGACCTGCTCGCCGCCGGGGAACCGGTCGCGGACGGCGTCGGCGACGCGTCCCGCCGGTCGTCCGCCATCAGGTTCGGCACCACCAGGATCAGCGCGACCACGACCGCGACGACCAGCGCCACCACGATCCAGGCCCGCGGGTCGGCGGCCAGCCGGGACACCCGGTTCGGCCGCGGCGGCCGGTCGTAGTCGTCGTACCCGCCGCTGCGCGCCGGGGCCACCACCTGCGTGCGGTCCTCGAAGCCGTCACGCGGCGCCGACCGGGCGAACCGGGCCAGCGGCGCGCCCAGCGCCTTCTTCGCGTCGGCGCGGTTCGGGCGGCCGGTCTTGGCCGCCCGGTTCACCGCCGAGGACGGCGGGACCACGGCGGTGGCGTCCGGGTTCGTGCGCGCCCAGGCGTCCCGCGCCCAGTCGCTGTCGCCGGAACCCCCCACGGCCTCGGGGGTACGACCGGGAGCGCCGGCCGCGATGACGCTGGTGACGTCCCCGGCACCGCCGCGGATGACGGTGGTGCCGTCGGTGTCGGATTCCGGACCGGCGGGGGCGGCGATGACGCTGGTGACGAGCGCGCCGTCGGCCTCGGGCACGGTGCCGGCCGGCGCGGTGTCGCCGGTCGTCTCGGGGGCGTCGTCCGGCGCCGGGGCGTCGTCCGCGCCGGGGGCGTCGGACGTCTCGCCGGGTGCGGCGCTGTCCCGCGCGGCGGGGGCGGTGGCCGTGGGGGCGCCGGTGGTCTCGGGGGTCGCGGTGGTGGCCTTCGCCGTGCCGTCGCCGGTCTCCGTGCCGCTCACGGCGGTGGTGCCGCTGCTCACGGGGGCGGTCGTGCCGCTGCCCACGGCGGCGGTCGTCGCGCCGTCGGCGTCCCCGTCGTTCGTGCCGCTCGCGCCCTCAATAGCGCTGCCGGTCTCCGTGCCGCTCTCGGCTCCGGCGTTCCCGGCTCCGGCGCCGCTCTCGGCGTCGACGCCACTCGCGGCCGTGCTCTTGGTGCCGCCTCCAGCGTCGGCGCCGCTTCCGGCCTTGGCGCTGCTGTCGGCTCCGGCGCCGTTCCCGGCCTTGGTCCCGCTCCGGGCCTTGGTCCCGCTCTCGGCCTTGGTCCCGCTCTCGGCCTTGGTCCCGCTCTTGGCCTTGGCCCCGCTCTCGGCGCCGTTCTCGGCCTCGGTCCCGCTCTCGGGGCCGTTGGCGTCGCCGTCGGCGCCCTCGGCGGTGGAGTCCCCGCCTGCGGCCGCGGTCGCGCCCGTGCTCGCGCCGGCCGTGGCCGCGGATACGGCCGCCGGCGTACCCGTCGAGCTGGTCGAGCCCGTCGAGGCGCCCGTCCCGGTCCCGGTCGTCCCACCCGGCGCCGCCGGGCCGGCCGGGGTCGTCGTCGCCCAGGTGCCGGACGGGGTGCCGGTGAGGCGGTCGGCCGGGAGCGTCGTGCCGGTCGTCCGGCCGCCGAAGCCGCTGATCACCGGGAACGCGCCGCTGGCACCCGTACCCAGTGGATCGATCCTGGGGTTGTTCCGGGTAGCCGGGGCGGTGGCCGAGCCGGACGCGGCGACTCCGGCTGCACCCGGGTCAGCCGCGTCCGGCTCGGCGGAGCCCGGCTTGGTGGAGCCCGGCCTCGAAGCGTCGGCGCCCAGGGCAGCGGGCGGCACGACGGTGGTCTCGTCCGACACGGACGCCGCTGGCGTACCGCCGGATGTATTCGATTGTGAACCGCGGCCCGGCGCGCCGGCGCCCGGGGGCACCGGAACGGACGTTTCCGCAGCTCCGGACCGCTTGACCGGGTCGATCCGGGTGGTCGCGTCACGACCGCCGAGCAGGTGGCCGCCGGTGATCCGGGTGGTGGTGTCCTGCGGCGGCGTGCCCGCGAGCATGCGCGGGTCGATCCGGGTGGTCGCGTCGCGGCCCGGGTCCGGGATGCGCGTGGTGGCGTCCGCGGCCGGTGCGCCGTCGACGCGCGTGGCGTCCAGCGGCGGCCGGTTCTCCGCGGCGGCGGCGCGGCCCTTGGAGAAGATCGGCGGATGCGAGCCGGTCACCGGCGCGATCGAGGACCGCTGACCGGTCAGCGGCGGGCGCGGCGCGGGCACCGCCGGGGAGGACTGCGTGTCGCCGCCGACCCGGGCGCCGCCCGGCCCGCGGCGCGGCGTCTGCCACAGGTTGAGCGGCGCGCGCGACTTCCGCCCGGCCGCGCGCATCAGCATGCGCTCGGCCTCCTCGGCCGAGAGCCGCTCCGTCGGGTCCTTGCGCAGCAGCCCGGCCAGCACCGGCCGCAGCGGCCCCGCGTTGCGCGCGGTGGGCGGCGGCTCGGTGGCGAGCGCGGCGAGCGTGCCGATGGCGGACGGGCGCGCGTACGGCGACTGGCCCTCCACCGCGGCGTAGAGCGTGGCGCCGAGCGACCACATGTCCGCCTGCGGACCGGCCGTGCCGTCCCGGGCGCGCTCCGGCGCGATGTACGCCGGGGAGCCCAGCACCAGGCCGGTGCGCGTCACGTTCGGGTCGCCGGGGACGGTGGCGAGGCCGAAGTCGGTCAGCACGACCCGGCCGTCCTCGCCGATCAGCACGTTGCCCGGCTTCACGTCGCGGTGCACGACCCCGGCGCGGTGCGCGGCCCGGAGCGCGTTGAGCATCCCGAGCCCTATCTCGATGCCGCGCGCCGGCGGCACCGGGCCCACGTCGGTCAGGATGTCCTGGAGCGAGCGCGAGGCCACGTACTCCATGACGATCCACGGGTCGCCGTCCGTGCGGAGCACGTCGAAGACGCGTACCACGTTGATGTTGTTCAGGCGGGCGATGGCGCGCGCCTCGCGCAGCGACCGTTCCCGCATCTCGCGCCGCTCGTCCACGGTCAGCCCGGGCGGCGGAACGAGTTCCTTGATCGCGACGTCGCGGTGCAGCACCTCGTCGCGCGCCAGCCAGACCCGGCCCATGCCGCCCTGACCGAGCGGCCGGAGCAGCCGGTATCGGTGGGCGATCAATTCGGGGGCAGACATCCAGAGGAACGTACCCGCACCCGCCCTCATCACACCAATTGACCCGCGTCGAGTGAGACGCACATCAGTTTGTTATCAAGCGTTCTGGCCTTAGTCTGGCCTAATGCACTCCGGCGACCGTGCCCCAGATCTCAAGATCGTCAACGGTACGCCCACGCCCGAGGAACTGGCCGCGCTGATCGGCGCCTTGCGTGCGCTGACACGGGTGTCCCGCCCGGCCGCCCCGCCCGCCGCGGCGCCGTGGTCCCGGTCGTCCCGTCCCGGCTACACCGCCACCTGGCGACACTCCGCACTCCCCCGATGACACATGAGTAACCATCCCATGTGAGAAATCGCATCCTCCGGACAATTCGGCGCGCCCCCTGTCGGTGCCCCCAAGGGTGAGCCTCGATTGGCTAACCTCGATGCCGAGGCGGCTCCGGGAGGATCTTGTGGCGATACCCGACGACGATCTGGGACCGGCCTGGCTGCGCGACTACGGCAGGATCGAGGCCGACATCGAGGCCATGTCCGCGTTCGCCCGCGCCCTGATCGCCGAGATCCAGGACAACTACGTCCCACACGCCACCCGCGTCATCGCCGACATGGAGGCCGAGCACCCCCGGCCCGCCGGCGACTTCCGGGAACACGCCCGCTTCCTGGCCGAGCACGAGACCGCCATGCGCGCCGCCACCGACAACGTCTACTGGTACGTCCAGGCCGGCAACCGCCTCGGCAACGCCGCCGCCGAGATCAGCACCCGCTACGCCGACGCCGACGCCTTCTCCGCCGCCCAGACCCACGACGTCCGCGAGGCCCTCGAAGCCTCCGGCGCCACCGAGGCCCGGTAAACCCATGGCCCTCGACAACGGCCGCGCCGACTGGACCGGCACCCCGTGGCACACCATGGACGTACCCTCCATCTGGGCCACCATCGCCCACCACACCCCCGACGCGTATGCCACCCACCTCGCCGGCTGGCGCCGCACCTCGGAACTGCTCTCCCAGCACATCACCCGGATGCGCATCTACCGGGACAATCTGGCCACCGCGTGGAACCCCACCCACAGCCCCGCCGCCGCCACCTACCTGGCCCATTTCGACGCCGACCTCGACAACTTCCAGCGCACCCACGACGCCAGCGTCGCCAACTACACCGCCTACGCAGCCGCCCTGGCGATCATCACCGACGCATACACGGCCCTCCGCCCCATCGCCGACGAATACTCGGTCAACCTCACCGCCGAACAAGACTTCCAACGCGCCGCCCACGGCGCCGGCATCGAAGCGGGTCTGGCCATGCACGCGGTCGCCCCAGACACAGCCGCCCGCCAGGCCGACCTGACAACCCAAGCCCGCGCCGTGATGTACCGCGCCAGCCAGGAGCTAATCGAAGCAACAGCAGCCCTCCAGGTGCCACCGAAATATATCGACTCCAGTGCAGTTCTCGCCCCACCACCCGATACCGGTATAAGACCTCCAGACATCCCTCCAGTCGTACCGCTTGAGACACGACCATCCCGCTCAGGAGACGTCGCTCTGCCCCTTGCGGATCAAGCACCGGGGCCAAGCATGCGGGATCGCGATATTTCTCTCGCAGAATTTACTGGAGTTCGAGACCCACTCGGTCCTAACAATGGCGCGTCCTCGGAGACCGTTAATGCGTCGGGCAACAAAACGGGCACATCGCTTCCACCGATACCGACACCCGGCATCATCGGACACACCAGTAGATCAACAAATACGCAGAACACCTCACCGAGGGTCGACAACGGGAGAACTGGCCTAGTCATCGGGTCGCCTCCGGGAAGCCGCACGACACCGATCGCTCAGCCCGTAGGGTCCTTGCTGCCATCTTCCGCAACAAGCAGTCCCAACACCGTTATGCCATTCCAGACCACGGCTCCACGGGACTCTCGAATGCAACAGCATGACCCTAGCCGAGAGGCCGATAGCCCGTGGTCTACCGAAACTGGAGTGCCGCCTATAGTACAACCAGATCCACCGCTTTCTGCGATCGACCCGGGTCCAGCAATCGGCCGCGAGAAGTGAACCGTAAGGCCAGCTACACACGCGCGGCTGTTGCTATCATAATGACAGCAGGAATCCCCATACAAACCGCCGCCCATCTTGAGCAGTGGCATCTCGAGTCCCTCAAGATTGACCAGGCGCACCAAATATCGACGGGGGTGGGAATAACTGTGGCGGTGCTTGACTCTGGCGTCGATTCCCATCGCGATCTCCAGCCAGCGTTGCTTCCCGGAATCTCCTTACTGGACGGCGCCGCGACCTCAGGACAGAGTGACGAGCAGGGGCACGGGACTGCCATTGCAGGACTTATTGCTGCATCCGGGGGCACCGATGGCGCATCTGGAATAGCACCGGGATCGAAAATTCTCCCTATTAAGATCCTTGACGCCCAAGGACGGGGAAGCACAGACAATACCGCCAAGGGTATTCGATGGGCAACCTCACATGGCGCCAAAATTATAAATATTTCGACAGCCAGCGGCCCCAATATTGAAGTAAGAAAAGCAATCGAGGAGGCCATCGCCGCCGACGTTGTGATTGTGGCCAGCTCGGGAAATAAGCCTACGCACAACGTTATAGCTTTCCCGGCCTATATAGATAGCGTAGTTGCCGTCGGTGCTACGGGACGAGACGGCGCCATTGCCGACATATCAACCAGCGGAGAAAAACTCGATCTAGCTGCGCCCGGCGTCGATCTGTTGAGCACCTGGACTGGACAGACGTACCAGCCCGGAACCGGCACGTCGGCGTCGGCGGCGATTGTTTCTGGGGTGGCGGCGTTGGTGTGGAGTCGTTACCCGGAGTTGTCGGCCGCCGAGGTCGTTCATCGGATGACGGCGACCGCCGTCGACAAGGGGGCGCCCGGGCGGGATCCCGAATACGGGTTCGGGATCGTGGATCCGGTGGCAGCGCTGACCGCGAATGTACCGCCTCTTGAGACTGAACCCGCCGCGGAACCGACCGCGACCGCGCAAGCCGCACCGGTGCCGAACACGATGGGGCGGACCGCCGTCATTCTCATAGCGGTGATCGGAAGCCTGATAGGCGTGGCGCTGGTGATCGCCCTCGCCGTCGCCCGCCCGCGCAACCGCGCCGAGCCGTGACCACAGGTGGAGCGTTCGGGACCGCGGCGATGCGGTCCCGAACGGTCACCGCGGCCGGCGCGGTGCGTCGAGCGGCGTTGCTCGACGAGGACCTGAACCAGGCGCCCGGCGGCCGCAGGTGGCGGCTGCTCGCAAGCCCCCTCCCAAGTCAAGCACCGTACAAAGACAATCTTGCGAGTCTGATTCCCCTGCGTTACGGCCACGTTTAACTTTTGGCCCGATTTATGACTGACGCGCCCGGTTAGCGATACCCCGCACCGCTACCGGTAGCGTTGAGCACCGTGCAGACGTCGAACCGGCCCCGCCTGATTCTGGGCTCCGCGAGCCCCGCCCGCCGTGCCCTGCTGAAGTCCGCGGGGATCGAGGTGGAGGTGATCGTCTCGGGCGTGGACGAGTCGGCGGTGGAGGCGGTCAGTGCGGACACCCTGTGTCAGATATTGGCGCGGCTGAAGGCGGCGGCCGTCGCCGATCGGGTACGGCAGACCGAGGCGGCGACGTTGCCCGGCACCGGGCCGGCGACGCTCGTGCTCGGGTGCGACTCGGTGCTGGCGTTCGACGGGGAGATCCTGGGCAAGCCGCGCGACGCGGACGAGGCGGTGCGCCGCTGGCAGGCGATGCGCGGGCGCAGCGGGACGCTCTACACCGGCCACAGCCTGGTCGACGTGGGCGGCAACGGGACGGCCGAGGGCGTCGCGGCGACGGTCGTGCACTTCGCGGAGCTGTCCGATCAGGAGATCAAGACCTACGTGGGTACGGGGGAGCCGCTCCACGTGGCCGGATCGTTCACGATCGACGGGCTGGGTGGCGCGTTCGTGGAGCGGATCGAGGGCGATCACGGGACGGTGGTGGGGCTGTCGCTGCCGCTGCTGCGCCGGCTGGTCGCGGAGCTCGGCTTCTCCATCACGGACTTCTGGACGACCGCGTGACGCAATAGCGTGAGCGGCATGGACTTCAAGACGCTGCCGCACACGCCGGAGTTGTACGCGTACGCGCTGGCTCATGGCATGCCCCTCGACGACGTCTTCCAGGAGCTGATCCGGGAGACGCGCGCCACGCTCGGGCCGGACGAGGTCGCCATGCAGGTCTCGCCGGAGCAGGCCGGCCTGCTGACCATGCTGACGCGGCTGGTCGGCGCGCGCACCGCGGTGGAGGTGGGCACGTTCACCGGGCTGTCGTCGCTGGCGATCGCGCGCGGGCTGCCCGAGGATGGGCGGCTGACCTGCTTCGACATCTCGGAGGAGTACACGTCGGTGGCGCGCCGGTACTGGGAGCGCGCCGGCGTGGACAAGAAGATCGAGCTGCGGATCGGCCCGGCGGCGGAGGGGCTTCGCGAACTGCCCGCCGAGCCGCACCTCGATCTGGTCTTCATCGACGCGGACAAGGTCGGCTACCCCACGTACTGGTCCGAGTTGGTCCCGCGGATGCGCCCCGGCGGCCTGCTGATCATCGACAACGTGCTGCGCCACGGCCGGGTGCTCGACCCACGCAACGACGGCGACCGGGCGATGGTGCGCTTCAACGACATCGTAGCCACGGACGACCGCGTCGACGCGATCGTGCTCCCGCTCGCGGACGGCATCACCCTGGCCCGCCGCCGCTGACCTGAGTCCGCGCGCCTTTGCTCTGCTTACCGGGGACAACGTTGAAGAACCTCGCCGGGTACGTGCGGCGATATGTCCAGGTAAGCAGAGCAAAGGCAGCGGAACAGCGACCTCCCAGCGACCGCGCCGTACTCCTTTATGGCGAAATATCGGCGCGAAGCGCCCGCGGGCCCACTCCGCAGCGTTGCCGCCGGGTCACCTCTCAATCGATCAGGTGAGCAGCGGGCGGCATGACCGGCCGGTCACCACCCGATCGACACACAGGCCACCGGCGCACCGGGCAGCGCGACCGCGAGGTCACCACACGACCGACCACACAGGCCACCGGCACACCCAGCAGCGCGACCGCGCGATCACCACACGACCGACCACACACGCCACCGGCACACCCAGCAGCGCGACCGCCCGATCACCACACGACCGACCACACACGCCACCGGCACACCCAGCAGCGCGACCGCCCGATCACCACACGACCGACCACACACGCCACCGGCACACCCGGCAGCGCGACCGCCCGGTCACCACACGATCGATCGCGCGGGCGGCGACCTCAATCGGTGACGGGCGGCAGCCGCCTCCGCAGCCGGAGCACGATCGCCGCGGCGGTCACGATCAGAATCGGCAGCAGGAGGAAGGCCGGGTGCGGCCCGACCCGGTCGGCGATCCAGCCGAGCAGCAGCGGCGCGACGCCGAAGCCGACCGCCGCCGAGTAGCTGGCGGTCGCCGCGGCGACGTCGGCCTGTCCGGGGGCGGCGGCCATGGCCAGCGAGATCGTCAGTGGATAGTGCATCGCGTTGCCGACCCCGAGCACGATCAGCCCGGCCGCCGCGACCCAGCTCACCGTCGGTACCCAGAACAGCAGGAATCCGGCCGCCGACAGGCCCAGCGCGATCAGCAGGAGCGGAATCGGCGGTACGCGCAGCGCGATCCGGCCACCGGCGAGCCGCCCGGCCAGCATGCCGCCGACGATCGCGGCCACGGTCGCGGACGCACCGCCGGGTGACATTCCGGCATGGTCGCGCAGCACATCCGCCGCCCACAACGACAGGCACACCTCGACCGCCCCGGTGACGCAGAGCAACGACCAGGCCAGCCAGTACGTCCTCGGCAGCCGCCGCCCACCACCGCCGGACCGCGTCACGTTCGCCGGCGGTCTAGCAGCGGCCGGCGTAGCCGCGGCACCGTCCGCCGCAGCAGAGCCCAGCGGTTCGCCGGGAAACCCTGCCGGACCAGGAGGCGCCCCACCGGAATCCGGCGCCCCGCGCCCCATCGGCTCGGCGTCCCCGGAGGGCGCGACAGGATCGCCCGAAGCAGCGGCACCGGCCGGCGGCACAGCACCCGGAGCCACACCAGAAATCGGAGACCCAACAGAACTCGACGACGCAGCGGAACCGAAAGACGCGGCGAACCCGGGAGGCGCGGCAGAACCGGGCGACGCAGCGGAACCGGAGGACGCGTCAGAACCGGAAGACGCGGCAGAACCGAAAGACGCCGCAGAACCGAAAGACGCGGCAGAACCGAAAGACGCCGCAGAACCGAAAGACGCGGCAGAACCGAAAGACGCCGCAGAACCGAAAGACGCCGCAGAACCGGAAGACGCGGCAGAACCGAAAGACGCCGCAGAACCGGAAGACGCACCGGAACCCGAAGACGCGACAGACCCGGCGGACGGCGCGAGCGGCGCGCCCGTCCCGACGGCGGAAGCGGACCGTCCCCGTACCCCCGTGGTGAAGAGGGAATGAGCGGCGACAGCGGCGATCAGCAAGACCAGCACGCCCATGCCCGGACGCCAGTTCTCCCAGACCCGCGTGCTGAGACCGATCAGCAGTGGCGACACCATCCCCAACCCGACCGCTGCCGCGTTCGCTTCCGTGATGGCGGTGGGGGCGACGGGACCGTGGTGGTCGGTGAGGGTGCTGACGCCGCAGCTGACGACGGTCCAGCCGCACATGGAGGCGAGTGTGGCGGCGGTCAGCGTGGCGGGCAGGGACGGGAGTGAGATGAGCAGCGTGGTGGCGAGGGCGACGCCGGTGAGGGCGAGCCACATGGTGCGGGTACGGCCGAGGCGGCGGGAGAGCCACGGGTAGAGGGCGCCGCCGAGCAGGCCGCCGATCGCGAGCCCGGTGCTGTGCAGGCCCGCGATCGCGGCGCTGGTGTGCTGCTCGTCGCGGAGCAGCGGGACGACCGGGCCGAAGCCGTAGAGGAAGAAGCCCCACAGGCCGAGCTGGACGTAGATCAGCCAGGTGGTCCGGTCGCGCACGAGTCGGGGCATCGCCCCACGGTAGAGGGAGTCAGCGGACGCTCCGGGCGAACATGCGCGCGGCCCAGGCCACGGCGATCACGGCCAGCGTCAGCGTGATGGCGAGGCCCTGCCAGACCGCGGGCGCGCCCGGGTCGCCGGCGAACAGCGCGCGGGTGCCGTCGACGGCCCAGGAGAACGGGTTCCAGTCGGCGACGCGCTGCAGCCAGACCGGGGCGAAGGTGAGCGGCAGCAGGATGCCGGAGAGCAGCAGCAGCGGCTGGGACAGCGTGTTCATCACCGGGGCGAGCGCGTCCTCGCTCTTGAGCAGCAGCGCCACGCCGTAGGAGAGCGCGGACGTCATCAGCGCGATCAGGGCCAGCATCAGGTACGCCAACAGCAGGTCGACCAGGCCCACGCGGAGCCCGAACGGCAGCGCCAGCAACGTGATGATAACGGCTTGGACCAGCAGGCTCACCACGTCCTGCAGGGAGCGGCCGAGCAGCAGCGCGGTGCGGCTGACCGGCGTGACGCGGGCCCGCTCGATCACGCCGGCCCGCAGGTCGGAGATCAGGCCGAAGCCCTGGAACAGCCCGCCGAAGATGGCCAGCATGACCAGCAGCCCGGGCACGAACGTGCGGTAGACCTCGGCGTCGCTGACCGCGCCGCCGGCCGACAGCGCGGGCTTGAGCAGCGGCGCGAACAGCAGCAGGAACATGAGCGGCTGGAACAGGTTGATGAAGATCCAGACCGGCTGGCGCAGCAGCAGGCGCAACTGGTTCTGGAAGACGAGCCAAATGTCCCGGAGGAAGGTCATGGGTCAGCTCTCCCGCAGCGATCGGCCGGTCTTGGCGAGGAAGACGTCGTCGAGGCTGGGCCGGTGCAGCTCGATCTTGCCGAGTGCGATGCCGGCGCCGTCCAGGACCCGCATGATCTGCGGGATGGCGGTGCCGCCCGCGTCGACGTAGAGCCGGAGCCCGTCGCCGGTCTGCTCGAGACCCGTCACGAACGGCGCACCGTCGAGCAGCTTGGCGGCCTCCGGCGCGGACCCGTCGACGCCCACGGTGACGACGTCGCCGGCGATCTCGCGCTTGAGCTCCGCGGGCGTGCCCTCCGCGACCAGCGTGCCGTGGTCCATGATGGAGATCCGGTCGCAGAGCGCGTCCGCCTCGTCGAGGTAGTGCGTGGTCACGAAGACGGTCATGCCCTGGTCGCGGAGCCGACGGATCTCGTCCCACATGTGCGCGCGACTCTGCGGGTCGAGCCCGGTGGTCGGCTCGTCGAGGAAGACGACCCGCGGTTGGTGGATGACGCCGAGCGCGATGTCGACCCGGCGGCGCTGACCGCCGGAATACGTCGCGCACGGCCGGTCGGCGAACTCGGTGAGCTGGAACGCCTGGATCGCCGCGTCGGCCCGGCGCCGCGACTCGGCCTTGCTGACGCCGTAGAACCGGGACTGCAGCACCAGTTCCTGCCGCGCGATGCTGCCGTCCGACGTGCTGCCGCCCTGCGCCACGTAGCCGATCCGGCGGCGGACCTCGCCGGGCGCCCGGAGCAGGTCGGCGCCGGCGATCGTGGCGGCGCCGCCGTCCGGCGTGATCAGCGTGGCCAGCATGCGCAGCGTGGTGGTCTTGCCGGCCCCGTTGGGACCGAGGAAGCCGTATATCTCCCCGGCCTCCACACACAGGTCGACGCCGCGCACGGCGTCGACCGTCCCCCGCCGGTTGCGGAACGATTTCCGCAACCCCTTCGTCTCGATCATGTCCCCGCTCTCCCCCAACAGCACGTCGGCGCGGGCGTGCGCCCGCGGCCCGCTCACGCTAACGCGATATAGCGCGGGTAATCAAGCTTGATTATTACTCAATGTCGGCGGTGAACCCCTGCCATCCCTGCGGCCAGGGCGTGGCCGCCGGCTGGTACGACTCGCCGCTCTCCACCAGCGCCGCCACCCGCTCGCACCAGGCGATCTCCCCCTCCGCGCGGGCCATCTGCAGCTGCCACATCCAGGCCACGTGCGGCGGCTTACCGGAGGACGGGCTCATCCAGCCGGACTCCATCGCGGCGCGCAGGCTCTCGTTGTTCGCCCGGAGCATCCGGGCGCGGTTGCGCAGCGCGGCCGCCGCCTCCTCCCGGGGCAGCGCGGGGAGCAGCGCGAACGCGGCGAAGAACGGGTCGACCGCGCCCTCCAGGTTCCACCACGCGCCGCGCAGCAGATTCTGGAACTCCTCCTCGCCCTTGGGCGTGAGTTCGTACGTGGTGCGGGCCGGGCGCGCGCCCACCTGCTCGGTCGCCACCTCGCGCAGCATCCCGTCCTCGGTGAGCTTGCGCAGCGCGTGGTAGATCGAGCCGGGCTGCACGTTCGCCCACTTGTCGGCGCTCCAGCTGAGCAGCTCGCGGCGGACGTCGTACCCGTGCACCGGCTGGGTCCAGCGCACGAGACCGAGGATCATGAGGCGGGTGGTAGACACGTCAGAAGCGTAATAGCCAAGTTTGACTAGTCGGCGGGCCGCGCGGCGTGCCACTAAACTCCCGCTCAGTAACGTCATCGCCGGGGTGGGCAGGAGCGTGCTGTGCGTAAGGTTCTGATCGCCAACCGTGGTGAGATCGCCGTCCGGGTGGTGCGCGCCTGCCGCGACGCGGGGCTCGCCAGCGTGGCGGTCTACGCGGACTCCGACCGGGACGCGCCGCACGCGCGGCTGGCGGACGAGGCCTACGCGCTCGGCGGTGACACGCCCGCCGAGACGTACCTGCACATCGGCAAGCTGCTGGAGCGGGCCGCGCGGGCGGGCGCGGACGCCGTACACCCCGGTTATGGTTTTCTCTCCGAGAACGCGGACTTCGCGCAGGCCGTGCTGGACGCGGGCCTGACCTGGATCGGCCCGTCCCCGCAGGCGATCCGCGACCTCGGCGACAAGGTGACCGCCCGGCACCTCGCGCAGCGCGCCGGCGCGCCGCTGGTCCCCGGCACGCCGGACCCGGTCGCCGGCCCGGACGAGGTGATCGCGTTCGCGGACGCGCACGGGCTACCGGTCGCGATCAAGGCGGCGTTCGGCGGTGGCGGGCGCGGCCTCAAGGTCGCCCGCACCCGCGAGGAGATCCCCGCGCTGTTCGAGTCCGCCACCCGCGAGGCGGTCGCCGCGTTCGGCCGGGGCGAGTGCTTCGTGGAGCGCTACCTGGACCAGCCGCGGCACGTCGAGGCGCAGGTGCTGGCGGACACGCACGGCAACGTGATCGTCGTCGGCACCCGCGACTGCTCACTGCAGCGCCGCCACCAGAAGCTGGTCGAGGAGGCGCCCGCGCCGTTCCTCACCGACGAGCAGCGCGCGCAGATCCACTCCTCGGCCAAGGCGATCTGCCGCGAGGCCGGCTACCACGGCGCCGGCACGGTCGAGTACCTGGTCGGCCGCGACGGCACCATCTCGTTCCTGGAGGTCAACACGCGCCTGCAGGTCGAGCACCCGGTCACCGAGGAGACGTCCGGCATCGACCTGGTCCGCGAGCAGTTCCGGATCGCGGCCGGCGAGAAGCTGCGCCTCGACGCGGACCCGGTGCCGCGCGGGCACGCGATCGAGTTCCGGATCAACGGCGAGGACCCGGGCCGCGGCTTCCTGCCCGCGCCCGGCACGGTCACCTCGCTGGTGCTGCCGGCCGGCCCCGGCGTCCGCGTCGACGCCGGCATCGAGAGCGGCAGCGTGGTCGGCGGCGCCTTCGACTCGCTGCTCGCCAAGGTGATCATCGTGGGCGAGACCCGCACCGAGGCGCTGGAACGCGCCCGCCGCGCGCTCGACGAGATGCGCGTGGAGGGCATGGCCACCGCGCTGCCGTTCCACCGGCTCGTCATCCGCGACCCCGCGTTCACCACCGAGCCGTTCACCGTGCACACCCGCTGGATCGAGACCGAGTGGGCCGGCGGCGTCCCCGCCTTCACCGGCGGCGCGCCCACCGCCCCCACGGAGGAACGTGACACGCTGGTCGTCGAGGTCGGCGGCAAGCGCCTCGAGGTCACCCTGCCGGCCGGCCTCGGCACCCCGTCCCCCCGCCCCGAACGCACCACCCCCCGCCGCGGCGCCACCCGCACCACCACCACGGCCGCCGGCGGCGACGCACTCACCTCACCCATGCAGGGCACCATCGTCAAGATCGCCATCGCCGAGGGCGACACGGTCACGGAGGGCGACCTGATCGTGGTCCTGGAGGCGATGAAGATGGAACAACCCCTCCACGCCCACAAGTCCGGCACCATCACCGACCTCGCCGCCACCCCCGGCAGCACGATCCCCGCCGGCGGCATCATCTGCTCCATCAAGGACTGACCTCAAGACCCCGATCAAGAGCCTCATCTTCCCGCTCCCGGCCTGGCCGGCCTCCGCATGCTCCCGCGGGCACCGGTCGTCGCCGGGGCTCCTCCCTGCCAGATCCGTGGCCGGTGAGAATCACCCCGCGGCGAGGCCGGTCCGAGCGGCCCGGCGAATCCGGGGTGCCCGCTGGTGGCGACGCCGCCCGGGCGGGCGACGGTGTCAGGGGGTCGTGTCGGGGTAGATCTCGACGTCGTAGATGAGGTGGGTCGGGGTGCCGTTGGTGATGCCGATGAAGACGGGGGCCGCGGCGGGGGTGTAGCCGCGGCGCCAGACCTCGGCCTCCGCGGCGGCGCGGAACTCGGCGTCGACCTTGCCGGCGCGGTGGAGTTCGACCACGCGACGTGCGGTGTTCCGGTCGGCATCCAACTGAATTCGCAGCAGGGGCATCGGTCTGCCGTACCCTCCTGATCGGTGTTCTGTTAACTTATCGCCGGTAAGTTAAGGATGGCAACGGAGGCGCGCATGAGGGCCGGGGCGGGTGGTGACGGCCGGGCGGGTGCGGTGTGGCTGCGGGTCGAGCCGGAGCGGGCGCGGCGGGCGGCGCCACTGACCCGGGAGCGGATCGTGGCGGAGGCGGTCGACCTCCTCGACCTGCACGGCATCGACGGGCTGACCATGCGGCGCCTGGCCGAGCGGCTCGGCGTCACGTCGACCGCGCTCTACTGGCACGTGAAGACCAAGGACGACGTGCTGGACCTGGCGGTCGACCACATCTTCGGCGAGGTGGCGCTGCCCGAGCCGGCCGCCTGGCGGGACGACGTCCGCGCGCTGGCCGGCGGCTGGCGCGCCGCGATGCTGCGGCATCCGTGGGCGCCGGGCCTGATCGGCCGCCCGATGCTCGGGCCGAACGTGCTGGCGCGCACCGAGTTCCTCCAGGCGGCGCTGGCCCGGGGCGGTTTCGCCGGCCGGGAACTGGCCGTGGTCACCCGGCTGCTGGCCAACTACGTGATCGGCGCGGCGCTCACCGAGAGCACCTGGCGGCAGCACCGCGACCCGCGGGCGCGACAGCACCTGCTGGCGAACCGGGACGCCTACCCCACACTGGCCGCCTCCGGGCACCTGGACGAGCCACCGTGGGACGACGACGAGCTGTTCACCCGGGGGCTGGACGCCATCCTGGCGGCCACGCCGGAGCCGCGCGAATAAATCGTTTGGCCCCTAACTATACGGGGGCTAACGTGTGCCGCGTGGACACCTCACGACTGCACGAGGCACCGCTCGGCAGCCTGCTCGTGCTGGCGGCCCGGCTGGCCCAGCATCGCTGGGGCGGTTACCTGGCCGCACACCACAACCTGACGCCGGCCGGCGTCGCCGTGCTCACCACGCTCGGCATGCACGGCGGCGACCTCGGTCACCGGCGGATCGCCGAGCTGTGCTTCTTCAAGCCCGCCACGCTCACCGGCATCGTCGACACGCTGGAGCGGTCGGGACACGTGGTGCGGCTGCCGGACGAGCACGACCGGCGCGCGATCCGGATCGGCATCACCGAGTCCGGCCGGCTCGCGCTGGCCAAGGTGCACGAGGTCCGCACCCTGAACACGCCGCTCACCCCGGTCGACGCCGACCCGGCGAAGGCCGCGATCATCCGCGAGTTTCTGCTGGAGCTGATCTCCACGATGGAGGACCCCGATGACGTCACCACCCGCGGTTGATGTGAAAGAGCTCGTCAAGCGATACCCGAAGGCGCAGGTCAACGCGGTGGACGGGATCAGCTTCGACGTGGCGCCCGGCGAGATCTTCGGGCTGCTCGGGCCGAACGGCGCGGGCAAGTCCACCACGATCGGCATCTTGACCACCCGGGTCCGGGCCACCAGCGGCAGCGCCACCGTCGCCGGGCGGGACGTGATCCGCGACGGCGTCCGGGCGCGCAGCGCGTTCGCGGTGGTGCCGCAGCGCAGCAACCTGGACCGGTCGCTCACCCCCCGGCAGAACCTGGCGTTCCACGCGGCCTACCACGGGTTCTCCCGGGCGTACCGGAACGCCCGGGCGGACGAGTTGCTGGAGCAGTTCGGGCTGACCGAGGCCGCGAACAAGAAGATCGACTTCTACTCCGGCGGCATGGCGCAGCGCCTGATGATCGCGCGGGCCATGATGCACGAGCCGGCCGTGCTGTTCCTGGACGAGCCGACCACCGGCCTCGACCCGCAGTCCCGGATCTTCCTCTGGGAGCGGGTACGCGAGATGCGCGACCGCGGCGTGACCGTGGTGCTGACCACGCACGACATGGACGAGGCCGCGGAGATGTCGGACCGGGTCGGCATCGTCGACCACGGCCGGCTGCTGGCGCTGGACACGCCGGAGGCGCTCACCCGGCGCCTGACCGGCCAGGCCGTGCTGGAGCTGTCCGTCACGCCCGCGCCCGCCGACGACGCGGACAAGCTGATCGCGGCGCTGACCGACGTGGACGGCGTGAGCCGCGGCGAGGCGGTCAGCGCCGGCGCGCCCGCGCTCCCACCGGCCGCGCTCGCGGCCCTGGGCGGCGGATCACCACCGGGACCACCGGGAGCGCCCGGCACCGACGAGATCAAGATCCGGCTGTACCTGGACCGCGCGCCGGCCGGCCTGCTCGGCCCCGTGGTCGCGGTGCTGGACGCGCGCGCCGCCACGCTGGCGAACGTGCACATCGGCGAGCCCAGCCTGGAGGACGTCTTCATCGATCTGACCGGAAGGGGCCTGCGATGAGCACGCCGACCGAGTTGGCGCCCGCGCGCCCGTCCGCGCTGGGCGCGTTCGCCGCGATCCTGTGGCGGGACGTCTTCGTCACCGGCAAGGAGATCTGGGTCTTCCTGGCCCAGACCGCGCTGCAGCCGCTGTTCATGCTGTTCGTCTTCGCCAAGGTGCTCAACGCCGGCGGGTACGTCTCGGAGGAGTACTCGCTGTTGCTGCTGCCCGGCATCGTGGCGCTGACCGCGTTCCTGACCGCGCTGCAGACCGTGGCGCTGCCGATGGTGATGGAGTTCTCGTTCACCAAGGAGATCGAGGACCGGCTGCTCGCGCCGCTGCCGACCTGGGCCGTGGCGGTGGAGAAGCTCACGATCGCGGTGGCCCGGGCGATGGTCTCGGTCGTGATCATGTTCCCGATCGGCTTCCTGGTGCTCGGCGCCGTGCCGTGGCACCCGCCGGGCGTACCGCTGATGGTGGTGGCCCTGCTGCTCGGCTCGTGGGTCGGCGCCGCGATCGGGCTCACCCTCGGCACCGTGGTGCAGCCGTCCCGGATCAGCATCATGTTCGCGCTGATCCTGACGCCGCTGATGTTCACCGGCGCCACCCAGTACCCGTGGAAGTCACTGGACTCGATGGCCTGGTTCCAGGTGGTCACGCTCTTCAACCCGCTGACCTACCTGTCCGAGGCGGTGCGCGCGGCGTCGGTGCCGGACGTGCCGCACATCGCGCCGTGGATCTCGCTGGTCGCGCTGGCCGGCTTCGGCGCGGCGTTCACGGTGACCGGCCTGATCGGCTTCCGCCGCCGCGCGGTGACCTGACGTGACGCGGCGGCCCGAGGTCGCGCGGTGGGGGACGTCCGAGCCGGGCGTCCCCCACCGCGCGGCGGTCAGTGCGGATCGGCCTCGGCCCGCAGCGCGCGCAGCGCCGCCTCGACCGGCATCGGCGCCAGCCCCCGCTGGTTGCGCGGGCGCAGCGAGACCTCCCCGGCGGCCGCCTCGGCCGGGCCGATGATCGCCGCGTACGGCACCCGCTGCCTGGCGGACAGCCGGACCCGGGACGAGACCGACCCGTCGGACACCACCTCCGCGCGCAACCCGGCCAGTACCGCGGCGCGCGCGAACGCGTGCGCCGCGTCCTCCTCCCCGGCCGAGACCGGCAGCACCTGGAGCTGGCGCGGCGCGTACCAGAGCGGGAACGCGCCGTCGTGCACCTCGATCAGGTACGCGAACAGCCGCTCCATGCTCCCCACCAGGCTGCGATGGATCATCACCGGCCGCCGCCGGGCGCCGGACGAGTCCACGTAGGACAGGTCGAACCGGGCCGGCTGGTGGAAGTCCAGCTGGACGGTGGAGAGGGTCATCTCCCGTCCGCCCGCGTCCACCACCTGGATGTCGATCTTCGGTCCGTAGAACGCCGCCTCGCCCGGCTCCTCGGCGAACGCGCGGCCGGAGTCGCGCAGCACGTCCCGCAGGATGCCCTCGGCCTCGTCCCACATCGCGCCCTCGCCGACGTACTTCGGGCCGTCGCCGCGCAGCGACAGCCGGAACCCGGCCGGTTTCACGCCCAGCGCCGCGTGCGCCCGGCCCACCATCCGCAGCACCAGCGCGATCTCCTCGTGAACCAGCTCCAGCGGCGCGAACACGTGCGCGTCGTTGAGCCACATGCCGCGCACCCGGCTCAGCCCGCCGAGCACGCCGGACCGCTCCGACCGGTACATGCCGCCCAGCTCCGCGATCCGCAGCGGCAGCTCCCGGTAGGACCGGCCGCGGGACCGGTAGATCAGCGCGTGGTGCGGGCAGGCCGACGGTCTCAGCACGAACTCGTCGTCGGGCGAGGAGGAGAGCGCCATCACCGGGAACATGTCGTCCGCGTAGTGCGGCAGGTGCCCGCTGATCTCGTACATCTCCCGCTTGCCCACCGGCGGCGAGTACACGTGCTGATAGCCCGCGCGGCGCTCCTCCTCGCGCAGGTACTCCTCCACGGCGTGCCGCGCGGCCGCGCCGTCCGGCAGCCAGAGCGGCAGGCCGGCGCCGGCCAGCGGGTCGGTCGCGAACAGCTCCAGTTCGCGGCCCAGCCTGCGGTGATCGTTCATGACGGTTCTCTCCTTCGCGGGTACGGGGGCGAGCCGCACCGGGCGAGGAAGAACGAAGCCCCGGAGCGAACTCGCCCCGGGGCTTGCGGATGTCGACGTGCGTCAGCGCACCGACCGTCGCCGCCGGGGGAAACCCGGCGTCGTCGTCAGCTGGCCGTATCGCATGGCGCCCACCGTACTCGTGGAAGGTCCTCAGCGCAGCCGGGTTAACGTGACCTCGACCTCCTGGCCGGTGTTGGCCGGGCCGGAGAAGACGCCCTTCAGCGGCGTCACGTCGCCGTACTCCCGGCCGCGCCCGACCACCACGTGCCGCTCCCCCACCGGCACGCCGTTGGTCGGGTCGAACGCGGTCCAGCGCCCGACCCACCACTCGACCCAGGCGTGGCTCTGACCGGTCACGCTCTCGCCGATGCCCGCGTTCGGCGCCGGGTGCAGGTAGCCGGAGACGTAGCGCGCGGGCGTGCCCATCGCGCGGAGCAGGCCCACGACCAGGTGGCTGATGTCCTGGCAGACGCCCTTGCGCTGGCGCCAGGCGTGGACCGCGTCGGTCTGCACGCCCGTCGCGCCGGTCTGGTACGTGACGTCCTGCCGGATCCGCTCGCACAGCGCCAGCGCGGCCGCGTGCGGCGTGGCGTGCACACCGGCGATCTCCGTCGCCAGCGCGGTCAGCTCCTCGTCGAGCCGGGTGCGCGGCGTGGCCAGCAGTAACTCGTACCAGCGGTCCACGGTGTCCGGCACGGCCAGGTCGTCCCAGGAGACGCCCTCGTGCGCGGCAAGCCGGTCGCCGGCCGGCAGCGTCTCCACCGTGGCGGTCGCGGTGACCTCCAGCCGGTCGTGCGGGGAGTGCACGTCGAAGGCGGTGACCACGGTGCCCCAGTAGTCCTCGTAGCGGTGCGTGCGGGCCGGCGGCCACACCTCCACGCGCGCGTCCAGCACGGCCTGGCGGGCCTCGTTCCGCGGCGACATCCGGGCCTCGTTGTACGACGAGCGGACCTTCCCGGCGTACGTGAACCCGGTCCGGTGCCTGATCTTCAGGCGCCACGAGTCGACCATCAGACCGCCACCTCGCTGACCCACCGGACCGCGCCGGTCTGCCGGAAGTACCGGCGGGAGACCGCGTCGTTGACCTGCGAGCAGGTGCGCTGGAGTCCGGCCAGGACGGTGCCGAGGTCGCCGAGCAGCTCGTCCGCGCCGCGGAACTCCAGGTTGGTGCGGGCCCGCCCGACGATGCGCTGCGCCTCCGTGGCCACGCCCGCGCGGCCCGGCTCCGGCTCCAGGTCGCGCAGGCACGACTCGGCGGTGGCCAGCGCCGCGAAGACCGAGCGCGGGAAGAGCCGGTCCAGCAGCAGGAACTCGGCCGCGTGCCGGTCGTCCAGCGCGCCGCGGTACGTGCGCAGGAACGTCTCCCAGGCGCCGCAGGAACGCAGCAGCGTCAGCCACGACGGGATGCTGCCGCCCGCGCCGACGTGCGTGGAGAGCAGCCGCGCGGTCATGTCCACCCGCTCCACGCTGCGGCCCAGCACCAGGAACAGCCAGCCCTCGTCGCGGCTCATGGTGGCGTCGGTCAGCCCGGTCATCACCGAGCAGCGCTCGCGCACCCAGCGGAAGAACGCGTGCACGCCCTGCTGGTCGACGCGGCGGCGGGCGTCCGGCAGGCCGTGCCAGGTCGCGTTCAGGCACTCCCACATCTCCGCGGAGATCGTCTCGCGGGCGCCGCGCGCGTTCTCCCGGGCGGCGGCGAGCGCGCCGGTGACCGCGCTCGGGTTCCGCTCGTCCAGGCCGAGCAGGCCGACCATGCGCGCGGACGTGTAGGGCGGCTCGACCGTCGCCACGCCCATCACGGACAGCAGCGAGCGGCAGGCGGTCTGCTCGTCGATCCACGGGTCGGCGAGCATGCGGTGCAGGTGCACGTCGAGGATGCGCGCGGTGTCCTCGGCGCGCTCCACGTACCGGCCGATCCAGTAGAGCGACTCGGCGATCCGGCTCAGCATGCGGCGTACCTCCCCTGCTGTTGCTGCTCCTGCTGCTCCTGACCGCCGGTGGCCGCGGTGCCGGGGCCAGGGTCCGGCGCGGCGTGGCCCTCGACCAGCTGTTCCAGCGCCGGGTCCGGCTCGACGTGCTCCAGCACCGGCGGGCCGTCCGGCAGGGACGGTTCCGCCGCCAGAATCCAGGTGTCCTTGGAGCCGCCGCCCTGGCTGGAGTTCACCACCAGGGCGCCCTCCGGCAGCGCCACCCGGGTCAGGCCGCCGGGCAGCACCCGGATCCGCTCGCCGTCGTTGACCGCGAACGGGCGCAGGTCCACGTGCCGGGCGCGCAGCCGGTTGCCGACCAGCGTGGGCACCATCGAGAGCTTCACCTCGCGCTGCGCGATCCAGCCGCGCGGGTCGGCGAGCACCCGTTCGCGGGCCGCGGCCAGTTCCTCGTCCGAGGCCTGCGAGCCGATCACGATGCCCGCGCCACCGGCGCCGTCGACCGGCTTGAGCACCAGCTCGTCCAGCCGGTCGATCACGTGGGCCAGCGCGTCCGGCTCCTCCAGCCGGTACGTGTCCACGTTGGGCAGCAGCGGTTCCTCGTTGAGGTAGTAGCGGATCAGCTCCGGCACGTACGTGTAGAGCAGCTTGTCGTCCGCGATGCCGTTGCCCACCGCGTTCGCGATGGTGACCCGCCCGGCGCGGGCCGCGTTGATCAGGCCGGCCACGCCGAGCACGGAGTCGGCCCGGAACTGCACCGGGTCGAGGAACTCGTCGTCGACCCGGCGGTAGATCACGTCGACCCGCTGCTCGCCGGCCGTGGTGCGCATCGCGACCTCATTGCCCACGCAGATCAGGTCGCGGCCCTCGACCAGCTCCACGCCCATCTCGCGGGCCAGCAGCGTGTGCTCGAAGTAGGCGGAGTTGTGCACGCCCGGCGTCAGCACCACCACGGTCGGGTCGTTGATGCCGACCGGTGCGGCGGCGCGCAGCGCGGTGAGCAGCATCGCGGGGTACGAGTCGACCGGGCAGACCCGGGTGGCCGCGAACACCTCCGGCAGCACGTGCGCCATCGCACGCCGGTTCTCCATCACATAGCTGACCCCGGACGGGATGCGGACGTTGTCCTCCAGCACCCGGAACACGCCCCGCTCGTCGCGGATCAGGTCGACGCCGGCGACGTGCACGCGCACCCCGTTGTGCGGCGTGATCCCGAACGCCGCGCGGTGGAAGCCGCCCGAGGTCATCACCACCCGGCGGGGCACCACGCCGTCCTTGAGCACCTGGCCGGGGCCGTAGACGTCGGCGAGGAACGCCTCCAGCGCGCGGATGCGCTGCGCGACGCCGGCGGAGACCGCCTCCCACTCCGCGTTCGCGATGATCCGGGGCACGATGTCCAGCGGGAACGGCCGCTCCACGCCCTTGAGCGCGAACGTGATGCCCTGGTCGAGGAACACGCGGGCCAGCACGTCCGCGCGCACGCCGAGCTCGGCGCTGGAGAGCGGCTGCAGCGTGCCGTGCAGCGCCTCGTAGATCTCCCGCGGCATGCCGGGCTCGCCGAACATCTCGTCCCATCCGGGGCCGAGGCGATAGTCCTCGAACAGGTCCGCCATGCGCTGGAAATTACGCCGATCTCGTTGCGGGCGCATTACGGATCTTGCATGGTCGCGGCGTGTGCGCGGGCCGCCGGCACGGGACCTGCCGGCGGCCCCGGCACCGCGCGCCGCCGGCCTGCATCGCGAGCGACCGGCGGGTGGTGCCGACGCCCGACATCGAGAACGGGGGACCCGATGTCGTGGGCCCCTCTACGGTACGCGCCGCGCGGCGAACCGAGCGCCAAATGTGGACGTTTCGCCCCGGTGAGTCGGGCCGCCGCGCCTACTCCAGGTCGTGCAGCATGAGCTGGCGCGCGGCCTCGGCCACCGAACCGGACAGCGACGGGTAGATCGTGATGGTCTGGGCGAGCTGATCCACCGTGAGGTTGTTCTCCACCGCCAGCGCGATCTGCTGGATCAGCTCGCTGGCCTTGGGCGCCACCACCACGCCGCCGATCACGTGCCCGCTCGGCCGGCAGAACATCTTCACGAAGCCGTCGTGCAGATCGTCCATCTTGGCGCGGGCGTTGCCGTTCAGCGGCAGCATCACCTGGCGCGCGGTGACCTTGCCGGCGTCCACCTCGTCCTGGGAGACACCGACCGTGGCCAGTTCCGGATCGGTGAACACGTTCGCCGCGACCGTGCGCAGCCGCAGCGGGCGGACCGCGTCGCCGAGCGCGTGCCACATCGCGATCCGGCCCTGCATGGCGGCGACGCTGGCCAGCGGCAGCACGCCGGTGCAGTCGCCGGCCGCGTAGATGCCCGGCACGTTCGTGCGCGAGGTGCGGTCCACCGTGATGTAGCCGCCCTTGGCCACCGCGACGCCGTACTCCTCCAGGCCCAGGTTCTGCGTGTTGGGGATGGAGCCGACCGCCATCAGGGCGTGCGAGCCGAAGACCTCGCGGCCGTCGGCGAGCGTGACCTTGACGCCGTCGCCGCCGCGGACCACCGACTCGGCGCGCGAGTTGTTGAGGATGTTCATGCCGCGGGAGCGGAACACGCGCTCGATCGCCATGGCCGCGTCCGCGTCCTCGTGCGGCATCACCCGGTCGCGGCTGGAGACCAACGTCACGTCAATTCCCATCGCCAGGTAGGCGCTGGCGAACTCCGCACCGGTGACCCCGGACCCGACCACGATCAGGTGCTCCGGCAGTTCCGGCAGGTCGTAGATCTCCCGCCAGGTCAGGATGCGCTCGCCGTCCGGCATGGCGGACGGGAGCTGGCGCGGCGTCGCGCCGGTGGCGATCAGAACCGTTGAGGCATCAATCGAATACTCGGAGTCACCATTGTCCGGCGTGACCAGCACCCGGTGAGTGTGACCGAGCGTGTCGTCGCCGAGGCGCGCCCGGCCGGACACCATGGTCACACCCGCCTTGATCAGCTTTTCGTGGATGTCCGACGACTGCGCCAGCGCCAGCCGCTTCACCCGCGCGTGCACCGCGGGCGCGTCCACGGTGACCGCCTCCAGGCCGTCGGAGTCGATGCCGAACTCCTCCGTGTCCCGGAACGCCGTCACCACCCCGGAGCTGGCGATGAAGGTCTTCGAGGGTACGCAGTCGAACAGCACGCAGGCACCGCCCGCGCCGTCCTGCTCGACCACCGTCACCTCGGCCCCCAGCTGCGCGGCGACCAGCGCCGCCTCGTATCCGGCCGGACCGCCACCGATGATGACGATTCCGCCCGAAGCAGGCCCCTCGCCCATGCCATTCCTCCCAACCACGATCTGGTTTTTCCCCGTAAACCAGATACGACACGCTCGGTCATATTCTCCCCCAACCGTCGGCCGGGCTATCGTCATCGCCGTGCGTCATTACGCCGCGTATGGCTCAAACCTCGACCCAGCCCGCATGCATGCTTACGCTCCGCACTCGCCCATGATCGGGGTCGGGTGGCTGGAGGGTTGGCGGCTGACCTTCGCCGGGGAGGACGTCCTCGGCTGGGAGGGCGCCGTCACCACGGTGGTGGAGTCGCCGGGCGACCGCGTGTTCGTGGCCCTGTACGACGTCGACGAGTTCGACGCCGCGCAGCTCGACGAGGTCGAGGGGGTGAACTCCGGCACCTACCGGAAGCTGACCGTGCGGGTCGCCACCCTGGAGGGTGAGGTCACCGCGTGGGTCTACGTGCTCAACGGGTACGAGGGCGGCCTGCCCACCTCCTGGTACCTCACCGAGATCGCCAACGCGGCACAGGCGGCCGGCGCCCCCGACGACTACGTGGCCGAGCTGCGCGCCCGGCCCACCCGCACGGCGAAGCCGGATTAGCCACCGGGCCGGTCCTCCGGCCAGATCAGCGCGCAGGCGGACTCCAGCAGGCCGAGCAGTTCCGCGCGCTCGGTCAGGGTGAGCACCTCGAACGCCTGGCCGGCGATCCGGTCGGTGACCGAGTCCGCCCACAGCCGGCGCCGGACCAGCGGCGGCACCTTCGGGTAGGGCGGCTGCCAGCCGTACGCCACGGCGCCGGCCTCGCCCTCCGGGCCGGAGATCACCGCCTCCAGCGGGCTCAGTCCGCTGACCCGCGCGGCCAGCAGGTGCGCGCCGTTGCGGTGCTCACGCATCAGGTGCAGCAGCACCGCGGCCTGCCCGCCCGCGCGGTGGTCCGGCACCGGCATCGCCCGCCACGCCGCGAACAGCGGCAGCCCGGCCGGGTCCGCGGCCAGCACCACGCGCCGGCACAGCTCGATCAGCCGGGTCAGCCGCGGGAACGTGGACAGCCGCTCGACGCCCCAGCGCGCGCACTCGGACAGGTGCTCGGCCGCTATCTTCGACGGCGGCAGCACGGTCGCGGCGGCGTCCCACCCGTCCGAGACCGCGTCCGGCGCTATGAACCCGAGCGCGGCCGCCACCGTGTCCGCCCGCACGTCGCCCAGCGCGCCGCCGCGCGCGGCCACGTAGTACGCCCAGCCGGAGAGGCCGAGCCGCCGCGCGCGTTGCAGCGTCAGCGGGTCCTCCGCGAACGCCCCGCCGAGACGCAGCACGTGCGCCTTCGCGGCAGCCGCCGCCTGGTCGGGGGTCACGCGCCCGATTCTGCCTTGGTGGCGCCGCCACGGTCAGCCCTGCCCCGGCGTGCCGCAGCTTTCCGCCCGCCCCCGTCGGCGAACGGCGCCGCGGGCTCGACGAACGGTCCCGGCGTGCCCCCGGCGGCCTCCAGCGCGGCGGCCGCGTCACCGTGCCGGCGCCGGGCCGCGCTCGCGGCGCGCTCCGCGGTCCGGCGCGCGAGCCTGCGCCGGCCGGCCTCGTGCTCGGCCTCGGCGCGCTCCGCCTGCAACGCGGCGATCCGCTCGGTCAGGTCCGCGATCGCGGCGACGGCGGCGCGCTCGGCGTCCTCGGCGGCGGCGAGGTCCACGTCGGCCTGTTCGCGCTCGCGCAGTGCCTCGCGTTCGGCCCGTTCCAGCGCGCGCCGCGCGGCCGCCTCGGCCTCGCGGGCCGCCTCCCTCCTGCGCGCCCCGGCCTTCGGCTCCTCCCGCCGCGGGCGGCTCGTCCGGGTCTCGCCGGGCCGCGCGCGGCCCGGTCCGTCCTCTTCGGAGGCGGCGCCGGGCTCGGCCGTCACCAGGCGCAGTCTCGGGCGGGGCACCTCGCCGAACCCGGCGTAGGACACCGGGCGCAGCAGCCGTCCGGATCGGACCGACGCCGCGATCCCCTCATCGGACAGTGCCGCGTTCAGCGTGTCCTCCACCTCGTTCAGCGGCAGCTTCGCGGTGCTCACCCCGGCCGCGCCGGCCAGCGTGCGCACCTCGGCCACCAGCGACGACACCACGCGCCGCCGCTGCGCGGACAGCTCGCGCAGCTGCGCGCCGCGCAGCTCGCGCTGGGCGGCGCGCATCTCGCCGGCCAGCGCGGCCAGGTCGGCCAGCAGCTCCGGGCGGCGGATCGCCAGCAGGTTGACCAGCCAGGCCGCGATCGTGGGCTTGCGCAGCGCCGCGATCTCCTTCGCCCCGGCCGCGTCACCGCGCGCCCGCGCCTCGGCCACGGCCCGGTCCCGGGCGGCCGTGAAACGCTCCGGCGGCTCGCCGTAGAGCCGCCAGACCAGGTCCGCGCCGACGGTCACGACACGGTGGTCCCGGGCTGGAGCCGGGCGTACTCCACGTCCAGCAGCCGTTCCAGGTTCCGCCCGACCACGCCCAGCCCGATATCGCTGAGCAGGGCGTCGTGCAGCGCGAACGCGCGCCGCGGGTTGACCTCGCGGGCGAAGTCGACGGCCTCGGCCATCCGCATCCACGGCCCGGAGATCGGCAGGAACAGCGTGTCCACGTCGACGCCGTCCGGGCGCGCGAACGAGTCGCCCGGGTGGTAGACGTTCGTGCCGTCCGCCTCGACCAGCCAGGCCAGGTTCGGTACCCGCGGGATGTCCGGGTGGATGATCTGGTGCGCGCCGCCGTGCGCGCTCACCGCGAAGCCGGCCGCCTCGATCGACTCGCCCGGCTGCACCGTGGTGATCACGCTGGTCAGCTCCGGCAGCGCGGCCGCCACGCCCGGGTGCGCGAAGACCGGCACGCCGCGCTCCTTGACCACGGCCGCGATCCGCTCCGGCTCCGCGTGGTCGATGTGCTCGTGCGTGATCAGGATCGCGTCCGCACCGTCCAGCGCGTCCCGTTCACTGAACGCGCCCGGGTCGATGACCAGCACCGCGCCGTCGCGCTCCAGCCGGACGCAGGCATGGGTGAACTTCGTGATCCGCATCGACGCCTCCTTCTGGCCGTGGCCGTCTCGCGGCCGAACCGTGACGCTACCGAAGGTTCCCGCGCGGAACCGGTTCATCCGCCGGGTGCGTCTGATCGATCACGCACGCGCCGCCACGGCGCGCGTCTGACGAGGGGATCGGACACACCATGGCCACGGTACGACGACATCGCGCACTCACCGCGTTCGGCGCGACGGGTCTGGCGCTCACGCTCGCGCTGACCGGCTGCGGCGCGGGCGGTTCCGAAGAGGCCGCCAGCACCGCGGGCGAGGCGCCGGCCGCCGCGCCCGCGAAGCCGCAGAACAACGGCGCCACGGACGACGGCAGCGCGGACGACGGCGGCGCGGGCACCGGCACCGGCTCGGGCTCCGGTGAGCAAACGCCCGCGTCCGGTGGTGGCGGCGGCGCACCGGTGATCAACCGAGACGTGATCTACACCGGCTCGGTGACGGTCCGGGTCACGGACGTGACCGCGCGGGCCGAGGAGACGATCCGGCTGGTCGAGGCGGCCGGCGGGTTCGTCGGCGCGGACGCGCGCACCTCGGACGTGAACCCCACCGGCACGCCGTACGAGAAGGCCACCATCACGCTGCGGATTCCGCGGGACGCGTTCTACGACACGCTCGGCAAGATCGCGGCGCTCGGCGAGCAGGAGAACCGGAAGGTCGACGCGCAGGACGTGACCGAGGCGGTCGTCGACCTGGACTCGCGGATCGCCAGCCAGCGCGCGCAGGTGGAGAGCGCCCGCAAGCTGCTGGCCCAGGCGAAGACGCTGAACGACCTGGTCTCGCTGGAGAACGAGCTGGCCCGGCGGCAGGCGGACCTGGCCTCGCTGGAGGCGAAGCGGGACCGGCTGAAGGACCTGTCCGCGCTCTCCACGCTCACGGTCGAGCTGGTGCAGGACACCGCGCCGGTGGCCGAGGAGGAGCCGGAGGAGCGCAGCGGCTTCCTGTTCGGCCTGCGCAACGGCTGGAACTCGTTCCTGTCGTTCGGCGCGGGCGTGCTCACGCTGGTCGGCCTGCTGCTGCCGTGGCTGGCCGGGCTGGGGCTGCCGGTGCTGGCGCTGGTGCTGCTCTGGCGCCGGTCGCGGCGCCGCCGCCCGGTCATCCCGGTGAGCGCCCCGCCGCCGGCCTCGGCCCCCTGATCACCAAGGGCGACGGGTGGCCCGTCCGCCGTCTCGGCGAACGGGCCACCCGTACCCTCGAATGATCTTGATCTGTCAGAACGCGCCGCTGGCGAGCGCCGCGAGCGCGGTGTGCGCCATCACCCGGATGCCGTATCCGATCGCGCGTTCGTCCACGTCGAAGCCGGCCTGGTGGATGTCCCGGCGGATCTCGGACCCGGGCGTGCTGGTGCCCAGCCGGATCATGGTGCCCGGCACCTGCTCCAGGTAGAACGCGAAGTCCTCGCCGCCCATGCTGATCTCGGCCTCGACCACCCGCTCGGGGCCGAGCGCGGCGCCGGCCGCGGCCGCGATCACGGCGGACGTCATCCGGTCGTTGATCACCGGCGGCACGCCGCGCGTGTAGACCACGTCGGCCTCCGCGCCGGTCGCCGCCACCACGTCCTTGATCAGGCGGGTGATCAGCTCGGGCGCCTCCCGCCACGCCTCGCGGCTGAGGATGCGGATGGTGCCCTTGGCGTAGCCCTCGGCCGGGATCGCGTTGTACGCCTCGCCGGCGTGCACGGTGCCCCAGACCATGGAGACGCCGGCGCGGGCGTCCATCCGCCGGTCCAGCAGCGCGGGCACGTCCACGATCACCCGGCCCAGCGCGTGCACCAGGTCCGTGGTCAGGTGCGGGCGGGCGGTGTGCCCGCCGGCGCCGCGCAGCCGCACCTCGAGCGTGTCCGCCGCGGCCGTGAACGGGCCGGAGCGCACGCCGACCAGGCCGGCCGGGAGCTGCGGGTAGCAGTGCAGCGCGAAGATCGCGGCGACGTCCTTGAGCCCGCCGGCCGCGATGACGTGCGGCGCGCCGGACGGGATGGACTCCTCGGCGGGCTGGAACAGCAGCCGCACCCGGCCGGGCAGCTGACCCTCCTCGTTCAGCTTGGCCAGCGCCAGGCCGAGGCCGAGCAGGATCGTGGTGTGCACGTCGTGGCCGCAGGCGTGCATCACGCCGTCGACGGTGGACCGGTACGCCACGTCCTTGGTGTCCTGGATGGGCAGCGCGTCGAGGTCGGCCCGGAACGCGATCACCCGGTCGCCGGTGCCGATGTCGCAGATCACGCCGTTGCCCTTGGGCAGGAACCGCGGCTTCAGCCCGGCCACCGCGAGCTCGCGCGCGACCAGCGCCGCGGTCTCGAACTCGTGGTAGGACAGCTCCGGGTGCGCGTGGATGTGCCGGCGTACGGCTACCAGCTCGGCCCCTCGTGACGCGAGCCATCGGTCGAGTTGACCGGGCAGGGGGTCGGCCCCGGGTGGAGTATCGGGCCAGGACGACGTCAGCTCGCTGCTCGGCAGCGTCAACGCACTCGTCACGTCGGATTCTCGATCACTGTTGATGGGGATGGATGTTGACTCGGACAGCCTAGACCTCAAATGGTGACGCTGCGCAACCTCGTTACGGTAGTGATCGGGTCGCGGTCCGTCACGAAAGCGCTGGTAAGGACGCTTGAGGGTCGGTGGGGCGCCGGCTGCGCCATGGTCCTGCGCAGGCACTCGCCACCTCCCTTTCTACAACGCGTTACGGCGTCACGGGACACGAGTGAACTTCGGGCGAGTCCCGTATACACCGGACAGCCAACAGGTGTTCTGATCAAAATTACCCCTGGTCAAGGGGGCGTTATCGCGCTTTCGGCAGGGTCCGCCGCTCGTTCCTTGGTACCCCATGAGGCCAAACGCACACCGCGCGGCGGGATCGGTGATCGCCACTCGTTCGAGTGATCACCGCGCGGTCAGAACGTCTCGGACGGGCGATAAGTGCCCCAGACGTCGCGGAGGGCATGGCAGACCTCACCCACGGTAGCCCGCGCACGCAGCGCCTCACGCATCGGATAGAGCACGTTCTCGGTACCGGCGGCGGCGTCACGCAGCGTCGACAGCGCCCGCGTCACCGCGTCACCGTCCCGCTCGGCGCGCAGCCGGGCCAGCCGCTCGGCCTGCGCGGCCTCGATCGCCGGGTCCACGCGCAGCGGCTCGTACGGCTCCTCGGTGTCGGTCGCGAACCGGTTGACGCCGACCACCACGCGGTCACCGGCGTCGATCTCCTGAGCGGTCCGGTACGCGGACGCCTCGATCTCCCGCTTCTGGAACCCGGCCTCGATCGCCGCCACCGAGGAGCCGAACGCGAAGACCCGGTCGATCAGCTCGCGGGCGCCACGCTCGATCTCGTCGGTCATCGCCTCCACCACGTACGAGCCGGCGAACGGGTCCACGGTCGCGGTCAGGTCGGTCTCGTGCGCGAGCACCTGCTGGGTGCGCAGCGCGAGCCGGGCCGCCTTCTCGGTGGGCAGCGCGATCGCCTCGTCGTACGAGTTGGTGTGCAGCGACTGGGTGCCGCCCAGGACCGCGCCGAGCGCCTGCACCGCGACCCGGATCAGGTTCACCTCCGGCTGCTGCGCGGTGAGCTGCACGCCCGCGGTCTGGGTGTGGAAGCGCAGCATCAACGACTTCGGGTCGGTGGCGCCGAACTCGTCGCGCATCAGGCCGGCCCAGATGCGCCGCGCCGCGCGGAACTTCGCGACCTCCTCCAGCAGCGTGGTGCGGGCCACGAAGAAGAACGACAGCCGGGGCGCGAAGTCGTCGACGGCCAGGCCGGCCTCGATCGCGGCGCGCACGTACTCCACGCCGTTGGCCAGCGTGAACGCGACCTCCTGCACGGGCGTCGCGCCGGCCTCCGCCATGTGATAGCCGGAGATGGAGATCGTGTTCCATTTCGGCGTCTCCTTGCGGCAGTACGCGAACGTGTCCGCGACCAGCCGCAACGACGGTTTCGGCGGGAAGATGTAGGTGCCCCGCGCGATGTACTCCTTGAGAATGTCGTTCTGGATCGTGCCGTTCAGCGCCGATCCGGGAATCCCATTCTCCTCCGCCACCAGCTGATAGAGCAGCAGCAGCACGGAGCCCGGCGCGTTGATCGTCATGGACGTGGAGACCTTGTCCAGCGGAATGCCGCCGAACAGCAGCCGCATGTCGTCGATCGAGTCGATCGCCACGCCGACCTTGCCCACCTCGCCGTGCGCGATCGGCTCGTCCGAGTCGTACCCCATCTGCGTGGGCAGGTCGAACGCCACGGACAGGCCCATGGTCCCGGCCGCGAGCAGCGCGTGGTAGCGGGCGTTGGACTCGGCCGCGGTGCCGAAGCCGGCGTACTGCCGCATGGTCCACGGGCGGGTCGTATACATGGTCGGATAGACGCCACGCGTGTACGGGTACGCCCCCGGCGCGCCGAGGCGCTCGGCCAAGCCGGGCGGGAGGTCGGACTCGTCGTAGACCGGCTTGATCGGGAAACCCGACTCCCCTGAACGATCCCTCATTTCGACGATCCTATGACTCGGGACACCATCGATGGGTGAGGTATTTCGCACCGCCGGTTCGGGCATCGTTGCGCACCCGCGATAAAACATAGACCGAGGGCCACTCGGCGGACACACAGGGTCGAGTTCGCGGAGAGTTGGTACCCCGCACCTTTCCTCACGGCGAGCCACCCCGCAAGATAGGGGGGTTGGTTCCGGCCCACGACTCCCCCGGGCGGCATTTCCAGTGACACAGATTCCGACGTGGAACAGCCCCTCTGTCGGCCCGACCGGAGGCCGTGCCGTCCCCGGCGCGACCATCGGCGGCAGGTACAGCCTGCGCACCGCGGTGGGCCACGGCGGCATGGGCACCGTGTGGCGCGCGTCCGACACGCTGCTGCGCCGCGACGTCGCGGTCAAGGAGGTCATCCTGCCGCCGGGGCTCGCCCCCAGCGACCGGGACCAGATGTACGAGCGGACGCTGCGCGAGGCCCGCGCCGCCGCCGCGCTGCAACACCCCGCGGTCGTCCAGGTCTACGACGTGGTCCACGAGGGCGGCCGTCCGTGGATCGTGATGGAGCTGCTGGACGCGCGCTCCCTGGCCGACATGATCATCGAGGACGGCCCGCTGGCGCCGCGCGCGGTCGCCAAGATCGGGATCGCGCTGCTCGGCGCGCTCGAGGTCGCGCACGCGGCCGGCGTGCTGCACCGCGACGTGAAGCCGGCGAACGTGCTGATCGCCTCCGACGGCCGGTGCGTGCTCACCGACTTCGGCGTCGCCCGCATGCCCACGGACGTGCAGCTCACCACGCCCGGCATGGTGCTCGGCTCGCCGCACTTCATCTCGCCGGAGCGGGCCATGGGCCAGGCCTTCGGCCCGCCCAGCGACCTCTTCTCGCTCGGTGTGACGCTCTTCACCGCGGTCGAGGGCCGGCCGCCGTTCGACAAGGGCGACCCGATCGAGACCATGCACTCGGTGGTCGAGGACCCGCCGCTCCAGCCGGTCCGCGCCGGCTCCCTGGCGAACGTGCTGCTCGGGCTGCTGGAGAAGGACCCCGACCGGCGGATGGACGTCAACACCGCCCGCCGACTGCTGCGCGAGCTGCTGGCCGGCCCGCTGGCCAGCAACGTGCCGCCGCACATGGCCACCGATCCGTACGCGGTGGTCCCCGCCCAGCGCCCCCGGCAGAACCCGAACGCGCCGCAGTCGCCCGCGCCGCTCGCCCCGCCGAAGCCGCCGCCGAGCGGCCAGATCGGCGGCCCGGCCATGCTGGCTCCCGGCGAGTCGCTGACCGACCGGCTCCGCAAGATCCAGTCGGGCGAGCAGTCCGGCGGCGCGCCCGCGTCCCCGGTCTCCCCCGCCGGCTACGGCGGCATGCAGGCCGGTCCGCCACCGATGGGCGCGCCGTGGCAGTCGCACGGCGACACCACCCACCAGCTTCCGCCGCACGGCGGCTACCCCGGCATGGCACCGACCGGCATGGTGCCGGCCGGCATGGCACCGACCGGCATGGCGCCCGGCATGTCCCAGGGCGGGGTGTACGGCGGGTCACCGCGCAGTGCCGGTGGCGCCGCCGGCGCGCTCGACTCCGCGAAGCGGATCGGCGTGCGCACCGTGGACACGGTCCGGTCCTGGCCGCGCCGCACCCAGGCGCTCGCCGCGGCCGGCACCGCCGCCGCGCTGATCCTGGTCATCGTGCTGTTCAACCTGGGCGGCGGCCAGGAGTCACCGACGCCGGCACCGGTCGCGGGCGGCGGTCCCACCGCGTCCGAGCCGGCCGCGCCGACCATCCCGGTCGAGGAGTACGCGAACCGCGGCATCTCGGTGCAGGTGCCGGCCGGCTGGAAGGTCGACGACGCGGAGCAGCGGGTCTACGTCGACTTCACCGACCCGGAGGACAAGGGCCGCCGGCTGCGCATAACGGTGGAGAACGGCGGCAACCTGGAGAACTTCGTCAACGCGGCGGAGGGCTTCCTGGAAAAGAACTCGAACTCCTGCCCGAAGCCGTACACGCAGGTGCAGCGCACCGCGGCGAAGATGTCCGGCGAGGAGGCGATCGAGCTGGAGTACACCTGCGGCCAGGGCGACGCCGGCCGGCACGGCATCCGCCGGTTCGTCGCCTCCGGCGGCAAGGTCTACTCCTTCTTCCTGACCACCACCGAGGCCCGGTTCCAGGAGAGCAGGCCGATCTACGACCAGACCGTGCAGACGTTCACGCTCACCGCGTCCTGACCCGGAACCGCCGGGACGGCGATCTTGCGGTCCCGGCGGCGTGCTATCAAGACTCAATGAGTACGCACGCGCAGTCGCTGATCGCACAGGCCGAGGCATGGATCGCTGACGACCCCGACCCCGCCTCCCGGGACGAGTTGCGCGCGGTGCTCGACGACCCCGCCGAGCTGGCCGACCGCTTCGCCGGCCCGCTCACGTTCGGCACCGCCGGGCTGCGGGGGCCGCTGCGCGCCGGGCCGAACGGGATGAACCTCGCGGTGGTCACCGGCGCCGCCGCCGGGCTGGTCCGCTGGCTCGACGCGCAGGGCGCGACCGGCCCGCTGGTGATCGGGTACGACGCGCGGCACGGCTCCCGCGCGTTCGCCGAGCGCACCGCGCGGGTCGCCACCGGCGCCGGCCGGGAGGCGCTGCTGCTGCCCCGCCCGCTGCCCACGCCGGTGCTCGCGTTCGCGGTGCGCCGGCTCGGCGCCGCCGCCGGCGTGATGGTCACCGCCAGCCACAACCCGCCGCGGGACAACGGCTACAAGGTCTACCTGGGTAACGGGCTGGGCGGGCCGCTCGGCGACGGCGCGCAGATCGTGCCGCCGGCGGACGCGGGCATCTCCGACGCCATCCGCGCGGTCGGGCCGCTGGCCGGCGTGCCGCTCGGGCCGGACGGCACGGTCCTGGACGAGGAGATCGTCACCGCCTACGTCACCGCGGCCGCCGGGACGGTCTCCGCCGGCTCCCGCGACCTGACCGTCGCCTACACGCCGATGCACGGCGTCGGCGGGCCGGTGCTGGCCGCCGCGTTCGAGGCCGCCGGGTTCGCCGCGCCGGTCGTGGTGGCCGAGCAGGCCGAGCCCGATCCGGATTTCCCGACCGTGGCGTTCCCGAACCCGGAGGAGCCCGGCGCCACCGACCTGCTGCTGGCGCTGGCCGCGTCGTCCGGCGCGGACCTGGCGATCGCCAACGACCCGGACGCGGACCGGTGCGCGGTCGCGGTGCCGGCCGGCGGCGGCTGGCGCATGCTCCGCGGGGACGAGCTGGGCGCGCTGCTGGCGGACGCGCTGATCCGGCGCGGCACCGACGGCCTGTTCGCGACCACCATCGTCTCGTCGTCGCTGCTCCGCGCGCTGTGCGCGGCGCGCGGCCGGGCCTACGACGAGACGCTGACCGGCTTCAAGTGGATCGTCCGCGCCACCGGCGGCGAGCTGGTCTTCGGGTACGAGGAGGCGCTCGGCTACTGCGTCGCGCCGGACCTGGTCCGCGACAAGGACGGGATCACCGCCGCGCTGCTCGCCGCCGAGCTGGCCGCCGCGCTGAAGCGCGAGGGCCGCACGCTCGCGGACCGGCTGGACGAGCTGGCCGCCGAGTTCGGCGTGCACGCCACCGACCAGCTCTCCGTCCGGGTCCAGGACCTCTCCGAGATCGCCACCATGATGGCCGCGCTCCGCGCCGCGAGCCCGGCCACGCTGCTCGGCGAGCCGCTCACCGCCGCCGAGGACCTGCTCCCCGACGCGGACGTGCTCATCCTGCGCACCGCCTCGGCCCGCGCCGTGGTCCGCCCCTCCGGCACCGAGCCCAAACTCAAGGCGTATCTCGAGGTCATCGAGCCGGTCGGCGACGCCCCCGTCCCGGCCGCCCGGGACCGCGCCACCAGCCGCCTGGCCACCCTCCGCACCGAGATCGCCACCGCCCTCGGCCGTGGCGCGTGAAAAGTGCAGCCCAGGACGCTTGAAAAAAGTAGTCCAGAACCCTTGAAAAATGCAGGCCAGAAGACCTGTAAACTGTAGGCCGAGCAGGCCGAGGGCGGTGATCACGCTGGTGAGAGGCTATGATCCGCGCATCGTCGACGGTGAGCTCGACGATCTCCTGAGCGGGCTTCCCGCGATCAGCTTGGAAGGGCCGAAGGGAGTCGGCAAGACGGCTACCGCCGGGCGGCGGGCCGCAACCGTCTTCGCCATGGACGATCCGGCGCAGCGCCAGCTCGTCCGGGCCGATCCCGAACGCCTCGACCGCGCGGGACGGCCGGTGCTGATCGACGAGTGGCAGCGCGAGCCGGCGATCTGGGATCTCGTCCGGCGCAGCGTGGACGACGACCCGAGTCCCGCGCGCTTCCTGCTGACCGGCAGCGCCTCACCGACCACCGCGCCCACCCACTCCGGCGCCGGCCGCATCGTCCAGTTGCGCATGCGGCCGATGAGCCTCGCCGAGCGGGCGATCTCCTGGCCCACGGTGAGCCTGGCCGAGATGATCGCGGGCAACCGGCCGGAGATCACGGGTTCGTCGGACGTGACCCTGACGCGCTATGCGGAGGAGATCGTCGGCTCCGGCTTCCCCGCCATCCGGCGGCTGCCGGCCCGTGCCCGGCGCGCGCAGCTCGATGGCTACCTGGCGCGGATCGTCGAGCGGGATTTCCCGGAACAGGGCCACATGGTCCGGCGGCCGGCCATCCTGCGGGCCTGGCTGGCGGCCTACGCGAGCGCGACCGCGACGACCGCGTCATACAGCGCCATCCTCGACGCCGCCACCCCCGGCGAGGTGGACAAGCCGGCGAAGACCACCACCAGCGCCTATCGGGACGTCCTGACCCAGCTCTGGCTGCTGGATCCGGTCAGCGGCTGGCTGCCGAGCCGCAGCTCCTTCTCCCGGCTCGCCGCGGCACCCAAGCATCATCTCGCCGATCCCGCGCTCGCCTGCCGTCTCCTCGGTGCCGAGGTGCCGGCGCTGCTCGACGACTCGGTGGCCGCCTCCGGCGTGCGCCGGCCCGGGCCGCTGCTCGGCGCGATGTTCGAGTCGCTGGTGACGCTGTGCGTCCGGGTGTACGCGCAGGCCGCCGAGGCGACCGTCCACCACCTGCGAACGGCGGACGGGCGGCACGAGGTGGATCTGATCGTGCAGCGGGCCGATCAGCGGGTGGTGGCGCTGGAGGTGAAGCTCGCTCCGGACGTGTCCGACGAGGACGTGAAGCACCTGCACTGGCTGCGCGACCGGCTCGGCCCCGACCTGCTGGACGCCGCCGTGATCACCACCGGGCGGGACGCGTACCGCCGGGCGGACGGCATCGCCGTGGTCCCGGCCGCGCTGCTCGGCGCATAGCGAAAGGGACCGGCGTCATCCGACGCCGGTCCCGGTGGCGGGCCGATTCAGCCGCCGAACTCCTGGGTCCAGTAGATGGTGCCCTTGGCGTCGCGGGCGACGCCGACGCCGATCTTGATGGCCTTGCAGTTGAGGATGTTCTTGCGGTGGCCGGGGCTGTTCATCCAGCCGGTCATGACGCCGGTGGTGTCGGCGTAGCCCCAGGCGATGTTCTCGCCGACGGCGGGGGCGTAGCCGGCGGACTTGACGCGCTGGGTGAAGGTGGAGCCGTTGCGGCCGGTGTGGGAGAAGTAGCCGTGCTTGGCCTGGTCGCTGGAGTGGCCGCGGGCGGCCTTGGTCAGGGCGGGGGAGATGGTCAGCTTCTTGCAGCCGTGCTTGGCGCGCTCGGTGTTGGTGGCGGCGACGACCTGGGTCTCCAGCGTGGTGGCCGGGGTGACGGCGGCGGTCGCGGCGGTGGCGGTGCCACCGATCGTGACGGCGGCGGTGACGGCGGTCAGAACGGCGGAGCGGACCAGGTTGCGCAAGAATTCAGCCTCTCGATCGGCGTTGCGTTGCTTACGCCCATCACGTTCGGCGGGGTGTTCGCGGGTCTGACGAATCGACCGGGTGCTATGCGGTGAGCGCTCGGGTCCCGGACGGGTGCGGGGCCGGAAACGGCGAGGACCCCGCCGGCCCGAAGGCCGACGGGGTCCCGGAAACCGGACCTACCGCTCCATACCACCCAGGGTCTGGTAGTCGATCTTCCCGTTGGGCAGCAGCGGGAGCGCGTCGATCGCGCGGATGTCGAAGCCGGTGGAGTGCAGCCCGGTGCGCTTGACCAGGTCGTGGCGGATCACGGTGCGCAGGTCGTCGTCGGCCGCCTCCGCGTAGACCACGATCCGGTCGTCGCCGCTCACCGCCGCGACCGGGCCGCGCCCGGCCAGCATGCGCTCCACGTCGTCCAGGTTGAGGCGGACGCCGAAGACCTTGCTGAACCGCTTGATCCGGCCGCTGAGGAACAGCAGCCCGCGCTCGTCCACCCGGCCGACGTCCCCGGTCGGCAGCACGCCGGCCAGATCGTCGCCGCGGACCAGGTCGGCGGCGGAGTCGGCGTACCCCATCATCACGTTCGGCCCGGTGTACACGATCTCGCCGATCCCGTCCGAGTCCGGCGAGTCGACCAGGAACGCGCCGCCCGGGATCGCGGCGCCGGCGGACTCCGCGGCGTCCGGCAGCAGCCCCGGCGGGAGCACGGCCATCCGGCCGGCCTCGGTCTGGCCGTACATGACGATCAGCTCGCCGCCGGCCGTGCGCATGCGCGCGCTGAAGTCGACCACCAGGTCGCCGCGCAGCCGGCCGCCGGCCTGGGTGAGCGTGCGCAGCGTGGGCACGGTCTGCGGGTCGAAGCCGATCCGGCGCAGCATCTCGCACTGGTACGGCACCGTGGCCAGCGACGTGATCCGCCGCTCCGCCGCGGTGCGCCAGAACCCGGCGTCGAGCAGCCCGCGCGGGTCGAGCAGCACGGTGCCGCCGGCCGCCAGGTGCGTGTTCAGGACCATCAGCCCGTACGTGTAGAACAGCGGCAGGCTGGTGACCGTGGTCTCGGTGGCGTCGATGCCGAGCGCCGCCACCACCGAGGCCACGTTCCGGAACAGCGCGTGCCGGGACAGCCGGACCAGCCGCGGGTTGCCGGTCGAGCCGGACGTCGCCAGCAGCAACGCCAGGTCCGGGTGCGTCTCGGCGCCGCCGGGCCCGGCCCACAGCGGTCCCAGAACCGCACATTCCTGCCCGTGGTACGGGGTGAGCCGGTCCTGCGTCCGGCCGGCGACGCCGGTGATCACGCCGGGCCGGTACCGGTCGATCAGGTCGCCGAGCGTCTCCGCGGGCAGGCTCCCGTCGAGCAGCGCGACCGGCCGCCGGGCCTGCACCGCGCCCAGGTAGCGGACGACCGAGTCGAGGTCCGTGCCGGTCAGCGCGAAGACCGGCCCGGCGGGCAGCTCCGCGTACCGGTCCGCGGCCGCGTCCACGGCCGCGACCAGCGCGGAGCCGCTCAGCTCACGGCCGGCGATCGGGTCGATCAGCGCGGCGCCCGGGTGCGGCAGCGTGACCGCGTCCGCGTCCGAGAGGCCGGTCGCGGCCGACCCGGCCGCCTGCGCGGGCACGGTCAGCCGATCCGCGTCACCGAGCCTCATGCCGGCCTCCCCTCAGCGCCGCGGTCCGCCGTGGTCGGCACCGAGCCGGTGATTCGCTCGCAAGCCGGCTCATACGGTCAGCCCGCCGTCCACGCCCAGCACCTGGCCGGTGACGAAGCCGGCGTCCGGGCCGAGCAGGAACGCGACGGCGGCGGCGACGTCGTCCGCGGTGCCGAGCCGGCCGAGCGCGGTGGCCGCGATCCGCTCCTTGCGCTGCGCCTCGGGAAGCGAAGCCAGCATGTCCGTGTCGACGAAGCCGGGCGCGACCGCGTTGACCCGGATGCCGAGCGGGCCGAGCTCCTTGGCGGCGGCGCGGGCCAGCCCGGCGACCGCGGCCTTGGTGGCGCCGTAGACGGCCTGACCGGCGGCTCCGGCCGTACCCATGACGGAGGAGACCAGCACGACGGCGGGCCGGTCGCCACGGCGGAGCAGGCTGATCGAGGCCTGCAGCGTGTGCGTGGCGCCGGCCGCGTTGACCGCGAACAGCCGGTCCACCGCGGCGGCCGGCATCGCGCCGAGCATCGCGGCGTCGTGCGTACCCGCGTTGATCACCAGCGCGTCCAGGCGGCGGTGGGCGGTGAAGATCTCCCGGGCCACCGCCTTCATCGCGTCCGCGTCGGCGACGTCGCCGCCGACCGCGAGCGCCCCGGGAAAGTCCACGTGCTCCGCCCGGCTGGCGTGCAGGCAGAGCGTGTGGCCGTCCGCGGCCAGGCGGGCGGCGACGGCCCGGCCGATGCCGCGCGACGCGCCGGTGATCAGCGCGACGCGGCTAGTCAAAGTCGACCCCCTGGCGCTCCAGCACCTTGCGGGCCGCCGTGAACGAGCTGATGGCCAGCACGTCCTCGGTGTCGATCATGACGTCGAAGGCCTGCTCCAGCGCGGCGACCAGGGCCATGTGCGCCAGCGAGTCCCACTTCTCGATGCCGCGGTACTCCAGGCCGTCGACGACGGCGTCGGCCGGGAGCTCGAGCGACGCGCGAAACACCTCGCGCAGGCGGTCCAGGGGTGGCAAAGAAGACTCCTTTGCGGCGATTTTTAGCGTTCTGCTGCTTTTCTTCCGCCTGTCCAACGAACGATCAAGATGCTTGGTCGTTAGGTCGGGTGGCAATCGCATAGTCGAGGTACCAGGGGGTTTTCACCGTGAGCGTGCTGACCGGGTCGGCGATTCTGATCACCGGGGGTACGGGCTCGCTGGGCAAGGCGTTCCTGCGCTACGCCCTCGATCACCTGAACCCGAAGCGGCTGGTGGTGTTCTCCCGCGACGAGCTGAAGCAGTACGAGACGCGGCAGCTACTGGGCGACGACCCGCGGCTGCGCTGGTTCATCGGCGACGTGCGCGACCGCGAGCGGCTCACCCGGGCCATGCACGGCGTCGACTTCGTGGTGCACGCGGCCGCGCTCAAGCAGGTGGACACCGCGGAGTACAACCCGTTCGAGTTCGTCCGCACCAACGTGTACGGATCGCAGAACGTGGTCGAGGCCGCGATCGACTGCGGCGTCACGAAGGTGGTGGCGCTCTCCACCGACAAGGCGTCCAGCCCGATCAACCTGTACGGCGCCACCAAGCTGACCGCCGACAAGATCTTCATCTCCGCGAACCACTACGCGGCCAACCACCCGACCCGGTTCGCGGTGGTGCGCTACGGCAACGTGGTCGGCAGCCGCGGCTCGGTGGTGCCGTTCTTCCGCAGGCTGCACGCGGAGGGGCGCAGCCTGCCGATCACGGACAAGCGGATGACCCGCTTCTGGATCACGCTGGACCAGGCCGTGCGCTTCGTCTCCACCTCGTTCGACCTGATGCACGGCGGCGAGCTGTTCGTGCCGCGAATCCCCTCGATGCGCATCCTCGACCTGGCCAACGCGGTCGCGCCGGACGTCTCCACGTACGAGATCGGCATCCGCCCCGGCGAGAAGCTGCACGAGGAGATGATCGCGCTGGACGACGCGCCGCGGACGCTGCGCCTGCCCGACCGGTACGTGGTCCAGCCGACCATCGCGTCCTGGGGCTACACGCCGCCGGCCGGTGGCGAGCCGGTCGCCGACGACTTCGTCTACCGCTCCGACACCAACGACCTGTGGCTCTCCATCGACGAGCTGCGCGACATGATCGGCACAGGTGCCTGAATGCTCCCCTACGGACGCCAGTCCATCGACGACGACGACATCGCCGCGGTCACGGCCGCGCTCCGGGGTGACTTCCTGACCACCGGCCCCACCGTCGGCGCGTTCGAGGCGGCGCTCACCGCGAACCTCGGCGGCACCGGCTGCGTGGCCGTCACGTCCGGGACCGCGGCGCTGCACACGGCGTACGCGGCGGTCGGGATCCGGCCCGGCGACGAGGTGATCACCACGCCGATCACGTTCGCCGCCACCGCGGCCACGGCCGCGCTGCACGGCGCCAGGATCGTGTTCGCCGACGTGGAGGAGGAGACCGCGAACCTGGACGCGGCCGCGGTCGACGCCGCGATCGGCACCCGGACCAGGGCGATCACCGCGGTCGACTACGCCGGCCACCCGGCCGAGTACGAGGCGCTGACCAAGGTGGCCCGGCGCGCGGACGCGGTGCTGATCGGCGACGCCGCGCACTCGATCGGCTCCGTCTACCGCGGCGTGCCGGTCGGCTCGCTGGCGGACGTGACCACGCTGTCGTTCTTCCCGACCAAGAACCTGACCACGGCCGAGGGCGGCGCGGTGGCGGCCACCGACCCGGCGGTGCTGGGCCGGGCCCGGCGCTTCGCCAACCAGGGCATGGTCCGCGACCGCGAGCTGATGCGCGCGCCGGACGAGGGCGGCTGGCACCAGGAGGTGCACTCGTTCGGCCTGAACTACCGGCTGCCGGACGTGCTCTGTGCGCTCGGGCTCAGCCAGCTGCGCCGGCTCGGCCAGTTCAAGGCGGCCCGGGCCCGGCTGGTCGCCCGCTACAACGAGATGCTGGCCGGAGTGCCCGGGCTGAGCCTGCCGGTGCAGCGCGCCTGGGCCGACCCGACGTGGCACCTCTACCCGGTGCGGATCGCCCACGGCCGCCGCCGCGAGGTCTACCAGCGCATGCGCGCCGCCGGGATCGGCGTGCAGGTCAACTACCTGCCGGTGCACCTGCACCCGGTCTTCGCCGACCTCGGCTACCGGCGCGGCATGTGCCCGGCCGCCGAGCGGTTCTACGACGAGCAGCTCTCGCTGCCGCTCTTCGCCGACCTCACGGACGCCGACCAGGAGCGGGCCGTCGAGGCGCTGCGGGCCGTCCTGGGCTGATGCACCACGCGAACCACTTCTACGGCCACGCGCACGTGCTGGCCCGGTACTGCGGACTGGACGACACGGACCCGCCGCGGATCGCCGGCTACCTCCAGCACGGGTGGAACATCGGCGACGGGCTGGGCGAGGGCACGCGGCTGGTCGCCGGGCGGCCCACGTTCGCCTGGTCCGCGGCCACGGCCCGGCGCGCGCGGCTGGCCGGTCGGCCGGCGGTGGTGATCGGCGCGCCGTTCGCGTACCTGATCGCGCACGCGGACCGGGTGCTGGCCGCCGAGCGGCCCCGGCTAGCGCCGCCGGCGCTGAGCGTGCCGCGGCAGAGCGACATGCGGCGGACCGGCACCATCTGGTACCCGTTCCACGGCTGGGAGCGGCAGAAGGTCCGCGGCGACCACGACGCGCTGATCGACACGATCAGATCGGTGGAGACCGAGCCGGTCACCGTCTGTCTCTACTGGCAGGACCACGACGACCGGCGGGTACGCACCCGGTACGAGCGGGCCGGCTTCCGCGTCGTCTGCCACGGCCGCCGCGGGCTGAAGTGGCGCGGCACCGACCCGCAATTCCTCGACCGCCAGCTCGCCGAGCTGCGCGGACACCGCCGGGTCGCGTCCAACCGGCTCTCCACCGCGATCTTCTACGGCATCGCGGCCGGCTGCGAACCGGCCGTCTACGGCGACCCGATGACGCTCACCGGCGAGGACCCCCGGTACGGCGGCCACGCCCGGGTGCGGCGCCAGTGGTCCGCGCTGCACGGCGAGCAGATCGACCCCCGGGCCGCGCGCGAGGCGGCCCGCACCGAGCTCGGACTCGACCACCTGGCCGGCCCGGAGGAGCTGCGCGACCTCCTCGGCTGGCCCCAGGAACCACCCCTTCCCGCACAGGCCACTCCGGATCCGAGGGCGAGCCGTGTCAGATCTTGATCAATCCTTCCGTCTCATCGGCGGCGAGACCATGGCGCACTCCGACGCCGGGCACGCGGCCGGCGGCGCGGCGTTCGAGCTGCTGGCCGGCGCGTACGCGGACGCGGAGAGCCGGGTGCTGGTCGCCGGCCCGCACACCACCGAGCTGACCGACGCGCTCGCCGACCGGTGCGCGGCCGTCACCTGCCTGATCCGCTCGCACGTGGACGCGCAGGCGCTGGCCCGGCGGCACGAGCGCAACCCGCGCGTGCGGGTGCTCTGCGGCAGCCTGGACAGGTTCACCCCGGCCGGCGACCACGACCTGGTGCTGGCGCTGGCCGGGCTGGGCCGGCTGCACGGCCCGGACGGCGCCCGGCTGTCCTGGCCGGCCGCGCTGGACCGGCTGATCGGCGCGGCGGCCGGCGACGGCGTGCTGCTGCTCGGCGTGGAGAACGCGCTCGGCGTGCACCGGTTGACCGCGGCCGGCGGGCTGCCCGCGCCGGACCCGGCCGAGCCGGTCGGGCACAGCGCGCTGGTGGCGCGGCTGCGCGAGGCGGGGCTGCACGTGGCGCCGAGCTACGCGGCGTTCGCGGATCCGGCCCGGCCGACCGTGCTGGCCCGTACCCCCGAACTGGACGCCGCCTCCGGCACGGTGCCGCTGCTGGCCGCGGAGGCCGCCGCCGCGTTCGCCGCCGCCACCCGCCGCCGGCCGCTGCTGGACGATCCGCGCCGGCTCGCCGGTGCCGCGCTGCGCGCCGGGATGGGCGCGCAGCTCGCGCCGGGCTGGGTGGTGGCGGCCGGGCGCCGGCCGGTGTGCCCGCGCGAGCCGCTGCCCCCCGCGTTCATCGCCGGCGGCGCGCACGCCGCGCACTGGGACACCGCGGTCGCCTACGAGCGCGCCGACGACGGCCAGTGGTCCCGCCGCCTGCTGTCCGACTCCGGCGCCACGCTGCGCCTGGTCGGCCGGGTCACCCGCATGCCGGAGCTGCTCACCGGCCGGGTCGCGCCGGATCGGCTGCTGGAGGAGCTGCTGCTGGCCGCATGCGCGGAGCACGACCTGCCGGCGGTCCGCGGGCTGCTGCGCGGGTACGCGGACTGGCTGGCCGGCTCGCCGCCCAGCGGCCACCTCGCGTTCGCCACCTGCGACAACGTGCTCACCGACGGCACCCGGCACGAGCTGCTGGACCCGTCCTGGCACCTGTCCGCGCCGATCCCGGTGGACGAGGTGCTGGCCCGGGCGCTGCGCGGGTTCGCGGTCACGCTGCTCACCTCCGGGCTCCCGCACCCGTGGCCGACCAGCCTGGACGTGGAGAGCCTGACCGTGTCGCTGGCCGCGGCGGCGGGTCGCCCGCTGACCCGCGAGGCCGCGCGCGGGGCCGTGGCGCTGGAGTGCGAGATCCAGGCCGCGCGCTGGCTGCTCACCGAGCAGGCCGAGCAGGAACTGCGCTGCGAGCTGGGCACGGTCACCGCGCGGCACACCGCGCTGGCCGCGCGGGACTGGCGCGCGATGACCGGCGCGATGGACCGGCTGGCCGCGGAGCTGGCCCAGGCCCGCGACGAGATCGCCTGGTGGGAGGAGCGGGTGCGCACCTCGCACCGGGAGCACGAGCGCCGCCTGCACCACTACGAGAACTCGCGCAGCTTCCTGGTCGGCCGCGCGGTCACCGCGCCGCTGCGGCTGGCCCGCCAGACCGTCAAACGAGTGTCCAGGAGTGGCCGATGAGCCCCGTACCGACCGTGAGGCTGCGCCCGGCCACGGACGACGATCGCGACCGGGTGCTGCGCTGGCGCAACCACGAGGTGGTACGCCAGGCCAGCTTCACCACGCACGTGATCGCGCCGGACGAGCACGCGGCCTGGTGGTCGCGGGTGGCCGCGGACGACGCCCGGCACCTGCACATCGCCTGCGCGGACGGCGAGCCGGTCGGCGTGGTCCTCTTCGACGACGCCGGCGGCGGCGCCGACTGGAGCTTCTACCTGGACGTGGACGGGCTGGAGGCGCGCCGCGCGCTGCTGCCCACCTGGATCGCCACCGAGATCGCCACGCTGGACCACGCGTTCGGCCCCGCCGGGTACGCCGAGCTGCGCGGCGAGGCGCTGGCGAAGAACTCGGCCGTGATCAAGCTGCACGAGCGCTTCGGCTTCACCGTCACCGGCGAGTACCGGCGGGACGTGGACGGCGAGCCGGAGACGGTCGTGCGGTACGCGCTCACGGCCGCCGCCTATCGAGAGGAAGAACCCGCATGACGGCCCGCCAGACCCGCATCGACCACCAGCACGTCGGCACGGCACACCCGCCGTTCGTCATCGCCGAGATGTCCGGCAACCACAACGGCGACCTCGGCCGCGCGCTGCGGATCGTGGACGCGATCGCGGACGCCGGCGCGTCCGCCCTCAAGATCCAGACGTACCGGGCGGACACGCTCACCATCGACGTGGACGGCCCGCGCTTCCGGATCAGCGACGGCCACGAGCTGTGGGGCGGCGAGAACCTCTACCGGCTGTACGAGCGCGCGCACACGCCCTGGGAGTGGCACGAGCCGATCTTCGACCGGGCCCGGGAGCGCGGCCTGACGGTCTTCTCCAGCCCGTTCGACCCGACCGCTGTCGACCTGCTGGAGAAGCTGAACGCGCCGGCGTACAAGATCGCCTCGTCCGAGCTGGTGGACCTGCCGCTGATCCGGCTCGCCGCGTCCACCGGCAAGCCGCTGATCATGTCGACCGGGATGGCCAGCATCGCCGAGATCGACGAGGCGGTCCGGGCCGCGCGCGGCGCCGGCTGCGCCCACCCGATCCTGCTGTCCTGCACCGCCACCTACCCGGCGCCGGTGGAGGCCGCGAACCTGCGGCGCATCCCGGTGCTGGCGGACGCGTTCGACACCGTCGCCGGGCTCTCCGACCACACGCCCGGCATCGGCGTGGCGGTCGCGTCCGTGGCGCTCGGCGCCGCCGTGATCGAGAAGCACGTGACGCTGTCCCGCGCCGAGGGCGGCGTGGACGCGGAGTTCTCGCTGGAGCCGGCCGAACTGGCGGCGCTGGTGGTCGAGGCCCGGCGGGCGCACGCCGCGCTCGGCTCGCCCCGGATCGGCGCGGACCAGTCCGAGGAGGAGGGCCTGCGCTACCGGCGCTCGCTCTACGTGGTGGAGGACGTGGCCGCCGGCGACACCGTCACCCGGGACAACGTGCGCTCCATCCGTCCCGCCGGCGGCCTCCCACCCGGCGACATCGACCTCGTCCTCGGCCGCACCTTCCGCTCCTCCTACCCCAAGGGCACCCCACTCACCTGGGACATCGTCTAACCCTCCGCGCAGCCCTCGCCCAGCTCCCACGACCTGGCGCATTCCGACGGCCTCGCCCGGCTCACCCGGCGGGCCCGCCTGGCGCGGCTGCGCGCCTCCCGCGGCTGCGCGCCTCCCGCGGCTGCGCGCCTCCCGCGGCTGCGCGCCTCCCGCGGCGATCTAGGGCGGATTCCGGCGCATTGATCTCCGGTCGCGTGAATCCGGCCTAGATCGGCGAGGAGGGGCGCCGCGCGAGGAGGCGCCGCGCGAGGAGGGGCGCCGCGCGAGGAGGCGCCGCGCGAGGAGGGGCGCCGCGCGAGGAGGCGCCGCGCGAGGAGGGGCGCCGCGCGAGGAGGCGCCGCGCGAGGAGGGGCGCCGCGCGAGGAGGCGCCGCGCGAGGAGGGGCGCCGCGCGAGGAGGGGCCGCGGGAGGAGGGGCGCCGCGCGGGTGGGGCGCGCGGCGGTGGGTCAGGCGGCGGTCACCGAGAAGGAGTTGGTGACGAAGTCCTTGCCGCCGGCGGCGCTGGTGATCTCGTATCCGAACTGGACGTTGCCCACGGTCACGTCGCCCCACCAGCCGTTGGTGCGCAGCCACTGGGCGATCGCCCGGATGTCGACCGTGCCGGAGTCGGTGTTGCTGGTGCGGATGAACGAGTAGACGTTGTTCGCACCGTTCGAGCCGCGGTAGATGTCCCAGGTGTGGCCGCCGACCGACGCCCGCAGCTGGAACGTGCCGAGCGGGCCGACCGCGCCGTGCTTGTTCATCCACAGCATGATCTCGTGGGCGTTGTCCGAGGACCAGATGTCGTACGCCGTGGTGAACGCGACGCCGCTGGTCGGGACCGTGACGTTGAAGCTGCTCGTGGTCGGGCCGAGCGCGCTGACCCGACGGCCGACGAACTTCGTGGCGTTCGGGTACGCCTTGATGCCGCCGGTGTTCGGGTGGTCGGCCCAGACGCCCCAGTTGCTGTACGAGTTCGCCCAGATCGTCTGCGCCCCGTGCCCGGAGCCCCAGATGTTGTTGTAGAGCGTGTAACCGCCGTTGGTCCAGGTGCCCCAGCGGTCGCTGGAGGACCAGGCCGCGGCCTGGGCGGGCGCGGCGACGGTGAGCGTCAGCGCGAGGACGAGCGCGCCGACGGCGATGCGTGCGGTACGCAGCACGATGCACCTCCGGTATTCCGGACCAGTAAGACGAATGCCGCGCGACCGTACCCACGTTAGTTTTGTCTCTAAACGAAGTCAACTACATCCATCTATACGAAGAGGCCCCGGCGTCGCCGGGGCCTCCACGAGAAGGTGGGATCAGGCGCGGCGCGCCAGCAGGTAGACCGCGCCGCCCACCGCGATCAACGCCACGCCCGCGAGCACGGTCAGCACCACGTCCGGCCCGGTGATCGGCAGCGACGGCGTGTCACGCGGCGGCGCCGCCACCGCGGACGGCGCCGGGGAGGCGGAGGCGGACGGCGTCACGGACCCGGACGGCGACGGCGTGGCCGGCGGCGCGTCCCGCTCGGCGATCCACTGTGCCACGTCCTGCGGCGTGCCCACCGCCTTCGTGAACGGCGGCAGGTAGCCCTCGGTGTGCCCGGTCGGGTTCGGGTGCAGGATGGTGCCGTCGGCCTGGCCCTCGAAGCCGACCACCCAGGGCGCGGCCGAGCAGATCTCGTGCCCGGCGAACGCGGACTCGACGTCCACGTACGCCACGCCGGCCAGCTTCGCCTGCGCGGCGAGCACCGCGTTCAGCCCGCTCATCACCCGGTTGCCCAGCGCCCGGATCGCCACCGGGATGTCCGTGCCGGTGCAGGTTCCGGTCTCGGAGAACGGCTTCGGGTAGCCGGTCAGCACGACCTTCGCCTCCGGCGCCCTCTCCTTGACCGTGGTCAGCACGGTGCCGACCGCGGCCGGTAGCGTGGTGCGCAGCGCCGCCTCGATCGCGGCCTGCGCGGCCGCGCAGTCCGTCTCCCGGCCCGGCGTCATGCACGCGGCGAACGCGCCGGTCACGCCGAGGTCGTTGGCGCCGGCCGTGATGCTGACCAGGTCGGTCTCGGCGGTCACGGCGGCGGCCGCGGCGAGCACGTCCGCGGTCTTGCCGCCGCTGCACGTGGCGGTGGTCAGCCGGACCTGCTTCGCGTCGGTGGCGGTCCACCGCCGCGGGTACGCACCCTCCGTGTTCCGGCAGGAGTCGACGGGCGTCCCGGCGCCCACGCCGGCCGCGTACGAGTCACCGAGCGACACGTAGTCCACGGTGGGCAGCGCGGCCGCGGCGTGGGCCGGGGCGCCGGGACCCGCCGTGGCCAGCACCGCGACCGTGACCGCCGCGGCGGCCCGTAGAACTCCAGACAAAGACAAGACGATCTCTCCTCAGCCCATGCGTTGACACGCCGAGGAGCAGGTTGACATGCCTGGATTGCTCAACGGAAGCCCAGGTGCTGTTCATTCGTGTTTCACGCGGAACGCCCCGCCGGCGAGTGGCCGGCGGGGCGCTCCCCCGTGCTCGTTCCTATCGGTCCGTACTCACCGGACCGTGATGAAGGCGTTCTGCCAGCGGACGTCGCCGTCCGCGTCCCAGCCGCCGGCCAGCAGGCGCTTGCCGCCGCGGGTGGCGTTCACCGGGATGGTGATCGCCGTGGCGAAGGTGCCGTCCGCCTTCACGGTCGCGCCGCCGACCCGGACCTTGGTAGCCCCGGTGTAGAGGTAGACCCAGACCGACTCGCCCGGCAGGTAGCCGTACCCGCTGATGGTGGTCCGCGAGTTGCGGTACAGCACGTAGCCGCCGCTGCTCTTGAGACCGCCGCCGCCCGGCGAGGTCGCCGGCCAGACGATCGTCGGCAGCGCCTTGCGGGTCACCGCCGTGATCTCGGTGGACCAGGCGGACGGGATGCCCGCCGCGCTGACCGACCGGACCGCGACCGTGTACTCGGTGCTCGCCTCCAGCGGCTTGATCGTGCACGACAGGTTCGTCGCACCGACCGCGGCACACCAGGTGGACTTGCCGTTCGCGGTGGCCATCGCCTGGTACTTGGCGACGCCGGCGACCGCGCTCCAGGCGACCCGGAGACCGCCGCTGTTCGCGCTGGCCTGGACGCCCGTCGGGACGCCGCCGGCCGAGGCGCCCACGGTGACCGACTCGGTGGTCACGTCGGAGCTGCCCGCGCTCTGGCTGTTGGCCGAGACCGTGAACTTGTAGGTGGAGCCCGCGGCCAGGTTGTCGAAGACGCACTGGAGCGGGGTCGCGGTCGCCAGCACGGTGCACTGCAGGCCACCGGTGGTGGACCGCACCGTGTAGCTGGTGATCGGGATGGTGTTGTCCGCCGGAGGCTTCCAGGCGACCGTGATCGAGCTGTTCTCGGTCGCCTTGGCGGTCACCGAGGTGGCCACGCCGGGCGGGCCGACCAGGACGGCCTCGCTGGTGACGGTCGGCGAGTCGTCGTTGCCGCCGACGCCGAGCGCCTTCACCGTGAAGGTGTAGCTGGTGCCGCCGGTCAGACCCTCGATCGTGCAACTGGTCGGGTCGTCGCTGGCGATGTACTTGGCCGTGCAGGTCTTGGCGTCCGGCGCGGACGTGACCAGGTACGACTCGATACCGGCGCCGAGCGCCGCGGGACGGCGCAGGGTGATCGTGGCCTTGCCCGCACCGGCCGCGACGGCCTCCTGGATGTACGGCCGGCCCGGCGCGCCGACCGCGAGCGCGGTGGAGGCCGAGTCGGAGTAGAAGTCCGTGGACGGAAGACCCTCGGACCAGCCGAAGGTACGGACCACGAAGTTCGTCGTGCCCGGCGAGACCACCGGCAGGATGCACTCGACCGCCTTGCCGGACAGCACCAGCGGAGGCGCCGCGCCGCCGACGCACGCGATCGGGGTGGCGCCCGCGCCGTTGGTGGCCAGGTCGGTCGCCTCGTAGACGTTGATGCCGGACGGCACCACGTCGGACTGCGGCAGCGTCCAGGTGATCCGGCCGGTGCCGCCCTCCTCCACCGAGGTCTTCACGTTCTCCACCCGCGCCGGGCGGGCCGCGACCGAGAAGGCGCTGGTGTAGGTGCTCTGGCCGAACGTCCCGCCGGCCGCGCCGACCCGGAACTTGTAGGCCACGCCCGGCGTCAGGCCGGAGATCGCGCAGCTGGCGGTGACCGCCGGGGCGTTCACGCAGGTGGTGGGCACGGTGGCCGCCGGGCTGACGGTGACCGTGTACGGGTTGGTGGCGGCCGTGCCGATCGCGGCCGTCGGGTCCCAGTTCAGCGTGACGCCGGTGGGCGACACGCCGGTGGCCGCGAGCAGGTCCGGCGCGGACGGCGAACCACCGATGTAGGTGGCGGTCGCCTGCTGCTGCGACGACTCGCCGGCGCCGTTGGAGAACACCCGGATGTTGTACGTCGCCTGGTCGGTGAGCCCGGCGATGTCGCAGTACGTGTCCGTGGTCTCGACGCAGGTGTCGCTGAATCCGCCCGGGCCGGTGACCAGGGCCGTGTAGCTCGACACCGTGCCGCCGGTCGCCGGCGGCAGCCAGCTGATCCGGGCCTCACCGGTGCCGCTGACCGCCGTGGTCGCGTTCACCACGATGTCGGTCGGCGGGTTCGGCACGGCCGGCGTGACCGCGGGCGAGGCGTCCGACACCGCGGTGCCGGTCTGGCCCGGGCCGCGGGCGGTGACCCGGAACGTGTAGGACGTGGCCGGGTCCAGGCCGGTGACCGTGCAGTTGGTGCCGACCGGCGTGGCGGGCACGCAGCCCGCGCTGGCCGGTGTGGAGGTCACCCGGAAGGACTCGGCCGCGATGCCACCGCCGCCGGCACCCCAGGTCACGCTCACCTTGCCGGGCGCGGTCACGGCCGCGGTCGGCGCGGTCGGCGTGGACGGCGGGCCGGGCGTCGCGGTGGTGGCGGAGACCGCCTCCGCGCCCTTCGACGAGGCCTGGTCGGTCTCGTAGGCGGCCACGCGGACCGTGTACGCGACGCCGGTGTCCAGACCGCCGATCAGGCAGGACGTGCCGGTGACCATGCAACTGCCGTCCACCTGGCTGCCCGGGTCGTACGCCCAGGCCATGTAGTGGTCAACCGTGCCGGGCGGCGCCGTCCAACTCGCCCAGACGGCCTCAGCGCGCGGCGAGACGGTCAGCGCGGTGGGCGCGACCGGGACCGCGAGGGCCGGCGCGGCGAGCACCGACCCGACGACCGCGCCAGCGATGCCCGCCACCCCGACGTGACGAGCCATCCTCGCTGTCGCCCAGCGTGAGCGTGGCACACGCCCACGTGGTTTCCTTATCGACATTCTTCGTACCCCCGTGTGGGTGGGCCGGCGCCTAGTTGACCGGCAGACACTCCACGTAACCTAAGGCAGTACACAGTGTGATCGTGGCGATTCGCGAATATCCGCGCGTTAATCGGGATTTACACCCGAATTTTGCGAGATAGGTTGGCTTGCCGGGACCGCGGATCACCAGGCGGTACGGCCACCGTCCACCACCAGGTTCGCGCCGGTCAGGTACGTCGAGTGTGGTGAGGCCAGGCAGAGCAGCGCGGTGGCCAGTTCGGCGGGCTCACCGGCCCGGCCCAGCGGCGTCTGCGCGCCCAGCCTCGCCACCAGGCCCGGGTCCGCGCCCGGCCCGGGGAACGCGCCGGGCGTCAGCGTGTTCACCCGCACGCCCAGCGGGCCGAGCTCCACCGCCGCGTACCGGGCGAGCTGCACCACGCCGGCCTTGACCGCACCGTAGTAGGGCGGGTTCCCGGCCGCCGGATCGTCGTAGACCGGGCGCGGGCTGACCAGCCCGTACATCGAGGACACCGCGATCACCGACGGCGAGCCGTCCACCGTCGCCTTGACCAGCAGATCCCGGGTGGCCGACAGCAGCCGCTGGAACGCGGTCAGCGCCAGGCCGGCCGCCTCCGCGTAGTCCGCGGGCGTGGCCGTGGCCAGCGACCCGGACCGGCCCACGTGCGCCGCGTGCACCAGCACGTCCAGCCGGCCGGCGCCGTCCCGCAGCCCCTCGCCGAGCGCGGCCACCGCGTCGTCCGAGGTCACGTCGCAGGCGAACGACCGGCACCCGGCCACCTCGCCGCCCGAGCGGGACACCGCCCACACCGCGGCGCCGGCGTCCGCCAGCACGGACGCGAACGTGCGCCCCAGCCGCCCGGTCGCGCCGGTCACCACGGCCGTGCGCCCGGTCAGGTCGAACAACGCGCTCACGGCGTCCACCGGCTCGGGTCCAGCAGTTCCAGCGGTACGTGCGGCAGCGCGGCCAGCACGTGCGCGCGCTCGTCCGCGGTCAGCGGCGTGCGCGAGGCCAGCGCCACGTTCGCGCGCAGCTGCGCCACCGAGTCCGCACCCACCACCACGGACGTCACCCACGGCAGCCCCAGCACGTACGCCAGGCAGAGATCCGCCCGGTCCGCGCGGCCCAGCTCCGGCGCCAGCCGGTCCAGCGTGTCCACCACCGTGTTCCGCGCGCCCGGGTCCAGGTGCGGCCAGCGCACCATCCGGCCCGCCGCCAGCAGCCCCTGCAGGTAGACGCTGCGCACGGTCACCACCAGGTCCGGCCGCTGCGCGAGCGTGTCCGCCAGGTCGGCCGCGAGCCACCGCCGGTCCAGCACGTTGCACGGCAGCTGCACGTAGCCGAGCCCGGGCAGGCGCAGCACCGCGCGCAGTTCGGCCGGCGACTGCACGCTCACGCCCACCCGTTCGGCGAGCCCGCGCTCCGCGTACCGGCGCAGCGTGTGCCAGGCCGCGCCGCCGACCGCCAGCGCGTCCGCGGCCCGGTGCAGCAGGATGGTCAGCGGCTCGCCGAGGTGCTCGGCGCTGCGCGCGACGCTGGCGGCGACCGCGTTCGCCAGTGAGGACTCGCAGCTGGCCACCGCGCCGAGCGGCGCCACCTTGGTGATCGTGCGCAGCCCGGACGCGGCCGCGCCGATCCGGCGCTCGCTCTCGCCGTACGCCCGGGCGGTGTCCACGTGCGTGACGCCGAGCCCGGCCGCGGCGACCAGCAGCTCGGCCGCGACCGCGTCGGTCGGGCCGCCGGTGGTGTTCGCGATGCCGTAGGCGCCGCCGAGCTGGGCGCCGCCGAGCACCAGGGCCGACTGCCGGTATCCGCCGCGCTCCCGTACGGGCAGCGCTGCGCGCAGGTCCGTCATGCAGGGACCAACGGCGAAGTCACCGAACGGGTGCGCGGCGCGTTGGGCACTGCGGACCGTCGCCGTCGAGCTCCGGGAGCTGTGGGCCTGCCCATGCATCACGCGAACTACTACTACGGGCATGCGCACGTGCTCGCCCGGTACTGCGGCCTCGCCGATCCGGCCCACCCGCCGCGGATGCTGGGGTACCTGCAGCACGGCTGGAACATCGGGGACGGGCTGGCGCCCGGCGTGCCGTACGTGGACGGCAGCCCGCTGTTCGTCTGGTCCGAGGAGACCCGCCGCCGCGCCGTGTCGCAGGGCCGCCGGAACGTGGTGGCGATCGGGTCGCCGTTCGCGTACCTGCACGAGATGACGCCCGCCGCGGACGGGGAGCGGACCGGCACGATCTTCTACCCGTTCCACGGCTGGGAGGGCCAGCAGGTGCTCGGCGACCACCAGCGGCTGATCGACGAGGTCCGGTCCGTGGAGGAGGGCCCGGTCACGGTGTGTCTCTACTGGAACGAGCACCGCGTCCGCGGCATCCGCCGGCTGTACGAGCGGGCCGGCTTCCGGGTGATCTGCCACGGCTACCGCGGCTTCTGGTGGCGCGACCACGACCGCGAGTTCCTGGTCCGGCAGCTCGGCGAGCTGCGCCGGCACCGCCGGGTGGTGTCCAACCGGCTGTGCAGCGCCATCTGGTACGGCCTGCTCACCGGCGCCGACGCGGCCGTCTACGGCGACCCGATGGTGCTGGAGGACGGCGACCTGACGTTCGGCGGCGAGCCCCGGCTGCGCCGCCAGTGGCCCGAGGTCTACGGCTACGCCACCGACCGCGGAACCTGCCGAGCCCTGGCCCGACGGGAGCTCGGCGCCGACAACCTGGCCCGGCCGGCGGAGCTGAGGAGCGTGCTCGGCTGGGCGGAGCCCCTGGAGAGGTGCGCCTGATGTCCGACCGCCCCGCCGCCCTGCTGCCCGAACCGGCCCACGCGGCCCCGGAGCCGCCGATCCCGGGTCAGGTGAACCCGGCCGCGGCCGCGCTGGCCAACCTGACCCGGATCGGCGGCGAGATGTTCGCCTGGTCCGACGCGACGCCCGGGTACAGCGGCGCGCTCCGGCACCTGCTGCACACGCTGGTGCCCGCGCCCGGCGCGCACGTGCTGGTCGCCGGCCCGCACCACGACGAGCTGATCACCGTGCTGCTCGCCGCCGGCGCGGACGTGACCTGCCTGGTCCGCTCGCTGGGCGACGCGGAGGCGCTGGCGCTGCGCTTCCCCGCGGCCGGGGTGCTCTGCGGCAGCGCGTCCCGGCTGGACCCGATCACCCGGTACGACCTGGTCGTCTGCCTGGACGGCCTGGACCGGCTGAACTCGGCCGAGGGCACGCCGCTGACCGATGACGAGTTGCTGGCCACGCTCGCGAAGGCGGTGGCGCCGGACGGCACGCTGGTGCTCCGGCACGAGAACCCGCTCGGCATCCACGCGGCCGTGGAGCTCGACCCCGGCGCGCGCGAACGCTCCGACTCCGCCTGGTACCCGCCCGGCTCGTCCGCGGACCGGCCCGCGTCGCTGACCGAGCTGACCACCCGGCTGGCCATCTTCGGCCTGCACTCGTCCGCCGGCTACGCCGCGTTCCCGGTGCCGGACCGCCCGACCGTGCTGGTCGGCCCCGGCCTGCTCGGCGAGCCCGGCGCGCCGCTGCGCGGGCCGTTGCAGGCGGTGCTGGCCCGCGCGTTCACGGACGCGTACCGGGACCGGCCCGTGCTCAGCGATCCACGCCGGATGGCCGGCCGCGCGCTGCGGGCCGGCGCCGAGGCCGTGCTCGCCCCCGCCTGGGTGACGGTGTCCCGCGCGTCCGGCGAGATCCCGGCGCACGCGCTGCTGGCCGGCGACGCGGACGGCCCGCACGCGTACACGCTGACGCCCGCCGACTGGGGCGCGACCGCGACCACGCTCGTCCCGGCCGACGACTCGGTCAGCCACGGCGGCCTGCGCCGGGTGAACGGCTCCTTCCCCGTACCCGCCGGGGTGGTCCTGGAGGAACGGCTGTTCGGCCTGTGCGCCCGCGCCGACCTCGGCGGCCTCCGCACCGAGCTGCGCCGGCTCGCCGCCTGGCTGGACGGCCACGCCCGCGACGGCTGGGTGACCGGCCCGATGGCCCTGGCCGACGCCGGCGACCTGCTCGACGACGGTACGCAGCTCGGCCTCGCGCCGCCCCGCTGGTCCCCCGAGGAGCCGGTCGCCGTCGACGTGGTCCTCACCCGGATCGCCTGGCGGTTCGCCGCCCGCCTGATCACCTCCGGCCAGCCGCATCCCTGGCCGCTCACCAGCAGCGCCGTCGACCTGGCCACGCTGCTGCTCGGCATGATCGACCGCCCGCTGCGCGAGCCTTCGCTGCGCGCCGCCGTCGCGCTCGAACTGGACCTCTCCGGCCTCCCGCTGCCCGCCCGCGACGCTCGCCGCCGCGAGCTGCTGGCCCTCGCCCCCGGCGCCGCCACCATCGACGTCCCCGGCTACCGGGAGCTCGCCGAGGCCCTGTGGCGTCAGCGCTACCAGGCCAGCCACCTGCTCGCCCAGATGGAGTGGACCGAGCAGATCATCCGCTCCCGCGACCTGCACCTGTCCAAGATGGACTGGGAGATCCAGCTCTACCGGAAGTCCTGGCCGGGCCGCTTCCTGATGGTGGCCCGCAGCGGCTACAAGCTCGTCCGCAACGACACCCGCAAACTCACCAGGAAGATCAGCAAGCGCCGGGCCGCCGCCCGCCGCGCCAAACGCGACGCCAACTTCCCCCAACCCGGCGAGGTCGTCTGACCCCCTGCCCCCGGGGGCGGATTCCTCCGGGAATCCGCCCTCGGGCGGGTCAGGTGCGGATCGTGGTGCGGGTGGTGAACTCCTCCAGGAGATCGTGCCCGTCCCAGACCGGCGCGAAGGACAGCGCCTGCCCGAACGGGACGATCCGGTCCACCCCCCGCCCCGGCAGCGCCTCCACCAGCGGCCGCAACTGCCCCACGGTGAACCCGAAATGGCTCACCGTCTGATCCCGCGGGCCGACCATCGGCACGAGGTCGAGCAGCGAGTCCAGCCGGGACACCGCCACCACCCCCGCGCCCAGCCACGCACGCGCCGGCTCCGCCCCGTCCGCGAGCCGCAGCCAGGCCAGTTCGTTGCTGGGGAACCGCACCCCGACCGCGCGCCCGTCCGCCGCCAGCCCGTAGGCGCGAACCCGCTTCTCCACCGCCATCGCGGCGTCCACCGTCCATCCGCGACGGTGCACCGCCTCCGCCAGTTCCCGCCGGAAGCCGTCGACCGCCTTCTCCGCGTCGGCCGGCGCGCCGATCACGTACAGCGTGCCCGGGGACGAGCACGCCGCCTGGTCGAACCAGTAGACGTCGTTCGCGTAGCCCTCGGCCGCGGCCCGCTGCGCGTCGCCGGCCGCGGTCAGCCAGCCGGCCGCGGAGAGCACCGCGAACGAGGACCGGTCCGGGAACGTCAGGTCGCGGGCGAGCGGGCCGAGCGGGTAGCGGCGCAACTCGGTCACGCTCGCGTCGCCGCCCCACAGTACCCGCAGGTCGCAGGCGGCGGAGAGCGCCGCGGTGACGGCGTCGTCGCGGCCGTAGGTGATCATCCGCTGGGTACGCGCGATCACCGGGTCGGCGTCCGCGAGCGCGGCGTTCAGCGCGGCCAGCACCGCGTCCGCGGCACCGGCGGAGCGGGACGACAGGCGTACCACGTTGCGGTTGCCGGCCAGTGCGCTCAGCGCCCAGGAGTAGACGAACACGGTGTCCACGTTGGCCGGTGGAACGTGGAAGACCAGGCCGCGCGGGCGGCGTACCGTGTGCGGATCGGTGGTCCTGATCCGCTCCACGGTCCGGGCCAGCTCGGCCCGGCGCAGGAAGAAGCCGAGCGACCCCAGCTCCGGGTGGGCGCGCGCGACGGACGGCGACAGCAGCCGGGCGGACAGCGCGCCGAGGAACGCGACCACGCGCGCATCGCCCACGGTGAGCGGCTCGGCGGCCGGCATCGGATCGGTGGCGCCGGACGGGAAACGGACGATCACAGCGCGGCCCTCCCCTGCGCCGGCACGGCGTAGACGTCGCTGCACCCGCGCGCCTCGGCCCGCGGCAGCCGCCCGAGCACCTCGAAGCGTTTGCCGGGCCACGCGCCGTCATCGACCCCGCGGATCACGCCGAGGTCCTCGGTCAGCAGGACATTCCCCGGGTACGACGTGGGCAGCGCGCTGACCAGCTCGATCAGGCCCGGCTCGCCGACCGGCTGCTCGGCCCAGGTGCGCGGGTCCCGGACGATCACGTCGGCGAAGTCCGGGCAGTAGAGCCCGCCGCCGTCCGGCCCCTCCAGGAACACCGTGCCGATCTGCTCGACCATGCCGTAGAAGTTGTGAATCCGCCGTAGCCCGGTGTCCGCGGTGAACCGCGCGCGGAACTCCCCCGGCGAGACCGCGCGGTCCTGGAGCCTCTTCCACCCTCCGGAGTGGACGAGCACACCGTTGCCCAGGTCCCAGCCGTTGTCCCGGGCCAGCTCGTAGAGGTGCAGCCACACCATGAAGGTGAACCCGAAGATCAGGAACGGCCGGTCGCCGTGCTTGCGCAGGAACGCCTCGATGGTGCCCGGATCGACCTCGCCGTCCGCGTCGAGCGCCCACGCGTGGTCCCGGCCGAAGCCCATCATGCCCAGCACACCCGCGCCGCGCGCCGAGAACGTACGCCGGTCGGCCAGGATCGCCCGGGTGTCGACCAGCAGCATCGGCAGCCGGTGCGGGCCCAGCACGGTCTGCATGGTGCGCGACAGCATGCGGCTCTGCGCGGCCGCGGCGTGCTGGTCCAGGAAGATCCGGCTCGGCGCGCCGGTGGTCCCGCTGCTGGTCAGCGTCTTGAAGACGGCCGCGTCCGGGATGCTCTTGAGCGCGTGCGTCTTGAACATGCGTACCGGCAGCCAGGGCAGTTGCTCCAGGCTCCGATAGGTGCGGTCCGGCCGGTGCCCGAGGGCGTCCATGATCTGGCGGTACGGCGGGCAGCCGGCCCGGTGCGCCGCCAGCCGCTCGACGATCTCCGGCAGCAGCCGCTCCTCCTTGGCCGGTTGCGCCAGCCGGAAGACCTCGGGCGCGCCCAGGGTGTCGATCGGCACGCGGTCACCCCCGTCTCTCACGTTCGTTGACCCTCGGGGCCACCAGCGACGGCCCCCGGGGTCAAACGAGAGCGGGAGCGGCACGGATGCGGATCGTCGGAATCGTCCAGGCCCGGATGGGCTCGCAGCGGCTGCCCGGCAAGGTGCTGCGCCCGCTCGCCGGCCGCAGCGTGCTCGCCTGGGTGGTCCGCGCCGCGCGCGCCGCCGGCTGCCTGGACGACCTGATCGTGGCCACCAGCGACCGCCCCGAGGACGCGGCCGTCGCCGCCGAGTGCGCCACGCTGGGGGTACGGGTGTTCCGCGGCCCGGCGGAGGACGTGCTCACCCGGTTCGTCGGCGCGCTCGCCGGAGTGCTGCCCGTACAGGGCGGCGTGGACGCGGTGATGCGGTTCAACGCGGACTGCCCGCTGCTCGACCCGGAGGTGATCCGCACCGCGGCCCGCCACTTCGCCGCCGCGCCCGGGCTGGACTACCTGAGCACGTCGCTGCACCGGGTGCTGCCGCTCGGCACCGACGTGGAGATCGTCTCGGTGGACGCGCTGCGCCGCGCGGACCGGCTCGCGACCGGGTTCCACCGCACGCACGTCACGTCGTACGTGTACACCCATCCGGAGGACTTCACGGTCACCGGCATCGCGCTGCCGCCGGACCGCTCCGGCCTGCGCGTCACGCTGGACACGATCGAGGACTGGCGGCTGATCGAGGCCGTGGTCGCCCACTTCGGCGACCGGATCGTCGGCGTGGCCGAACTGTCCGCCTGGCTGGACGCGAACCCGGACGTCCGCGCGCTCAACGGCGAGGTACGGCAGAAGGCGCTGGCCGACCGGTGACCGCCGCGGTCGGCCTGCGCTGCGACGCAGGCGTGACGATGGGCGTCGGCCACCTGGTGCGCTGCCTGGCGTTCGCCGAGGAACTGATCGCGCGCGGCTGCCGGGTGACGCTGCTCGGCGACGTCGGCACGGTGCCGTGGACCGCGCGCGAGATCGCCCGGCTCGGCCTGCCGGTCGTCGCCGCGCCCCCGGAGCCCGCCGCGCTGGCCGCCACCGCCGCCGGGCTCGGCCTGGACGCCGTGGTGATCGACTCGTACGTGACCGACCCGGGCTGCGCCGCCGCGCTGCGCTCCGCCGGCATCACGGTGATGGCGATCGTCGACGGCGACCTCCGCGGCCAGCACGCGGACCTCTACCTGGACCAGAACCTCGGCGCCGAGCTGTCCGCGCCGCCGCTGCCCGCGGGCGCCACCCGCCTGGCCGGCCTGCCCTACGTACTGTTGCGCGACTCGGTCCGGTCCCGCCGCCCGCCCGCGCCCCGCCCGCTCGCCGCGCCCGGCGTACCGTCCGTGGTCTGCTTCTTCGGCGGCACCGACCCGTTCGGCGCCGCGCCCGTGCTGGCCGGCATGCTGGCCGCGACCGGCCTGCCACTGGAGGCCGTCGTGATCACCCCCGCGCCGGTCCCGCTCCGGCCCGCACCCGGCCAGCGCTTCCGCTTCGTGCCGCACACGCCCGACCTGCCCGCGCTGCTCGACGGCGCCGACCTGGCGGTGTGCGCGGCCGGCACCTCCACCTGGGAACTGCTCTGCCTCGGCGTCGCCCCCGCGCTGATCACGGTCGCGGACAACCAGCGCCTCGGCTACGACGCGATGCTCGCCCACGGCCTCGGCTTCGGCCTGGGCCCGCTCACCGCGCTGCCCTCCCCCGCCGCGCTCGACACGCTGCGCACGGCGCTGACCTCCCCGTCCCTGCGGCACACGCGCGCCACCCGGGGCTGGTCCTCGGTCGACGGCGACGGCCGGCTCCGCGCCGCCGACGCCCTCCTCACCCGATAGCCGTCCGGTCCCCCGCCGCCTTTGCTCTGCTTACCCGGACGAACCGGACGGCGCGACACCCCCGACATCACCCGGCGGTACGCGAGGTAAGCAGAGCAAAGCCGCACCAGAGCACGCCATCCGGCGTGACCTGCGGCGATATTTCGGGCGAAGCGCCGAAGCGGTCGCGACCCCTTCCGGATACGCCCTAGGCGCGCGAGCCGAGAGCCTGGTTGATGGCGCGGCCGAGCGCGGCTATGACCAGCGAGACGCTCGGCCGGATGGTCGACTCCTCCATGCTGACCCCGCCCCCGAAGCCGGCGCCCGCGGCGATCTCCTCCAGGCGCTTGTGGGCCTGCTCCAGGGCCTCGTTGTCCAGGCCGAGCGCGGGCTCCATGCGGGTGGCGGCGAGCAGCGTGGCCAGCGCCGCCGTGCGCTCGTCGGGGAGGGATTGACCGGTCAGCGCGTCGGCCAGGCGGGCCCGGATGCCCTCCTCGTGGCTGCGGTCGACGGTCGGGTAGCGGTGCAGGTGGATCACGCCGCCCATCGCGGTCTCGTCCACGTCGCGGACCACGCCGCGCTCGACCAGGTCGGCGAGGATGCGGTCGCGCAGGCCGTGGCGGAGGCGCTGGAGCCAGGACGACGGGGCGTGCGGCGCCTCGGCGTCGATCTTCGCGAGCACGGCGTCCAGGATCGGGTCGCCGACCGGGGTGTTGTCCTTCACCACCAGCGAGTCGCCCGCCATGGTCAGGCGGCCCACCAGCGCCAGCTCCACCAGGATCGCCGCGGCCATGCCGAGGTCGAGCGCGATCCGCGACCCGACGGCACGTCCGGACTCGTCGTCGTACGCCAGGACCAGCAATTCCTCGGGCAACGTAATGGGAGCCATGGCCATGACCATAGTGGCCGCCACCAAGGCGACGGTAGGGGCTGGATAGGGTGAGCACGGTGCAGGCCATCATCGCCACGCTGGGCTACGTATTCTCCGCCGACCAGCGGGAAATCCTCATGATCAGGCGGGACGCCCGCCCGGACGACGTGCACTTCGGCTACTACAACGGCCTCGGCGGCAAGCTGGAGCCGGACGAGGACGTGGTGTCCGGAATGCGACGCGAGATCCTGGAGGAGGCCGGCCTCACCTGCGACGCGCTCGACCTGGCCGGGACGATCTCGTGGCCCGGCTTCGGCCGTAACGGGGAGAACTGGTTCGGCTTCGTCTTCCGGATCACCGCGTGGTCCGGCACGCCGCTGGCCTCGAACCCGGAGGGCACGCTGGTCTGGACGCCGGTCGAGGACGTGCTGGCCGGCGCGGTGCCGATGTGGGAGAGCGACCGGCACTTCCTGCCCCTGGTCTTCGCGGAGCGGCCGCGCGTGTTCCACGGCGTGATGCCGTTCGCGGCGGGGCGGGCGCTGTCCTGGGACTACCGGACGGGCTGAGGCGCCGGCCCCGCGCGACGGCTCAGAAGCGGGGCATGCCGCCGAACTGGCGGTCGCCCGCGTCGCCGAGGCCCGGCACGATGAACATGCGCTCGTTCAGCCGCTCGTCGATCGAGGCGGTGACCAGGCGCAACGGCAGGCCGGAGGCGCGCAGCCGCTCGATGCCGGGCGGCGCGGCCAGCACGCAGATGACCGTGATGTCCGTGCAACCGCGGTCGGTCAGCAGGCGGCAGCAGTGCTCCAGCGAGCCGCCGGTGGCCAGCATCGGGTCGAGCACCAGCACCGGGTGGCCGGTCAGGTCGACCGGGAGCGACTCCATGTACGCCCGCGGCGCGAACGTCTCCTCGTCGCGCGCCAGCCCCACGAAGCCCATCGACGACTCCGGCAGCAGCGCCAGCGCGGAGTCTGCCATGCCCAGCCCGGCCCGCAGCACCGGCACGATCAGCGGCGGGCGCGCCAGGCGGGTGCCGGACGTGGGCGCGACCGGCGTCTCCACCGGGAACTGCTCGACGTCGAACGTGCGCGCGGCCTCGTACACGAGCATGGTGGTGAGCTCGGTGAGCGCCGCGCGGAACGTGGCCGAGTCGGTGCGCGCGTCGCGCATCGCGGTCAGCCGGGACTGGGCAAGGGGATGATCAACGACGAGTACGTCCACGGTCGTTCAACCTACCGGCAGCGGCCGACGCGAACGCGTAGACCTCACACATCGTCTCCGCGTACGCCGACGGCGTGTGCCGCGCGGCCTGCGCGGCGGCGGCCCGCCCCACCCGGCGCGCGCCCTCCGGGTCGGCCAGCAGCGACAGCACCGCGTCCGCGAAACGGTCCGGCTCCGGCGCGGCGAGCACCGCGGCGCCGCCCAGCGGGCCCTGGCCGTGCAGCACCTCGTCGCACATCACCGCGGGGACGCCGGCCAGCGCGGCCTCCTGCAACACCAGCGCCTGGGTGTCGGACAGCGACGGGAAGACGAACGCCTCGGCCGCGCCGTACGCGGCCGCGACCACGTGCGACGGCTGCTCGCCGACGATCGTGACCCGGGCCGCGGCCTCGGGACCGGCCGCGTCCAGCAGCGAGGCCAGCCAGCGGCGCTCGAAGACCGCGCCGACCAGCACCAGCCGGGCCTCGGGGCAGCGCGCCACGATCCGGCTGAAGCTCTCGATCAGCAGGCCGACGCCCTTCTCCCGGTTGACCCGGCCGACGAAGAGCAGCACCCGGTCGGTGTCCGCGATGCCGTGCTCGGCGCGGAACGCCGCGACCGCCTCGGGCGTGGTGGGACGCGCGGCCACGCCGGTCGGGACCAGGAAGATCCGCTCGTCCGGCACGGGCAGCGTGATCCGGTTGAGCGCGGCGCGGGTCGGCACGATCACCGCGTCCGCGTCACCGAGCAGCAGCCGGTTGTAGTTGTCGATGGCGGCGTGCCGGTTGCTGATCGGCCGCTCCGGCGCGGTGCGCGCGGGGCGGCGGCCGGCGGCGCGGCGGGCCACGCTGGCGGCCCGGCCGGCGACGCTGGCGGCGCGCCCGGCCACCAGCCGGGTGCGGGCGGCGGCGCGGCGGGCGTACCGAACCGCGCGCGGGCCGGTGATCGGCACCAGGTGCGACTCGTGCACGGGCGTGCCGAGCCGGCGCGCGTAGAGCTTGGTGAGCGCGTTGAGCGCGCTGGCCGGCACCCGGTACGCGTCCGCGTACGCGTGCAGGTCGGTGTGGTACGTGTGCACCATCGGCAGCCCGAACTTCCGCGCCGCGACCACGCCGAGCAGCCCGACCGTCCCGGGCGTGTGCACGTGGACCATGTCGGGCTGGAACGCCGCGATCTGGTCGAGCACGCCGCTCGCCCCGGTCTCGCGCAGCAGCCACGGCGAAAGTCGCAGGTTTGCGACCCCGCACGGCAGGGCACGTAGCGTCAGCAGGTTGTCCTCGACCGCTTGGCCCGGGTGCCGGGGCACGACGGTCATGCCGGGGTGGCCCTGCTCGGCGAGCGCCGAGGTCAGCGTCCGGATGGACGTGATGACGCCGTCGCGGCGGGGCAGGTACGTATCGGAGAAGTGCACTACTCGCACAGCGAGAGACAATCGGAGCCGTCGGTCAACGTCAAGTGTCAATTACCTCTCAGAACGATGAAGACTGCCTATCCGGCCGTGATTGATCATGAAACGTGAGACCTGCGTAGACTCGCTGTCATGACGGTTTCACCGACTGCCCTGGCCGCCGAGGTGGCGCGCTCCGAGGCCGGTCTACGTGCGTTTCTGCACGGTCTGCCGGGTGTGGACAGGGTCGGCGCCGACCAGCGCGCCGCGGCGCTGGGCACCCGTTCCATCAAGACCTCCGCGAAGGCGTGGGCGATCGATCTCGCCGTCCGCATGGTGGATCTCACCACGCTGGAGGGCGCGGACACCCCCGGCAAGGTACGCAACCTGTGCCAGAAGGCGTTGCATCCGGGTCACGGCGCGCCGCGGGTCGCCGCGGTCTGCGTCTACCCGTCGATGGTGCCGGTCGCGCACGAGGTGCTCCGCGGCACCGGCGTGCACCTGGCCAGCGTGGCGACGGCGTTCCCGTCCGGGCAGGCGCCGCTGCCGGTGAAGCTGGACGACACCCGGGCCGCGGTCGCGGCCGGCGCGGACGAGATCGACATGGTGATCAACCGGGGCGCGTTCCTGTCCGGGCGGTACACCGAGGTCTTCGAGGAGATCGTGGCGGTCAAGGAGGCGTGCGGCGACGCGCACCTCAAGGTGATCCTGGAGACCGGCGAGCTGGGCACGTACGACAACGTGCGCCGCGCCTCCTGGCTGGCGATGCTGGCCGGCGGCGACTTCATCAAGACCTCCACCGGCAAGGTCCCGGTCGCGGCCACGCCACCGGTCACGATGATCATGCTGGAGGCGGTCCGCGACTTCCGCGCCGAGACCGGGCGGATCGTCGGCGTGAAGCCGGCCGGCGGCATCCGCACCACCAAGGACGCGATCAAATACCTGGTGCTGGTCGACGAGACGGCCGGCGAGACCTGGCTGGACCCGGACCGGTTCCGGTTCGGCGCGTCCACGCTCCTCAACGACCTGCTGATGCAGCGCGCCAAGCTCGCCACCGGCCACTACACCGGCCCCGACTACGTCACCCTGGACTGAAGCCATGGCAGCCTTCGAGTACGCACCCGCGCCCGAGTCCCGGTCGGTCGTCGACATCCAGCCGGCCTACGGCCTGTTCATCGACGGTACGTTCACCGGGCCCCGGGACGGCGGGATGATCAAGACGGTGAACCCGGCGACCGAGGAGGTCCTGGCCGAGGTCGCCGAGGCCGGCGAGGCGGACGTGGACCGCGCCGTGGCCGCGGCCCGCACCGCGTTCGAGACGGTGTGGGGCCCGATGCCGGGCGCCGAGCGGGCGAAGTACCTGTTCCGCATCGCGCGGCTGGTGCAGGAGCGGGCGCGCGAGTTCGCGGTGCTGGAGTCGCTCGACAACGGCAAGCCGATCAAGGAGTCGCGCGACGTCGACGTACCGCTGGTCGCCGCTCATTTCTTCTACTACGCGGGCTGGGCGGACAAGCTGCCCTACGCGGGCCTCGGGCCGTCCCCGCGCCCGCTCGGCGTGGCCGCCCAGGTCATCCCGTGGAACTTCCCGCTGCTCATGCTGGCCTGGAAGATCGCGCCGGCGCTGGCCGCGGGCAACACCGTGGTGCTCAAGCCGGCCGAGACCACGCCGCTGACCGCGCTGCTGTTCGCGGAGCTCTGCCAGCAGGCCGAGCTGCCGGCCGGCGTGGTCAACATCGTCACCGGCGCCGGCGCGACCGGCCGCTACCTGGTGTCCCACCCGGGCGTGAACAAGGTGGCGTTCACCGGCTCCACCGCGGTCGGCCGGGAGATCGCCCGCACCGTGGCCGGCACCACCAAGCGGCTCACGCTGGAGCTGGGCGGCAAGGCCGCGAACATCGTGTTCGACGACGCGCCGATCTCGCAGGCGGTCGAGGGCATCGTCGACGGCATCTTCTTCAACCAGGGACACGTCTGCTGCGCCGGCTCCCGGCTGCTGGTCCAGGAGCCGATCGCGGACGAGTTCGTGGACGCGCTGAAGCGGCGCATGGCACGGCTGCGCGTCGGTGACCCGCTGGACAAGAACACCGACGTCGGCGCGATCAACTCGGCCGCGCAGCTCGCCCGGATCGCGGAGCTGTCCGAGGTCGGCGAGGCGGAGGGCGCCACCCGCTGGTCCCCGGCCTGCGAGCTGCCGGACCGCGGCTTCTGGTTCCGGCCCACGCTGTTCACCGGCGTCTCCCAGTCGCACCGGATCGCGCAGGACGAGGTGTTCGGCCCGGTGCTGTCCGTGCTCACGTTCCGCACCCCGGCCGAGGCGATCGAGAAGGCCAACAACACGCCGTACGGGCTGTCCGCCGGCATCTGGACCGAGAAGGGCTCGCGCATCCTGGCGGTCGCGGACGAGCTGCGGGCCGGCGTGGTCTGGGCCAACACGTTCAACAAGTTCGACCCCACCTCGCCGTTCGGCGGCTACAAGGAGTCCGGTTACGGCCGCGAGGGCGGCCGCCACGGCCTGGAGGCATACCTCGATGTCCAGTGACCTCAGCCAGAACCCGGACGCTGAAACGCGAGGCCAAAACCGGGCCTCACGTTCCGAGCTGACCAGCCAGAACCCGGACGCTGAAACGCGAGGCCAAAACCGGGCCTCACGTTCCGAGCTGACCAGCCAGAACCCGGACGCTGAAACGCGAGGCCAAAACCGGGCCTCACGTTCCGAGCTGACCAGCCAGAACCCGGACGCTGAAACGCGAGGCCAAAACCGGGCCTCACGTTCCAGCTCCCGCCTTGCCGTCCGCAAGACCTACAAGCTCTACATCGGTGGAAAGTTCCCGCGCAGCGAGTCAGGGCGGACCTATCCCGTGAACGACAGCAACGTCGCGCTCGCCTCCCGCAAGGACCTGCGGGACGCGGTCACCGCCGCCCGCAAGGCCTTCCCCGGCTGGTCCGGCGCCACCGCGTACAACCGCGGCCAGGTCGTCTACCGGATCGCCGAGATGGTCGAGGCGCGCCGCAAGGAGTTCCGGTCGCTCGGCGTACCCGGCGAGGAGGTCGACGCCGCGATCGACCGGCTGGTCTGGTACGCCGGCTGGAGCGACAAGATCGCCCAGGTGCTCGGCGGCGCCAACCCGGTGGCCGGCCCCTACTTCAACCTCTCCGCTCCCGAGCCCACCGGCGTGACCGGCCTGCTCGCCCCCGCCGACTCCGCACTGCTCGGCCTGGTCTCCGTGATCGCCCCCGCGATCGTCACCGGCAACACGGCCGTGGTTCTCGCCGCCGAGGCGCATCCCCTGGTCGCCGTCACCGTCGCCGAGGCCCTGGCCACCTCCGACGTCCCCGCCGGCGTCGTCAACATCCTCACCGGCCGCCCCGCCGAGACCGCACCCTGGCTCGCCTCCCACGCCGACGTCAACGCCCTCGACCTGGCCGGCGCGGACCCGGACCTGGCCCGCACCCTGGAGACCGCCGCCGCCGACACCCTCAAGCGCGTCCTCCGCCCCGACACCCCCGACTGGTACGCCGACCCCGGCCTCCGCCGCCTCAAAGCCCACCTCGAAACCAAAACCGTCTGGCACCCCAAGGGGGTGTAGCCCGTACCCTTGGGGCAGCGAACGGAGGCGCCGATGACTACGCTCCACCTGCCTGATGTCGTCGAGGATGGATTCACCCTTGACGATCTTGAGGGCCTGCCCTCAAAGCTTCGCTATGAGATTCACGACGGACGGCTAGTCATCATGTCGCCGGCCCGGCTCTGGCATCAGCGGGTCGCCCGGCGCATCGCCAACCTGCTCGAAAAGGCGGGGCGGTTCGCGGATACCGAGGTCGGAGTCCGGCGGAGCAATCGAGATACCCGCGTGGCCGACGTGGGCGTGTTCCACGAGGCACCTACCAACCCGCACGAGACCTGGCACGACGCGGCGAAGATCGCTCTGGCGGTAGAGGTGTGGTCGCCCTCATCGGATGCCAGGGATCACGCGCCGCGCTGGTACGCCGAACAAGGCGTCTCGACCTACTGGCTGGCGAAGCCGCTCGACGGCGAAGGCGATCCGTGGGATGCCGAGATCACGATCTTTGAGCTCGCCCGAACCATGTCGGGCAGTCACGAATATGTCGAGCGCAAGAAGTCCACGCTGACCGACCTGGAGAAGAACGGCCTCGGCTGACCGGAGCGCATGTACTACGGGCGGTAGGATTGAGTGCGTGATACGGCTGGGTGACCTCGAGCGTGCGGTGATGGACGTCCTGTGGGACGGGGCCGGCGGGGGTCACACGGTGCGGGACGTCGCGGACGCGCTGAAGGATCGCGGGCTGGCGTATACGACCGTGATGACGGTGCTGGACCGGCTGGCCGGCAAGGGCATGGTGGAGCGCGAGCGCGCGGGCCGGGCCTGGAGCTACCGGGCGGCGGCGCCACGTGAGGCGTATATCGCGCAGCTCATGCTGGACGCGCTGGACCTGGCCGGGAGCCGGGACGCGGCGCTGGTGCGGTTCGCGCGGTCGGTGAGCGGGACCGAGGCCGAGGTGCTGCGCAGCGCGCTGTCCGACGAGGCCGGGGGCGGGAAACAATGATCCACGCGCTGCACTTCGCCGGCGGGGCCCTGCTCGCCTACCTGACCGCGCGGGTGCTGGCGCGGGCCCGGTGGACGTGGCGGATCCCCCGGGTGGCGATCGTCTGCTGGCAGCTGATCGGGCTCGGGTTCGGGCTGAGCGCGATCGGCGTACCGCTGGCTCTGGGCCTCGACCCCTACGACGCGGCGCCCGGCACGGCGCTCCGGATGCTGGCCGCGGACCTGCTGGGCGGGCGGCTGCCGGCCGGGCTCGGCCTCGGGCACCTGGCCGCGATCGCGGTCAGCCTCGGCATCGGCGCCACGCTCGCCGGGACCACGATCAACAGCCTGATCCGGGCGGTACGGGCCCAGCGCCGCCACCGCGACCTGCTCACCCTGGTCGCCCGGGACGACCCGGCCGCGCCCGGCGCGCTGGTGCTCGACCACCCGAGCGCCGCCGCGTACTGCCTGCCCGGCCTGCACCCGCGCGTCGTGGTCAGCGCCGGCACGCTCGACCTGCTCGACCGCGCCCAGCTCGCCGCCGTGCTGGAACACGAGCGCGCGCACGCGGACGAGCGCCACGACCTGGTGCTGCTCCCGTTCACCGCGCTCTGCCGGGCCCTGCCCTGGGCCGCCTGGCTGCACGCCGCCGCCGCGATGGTCGCGCTGCTGGTGGAGATGCGCGCGGATGACCGCGCCCTGGACAAGCACGCGGAGGGCCCGCTCGCCTCCGCCCTGCTCCGCTTCGCCACCGCCGGCCCGCGACTCACCCCGTCCGGCGCCCTCGGTGCCGCCGACCGCGACGTCGAGGCACGCGTACAGCGCCTGCTCGCCCGCCGCCGCCCCGCCCGCGTCCGCGGCGCGGTCGCGCTGGCCGCCGCCACCACCCTGGTCGCCCTTCCGATCTCCCTCTTCCTCTCCTGACCCACCCCCACGTCTCGGCTCACCTGCCCGGTCCGGGGCATATCACCGCCCTCATCCGGGGGCGATTCGTCCCGGTAAGCAGAGCAAAGCCACCTGCATGCCGTCGTCCCCTCCGGGAAAAACCCGATCCCATACGTAGGACCGCTACATGTAGCCTGTGGACACACAGCCACGGGGAGGACTGAAGGCATGGACGCGGTCGAGTGGGCGCGGGTGCAGTTCGGCGTAACGGCGGGGATGCACTTCCTCTTCGTCCTGGTCACCCTCGGGCTCGTCACCCTCCTGGTGATCATCGAAGCCGCCTGGGTGATCACCAAGCGCCCCGGCGCACTGCGCGCCCTCCGCTTCTGGGGCACCCTCTACGTGATCAACTACGTTGTCGGCATCGCCAGCGGCATCGTGATGGAGTTCCAGTTCGGGCTGAACTGGAGCGGCGTCTCCCGGGTGGCCGGCAATGTGGTCGGCGCGCCCCTGGCCGTGGAGACGCTGGTCGCGTTCACCCTGGAGTCCGTGCTGCTCGGCCTCTGGCTGGCCGGCTGGCACCGGATCCGCCCGTGGGCGCACCTGCTGCTGCTCGTCGGCGTCGCGCTCACCGCGTACCTCTCGGTGTTCTGGATCATGGTTGGCAACGCCTACCTGCAGAACCCGGTCGGCCACGAGATCCGCCCGGACGGCACGGCCGTGCTCACCGACCCGGCCGCGCTGCTGACCAACCCGACGCTCACGCTCGCGCTGGTGCACGTGGCCGGCGCGGCGCTGGCCTGCGGCGGCTTCCTGATGGCCGGCCTCTCCGCCTGGCACCTGCTCCGCCGCCGTACCGTCGCGTTTCGCGGCCCGGCCCGGCTCGGCCTGCTCACCGGCCTCGCCGGGCTCTACCTGAGTTTCAACTCCGGCTGGGCGCAGCTCGGCCCGGTCGGCACGGTGCAGCCGACCAAGTACGGCGAGGACGCCGACCGGATCGCCGCCGCCACCGCGTTCGCCGGCCGGTTCGGCGGGCGGCCCGCGGACTACCTGCCGCCGGCCTGGATCGACGTCCCGTACGAGATCATGCAGTTCGTCGCGTTCGGCATGGCGATCTTCCTCTACCTGCTGCCGCTGCTCTTCCGCGACCTGCTGCTGCGCTGGCGATGGTCGCTGGCGCTGCTCATCTGCGCCGCGCCGCTGCCGTTCGTGGCCGCGATCTGCGGGTGGCTGCTCCGCGAGGTCGGCCGCGCGCCGTTCGCGATCTACGGGATGCTGCCCGCCGCCGACGCGATCACGCCGCGCTCGCCCACCATGGCCGCCGCGTCCTGCGTGTTCTTCGCGGTGCTGGTGATCGCGCTCGGCGTGCTCAACTGGACGCTGCTGCTCCGCGCCGCCGGCCGCGGCCTCGACGATCCGCCGCTCGGCCGCCCGGTGCGCGACGACGAGCCCGCCACGACGGTGATGGCCTGACCATGTTCTGGATTCTGCTGCTCGGCGCGCTGTTCGCCGGCTACCTCACGCTCGCCGCCCGCGACTACGGCCCCGCGCTGCTCGGCGACCGCGGCCCGTTCGACCCGCGCTTCCTCGGCCGCCAGGTCTGGCTGGTCGCCGCCGCCGGCCTGCTGTTCGGCGCGTTCCCCGCGCTGGAGGGCGAGCTGCTGGCCCGGCACGCGGCCGTGGTCACGCCCGCGCTCGCCGGGACCGTCGTCGCCACGGTCGCGATCCCGCTGCGCCGGCGCCGGCTGGCCGCGCTCGGCTCCGCGACCGCGGCCGCCGGCTGGGGCGGCCTGCTCGGCGCGCTGCTGACCGCCGAACCGGCCGGCATCGCGGCGCTGGCCGCGGTCCAGCTCGCGCTCACCGCCACGCAGGGCGCGGCCCTGCGGGCCGACCCTCGAAACACGGCCAGACTCGCACTGCTCACGCTGAGTGTCGCCACCGCGGCGCTCGTCGTGCTTCCGTTCTTCTCGGCGGTACGGGTGGGAACTCCCACGGCGTACCCCGGCTTGCTGCTGATCGTGGTCTTGATCGGCCTGCTCGCGGTGACGGCTCACGCCGCGCGCCGCCACCGGTGGCGCCCGGCGCGGGCGGCGATCACCGTCTCGCTCGCCCTCCCGGTCCCGATCGTCTCCCTGCTGACCTGGCCCTACGCGCTGATCCCCGGCCCCGCCCCGGGCGCCGGCGCGACGTGGGAGCACGCGCTCGCCGACCCGGCCACGCTCCGCCTGCTGGCGCTGGTGGCGCTGCCCGCGCTGCCGCTGGCCGTGCTCGCCCTCTGGGCCGGGAAAAGTTCCCGGCGAAGTCAGGTAGAAGGTCACTCGCCGGAGTTCCACCGGCTCTGGTTGACTTGACGCCGATGCGCCCGTTCGATCCCCGCCTGCTGCGGCGAGTGCCCGCGACCCGGCGCCACCTCGCCCTGCTGGGTGTGTTCGGGGTGGCCGCCGGGATTCTGATCATCTCGCAGGCGACCGCGCTCGCGGCCGCGCTCACCGCCGCCTGGCAGGGCCGGCTGGACACCGCCGCGCTCGCCGCGTTCGTCGTGATCATCGTGCTGCGCGCGGGCCTGACCTGGGCACAGGGCGTGGTCGCGGCCCGCAGCGCCGCGACCGTCAAGGCCGCGCTGCGCGTGGAGCTGCTCGGCGCGGTCGGCGCGCGCGGCCCCGGCTGGCTCGGCGGGCAGCGGGCCGGCGAGATCGCCACGCTGGCCGGCCGCGGGCTGGACGCGCTGGACAACTACTTCACCGGCTACCTGCCCCAGCTCATCATGGGCGTGACCGTGCCGGTCGCGGTCCTGGCCCGCCTGGTCTTCACGGACCTCACCTCGGCCATCACGATCGCGGCCACGCTGCCGCTGATCCCCGTCTTCGGCGCGCTGCTCGGCTGGCAGGCGCAGGCCGCCACCGAGCGGCAGTGGCGACGGCTCTCCCTGCTCGGCGGCCACTTCCTCGACATGGTCGCCGGCCTGCCCACGCTGCGCGTCTTCGGCCGGGCCCGCGCCCAGGTCGAGGTGGTCCGCCGGATGGCCGACGGCCACCGCATCGCCACCATGAAGACGCTGCGCATCGCCTTCCTCTCCGCGCTCGCGCTCGAGCTGGTCTCCACCCTCTCCGTCGCCCTGGTCGCGGTCCCGGTGGGCCTGCGCGTGCTGGACGGCGCCCTCACTCTTCAGGTCGCACTGCTCCTGCTGCTGCTCACCCCCGAGGCGTACCTCCCGCTCCGCGCCGCCGGCGCCCGCTTCCACGCCAGCATGGAGGGGCTCACCGCGCTCGACGCGGCCTTCACCCTCTCCACCGCCCCCGCGAAGGACCCCCTCCCGGCCGGGACGCCGGACCGGCCCGCGGCCGGAACCCTCGGCGAGCGCGCGACCGCACCGCCGGCCGGAACGCCGGCCGGGCGCACCGCCGGAACCCCGCTCGGACTCGCCGCCGGGGCACCGGCCGGGTCCCCCGGTGACGGCTCGGGGGCCGCCCCCGCGACCGGCACGTCGCCCGCCGCGTTCGAGGAGATCCGGTTCGAGGGCGTCACCGTGGAGTACGACCGGGTGGTCGCGCTGCGGGACGTCTCGCTGACCGTCGCCGCCGGCGACCGGATCGCGATCGTCGGCCCGAGCGGCGCCGGCAAGAGCACGCTGCTCGGCCTGCTCCTCGGCTTCGTCACGCCCACCTCCGGCCGCGTCCTGGTGGACGGCGCCGACCTCGCCACGATCGACCCGGAGCAGTGGCGCCGCCGCCTCGCCTGGGTGCCGCAGCGGGCGCACCTGTTCGCCACCACGATGGCGGGCAACATCCGGCTCGGCGCCCCGTCCGCGACCGACGCCGACGTGGCCGCCGCCGCCCGCGCCGCGCTGCTCGACGACGTGATCGCCGGTCTGCCCGACGGCCTCCGCACCCGCCTCGGCGAACGCGGCCACGGCCTCTCCAGCGGCCAGCGCCAGCGCGTCGCCCTGGCCCGCGCGTTCCTCCGCGCCGACGCGCCGCTGCTCCTGCTCGACGAGCCCACCGCCCGGCTGGACGGCGCCTCCGAGTCCGCCGTGCTCGACGCCAGCCGCCGCCTGGTCACCGGCCGTACCGCGCTGCTGGTCGCGCACCGCCCGGCCCTGCTCGCCGAGGCCGGCCGCATCCTCCGCATCGAGGACGGCCACCTGACCGAACTCCCCGCTCTGGTGACGACATGACCCCCGCCGGCGCCGACCGGGGTCCCGTCCCGCCCGGCGGTGCCGTCCACGCGGACGGCGCCGATGCCGCCCCCGCCGGCACGGGCGCCGGTATCGCCGGAGCCGGCGGCACCGTCGTCGCCGGAGCACCGGCCGGAGCGGCCACCGGAGCCGCCGTCCCTCGCCCGGCGCGGCGGCCCGAACTGGTCGTCCTGCGGATGGCGCGTCCCTATCTCGCCCGGCTGATCGGCGCCGGCCTGCTGGCAGCGGCCACCGAGCTCGCCGGGCTGGCGCTGATGGCGACCGCGACCTGGTTGCTGATCACCGCGGCCGACCTGCCGCCGCTGCCGGTGCTGACCGTCGCGATCGTCTCCGTGCGCGCGCTCGCCGTCGGGCGCGGCGTACTGCGCTACACCGAGCGGCTGGCCAGCCACGACGCGGTGCTGCGGCTGCTCACGGACGTCCGCGCCCGGGTCTTCGGCGCGCTGGCCGCACGCCGTACCCCCGCGCCCGGCTCCCACTCCGGGGACGCGCTGAGCCGGCTCGTCTCGGACGTCGACGCGGTCCAGGACCTGCTGATCCGCGTGGTCGTCCCGGCCGCGGCCGCCGCGTGCGTGGCCGTGCTGGCGCTGGCCGGCACCGCGGTGATCGCGCCGGCCGCCGGGCTGCCGCTCGCGGCCGGGCTGCTGGTCGCGGGCCTGCTGCTGCCGGTGGTCGCGGTCGCGCTGACCCGGCGTACCGCGGACCGGATGGCCCCGCTCCGCGGCGAACTGGCCGCCGACGCGATCGACCTGACGCACGGCGCCGCGGACCTGGCCGCGTTCGGCGCGACCGGCGACGCGCTCACCGCCGCGGCCGCCCGCGCCGGCGAACTGGCCCGGCTGGAGCGCCGCCTGGCGCTGACCGGCTGGGCGGTGGACGGGACCGGCGTACTCGTCTCCGGCCTGACCTCCGCCGCCGTGCTGGTGACCGCGCTGCGCTCCGGCGCGGGCGGCGCCGAGGTCGGCGTGCTCGCGGTCGGCACCCTCGCCGCGGTCGAGGCCACCCTGGCGCTGGTGGTGGCCGCCCGGCAGTGGGCCCAGCTGCGCGGCGGCCTGGCCCGCGTCGCGGAACTGCTGTCCGCCCCGTCGCTCACCGACCCGCCCCCACCCGCCGGATCAACCCCCGAGGGTACGGCCGGCACCGGCCTGGAACTGCGCGACGTGGTGGTCCGCTACCGGGAGTCCGACGCGCCCGCGCTGGACGGGATCGACCTGAGCATCCCGCCCGGCGCCCGGATCGCGCTCGCCGGGCCGAGCGGCGCCGGCAAGAGCACGCTGCTCGGCGTGCTGACCGGCACGGTCGTACCCGAGTCCGGCGAGGCGACGCTGGACGGCGTGCCCATCGCGGCCTACCCCGAGCGGGACCTGCCCCGGCACGTCGGCGGCCTGCTGGCCGAGGCGCACGTCTTCCACGCCAGCGTCCGGGAGAACCTGCTGCTCGGCCGCGACGCCACCGACCCGGCCGAGCAGGCCGCCGCGATGCGCGCCGCCGACCTGCTGGACTGGGTCGAGGAGCAGCCCGACGGCTGGGACACGCTGGTCGGCGAGGAGGGCGCGAAGCTCTCCGGCGGCCAGCGGCAGCGCCTCGCCCTGGCCCGCGCGCTGCTCGCCGCCCCTCCTCACCTGCTGCTCGACGAGCCCACCGAGGGCCTGGACCCGCGGGCCGCCGACCGGGTGCTGCGCCAGGCGCTGGACGCGCTGCCGCCCCGGACCGCGGTCCTGCTGGTCACGCACCGGCTGCGCGGCCTGGCCGGGTTCGACGAGATCCTGGTCCTCGACCGCGGCCGCGTCATCCAGCGCGGCCGGCACGACGACCTGATCGCCCAGCCCGGCTGGTACGCCGACACCTGGCTCGCCCAGGAGGCCGCCGAACGCGGCTACCTCGCCGTCTCCCCCTGACGGCTCCCATCCCGGCCGCCTCCCCGTACCCCGGGTGGCGTCTGCCTTTGCTCTGCTTACCTGGACGAAACGGTACGCAGAGCGAAGCGGCCGCACACGAACCGGCGCCCACCGCGCGAAGCGGTGGGCGCCGGGAAGAGAGACCGTCAGCGGAACGACGCCCGCTGCTCCGTCCCCTCCGAGACCGTCCGGCCGCGCCGGCCGGTGCCGAGCGACAGCAGCGTGCGACGGCGGCCGGTCGCCTGCTCGGCCTGCTGCGCCGCCGCGTGCGCGACCACGGCCGGGCGCGCGGAGGAGCCGGGACGGTTCGGGGCCGGGTGGGTGGACCCGTGGTGCGGCGGCGCGCCGTGCGGGGCCGGGACGACCGCGGCGGCGGACAGCGGGCGGCGGCCCGGAGTCGGCGGGATCAGCGCGCCGGCCGGTGCGGCGACCACGGCGGCCGCGGTGAGCAGCGGCTGGGCCGGGACGACGGCGTCGGTCGGGATGACCGCGGTGGTGATGGACGGCGCGGCCGGGATGCGGCGCAGGACGACGCGGCGGACGGTGCGCAGCACCGGCACCGGGACGCCCTTGGCGCGGGCCAGGACCAGCGCGCCGGCCAGCGCGGCGACGGTGGTGACGGCGCCGGCCAGGCCGAGGGCGCCACGCGCGCCGAGCACGTCGCAGAGCCAGCCGAGGACCGGGGCGCCGACGATGCCGGCCATCGAGGAGATCAGGCCGAGCGAGGCCAGGACCCGGCCGCGCATGTCCTCGCGGGTGTCCAGCTGGATGCGGGTGCTGACCACCGTGTCGAAGATGACCGCGCCGGCCGCGATCGGCAGGATCAGCATCGAGAAGGTGAGCAGGTTCGGGGCGACGGCGGAGAGCAGCTGGAGCACGCTGATCACGGCGCCGGCGGCGACCAGCACCGTGTGCGTGGCCTTGCCGGTGGAGGCGAGCAGCAGGCCGCCGACGACCGCGCCGACCGCGAAGACGGTGGAGGTGATGCCGTACCCGCCGGCGCCGCCCTCGAGCGGCCCGGCGACCATGGCGGCCATGGTGACCTGGTAGTTGCGGCCCAGCGAGCCGATCACGAACGCGAGCGCCAGCGTGACCAGCACGACCGGCTGGGTGGCGAGGTAGCGCAGCCCGGCCATGACGCCGGCGTCGGCGGAGCCGGCCCGCGCGCGGGCCAGCGGGTACATCTCCGCGGGCCGCATCATGGCGAGCGCGATGACGACGACGCCGAAGCTGGCCGCGTTGATCGCGAACAGCACGCCCGGGCCGGACATGCCGACCAGCACGCCGCCGAGCGCCATGCCGAGGATGCGGCCGCCGGAGCCGAGCACGGAGCCGAGCGCCAGCGCCGGTGCCAGCGACTCGCGCGGGACGAGCGCGGAGCCGAACCGGCCGAGCGCCGGGCCCTCGATGGAGCTGATCACGCCGGAGAGCAGCGCGACCGCGTAGATCGGCCAGAGCGCGTCCGCGCCGGCGACCGTGGCGGCGAGCAGCCCGAGCGACAGCAGCGCGCGGATCACCTGGCTGATCACCAGGACCGGGCGGGCGGGGAGCCGGTCGGCGAGCGCGCCGCCCCAGCTGCCGAGCAGCAGGACCGGCAGCGACTGCAGCATCACGATGACGCCCATCGCGGTCGCGGATCCGGTGGCGCTGAGCACCAGCCAGTTCAGGCCGAGGACCTGCATCCAGGTGCCGCCGACCGACACGATGTCGGAAGCGGCCCAGAGCCGGTAGTTGCGCTCACGCAGCGGCGAGAACATCGGTGCCAAGACGGCGGTACCCCCTGTGTGGAAAGTCGTTGTCGCGCTTTCCTTCGGCGGGGTGCCGCGGGTCCTGTGAGTCCGGCAGGGGGTACAACGCGATCGCAACTCACCGGCGGGGCCGGAGAGCTTTCACACACCGTGTGTCGTGATCGTCACGTATGCCGGATGTCGCCGCCCAGGAAGCGGCCGATGGTGCTGCTCAGCTCCGCCCAGCTGGCCCGCTCTCCGGCGAGCGCGCGCCGGCCCGCGCCGGTCAGCCGGTACGTACGCCGGTTGCGCCCGTTGACCGTGCTCCACTCGCTCTCCACGTATCCGGCGCGTTCGAGACGCCGCAACGCGGGGTAGATGGTGCCGGTGGGCAGGTCGAGGGTGCCCCCGCTGCGGGCCTTCAGCGCCTCGATGATCGCGTAGCCGTGCAGCGTGTCGCCTTCCAGGACCGCGAGCAGCAGCGCGTCGAGGTGGCCGTGCAGCGAGTGCGCCTTCACAAGTAGCTAGGCTACTAATAGAGCCCGGCTTTCCCACAGGACCGGGGTGAGGCGTTCACGTTCATTCACGGCACACTAGGGTGTCCTGTGCGCGACGTCACCGATCCGGCCGCCTGCACCGCCGCAGCGCGCCGAACACGAGAGCCATACGGAGGTCACCGTGGCCGCCCAGACGCCCAACCGGCAGGATGCCGACGAGCCCGAGACCGGTCTTGACGAGGATGCCGTGACGAGCGCGGCGGACGACGACACCGTCGACGACGACGAGGTGACCGCCGCGGAGATCGACCGCTCGCTTTGGGAGGAGACGCGGATCGACCCGGTGTCGATCGCGCTGCCGTCCGGCGTCGGTTACACCCTCCGGGCGTACCGGCCCTCCACCGAGGTGACGCCGACCGAGATCGAGGCGGAGGACGACGACGACCCGTTCGCCGCGCGTGCCCGCCGCCTCCGCGAGGACGAGGACGACGACCTCGACGACGAGGAGGACGGCGAACTCGTCATCCTCGACGAGAAGGCTAAGGAGCTCTTCGACGAGGCCGACAAGGACGAGAAGTCCGACGAGCCGGATGAGAAGGACGGCGAGCCGGACGAGGAGTCCGACGAGCCGGACGAGGCGAAGGACGACAAGGAGGAGGCGGAGGAGATCCCGGCGTTCCTCTCCCACAGGGGGAAGCTGCTCCTCTTCAAGAGCCCCGAATCGCTCGTCGCATTCGTCCGTTCGGGTGCTCCGCACGACCTCGCTCAGCTCGATACTTGGGGGACACTGGCCGAGCGACTTCAGCCGGCGGACGTCGTTCCGCTGGAGGAGGACGCCTATGAGCTGGACCTGGTGGTGGAGAACCTCCGTGGCGGCGCCGACACGTGGGACCTCGATCTGCTGATCGAGGCCGGCGAGGTCGCCCGCGACCTGGGCTACGCTCTTCGGCTGGCGCCGGTGCTGACCGCGCTCTCGCCCGGGTCTCCCCTGGATGACCTGGACGAGGCGCTGCGGTCCGCGTCGCGGGGCGGTCTCGGCGGCTTCATGGGCCGGCGCCGCCTGAAGCGGATCGGTGCGCAACAGGCGAGCCTCGGCTGGCGCACCATCATCGGCAAGATCTCTGCTGTCGTGGACTGGCGCGACTGACCCTTTACGGGGAGCATCAGTCTTTGGCACACGACATGTGTCCTGGGAGGAGGACGACGCCGTGGCGCTCGTGCGGGTGTACTGCGGTCTGGCGTCGGCGGATGCGTCCGCCCGGCGGTCAACCGAGGGTCAGACCCTCATGGTGGCCGTGGTGGACGACGCCGGCCGACGGCTGCACGTCTCCGAGATAAGCGACGACGCGGCCGGGTTCGCCCGGCTCAGCGCGCTGCTCGCGGAGCGCGCCAGCGGCTCTCCCAGCGTGTCGGTCGCCGCCGACAGTGACGACCTCCTGGTCACCTCGCTGCTCACGGCCGCCGGTCGCCCGCTGGCCGTGGCGGACGACGACGACGCCGACGACTTCGCCGAGCGCTTCGCGGGCGGCGAGTCGGCGGAGGTGCAGTCCTCCCCCGGTGCCCGCCGCGCCGTCGGGCTCGCCCGCGCGCTGCAGGCGGGCGCGCTGACCGCGATAAACGTGGCACCGCCGGCCGGTCTCGTCGGCTACCAGCCGGTGCTCAACGCGCACGCCGCGCTGGCCGTCGGCCGGCACGCCACCGCGGTGGCGCTGCGCGAGGTGCTCCGCGAGCTGTACCCGGCGGCCCTGCACGCGTACCCGGATCCCGCCGACCCGCTGTCGCTGGCCGTGCTCGCCGCCGTTCCCGAGCCGAGCCGGCTCGGCGGCGGCACCCCGGGCCGCGGCCGCGAGGTCACCGTCGCCACCGAGGCGATCGCCTCCCAGATCGTCTCGGACGGCGTGGCCCCGGCGGAGCAGGTGCACGCCGCGATCACCGCGCTCCAGGTCTCGGTCAACGAGGCCGCCCGCCGCGGCGTCAACCGCGCGCTCGCCCCCACCGTCGCGGAGACGGTCCGGCAGGCCGTCGCCGCGGTCCAGGCCTGCGACGCCGCCTGCGAGACGCTGGTGGCCACGCTCGCCGCGCGCATCGTCGCGCCGCAGCCGGCCCCCGACCGCCGCCTGCTGAGCGCGCCGGCCGAGCCCGCTCCCGCCGCGCCGCCGGCGGCGCCGCTGCACCCGGTGCGCGGCGGCGGTGCCGCTGCCGCCATGGGCAGCCGCCGCGCCCGCATCCAGGCGTCCGAGGGCCAGCAGCCGGCCGCGCCGGTGCCGACCGGCCCGCCGCCGTTCGCGGTCGCCGCCTCCAGCGACATGCCCGGCCCGGACACCTCGCTCAGCCCGCTGAGCCGTCCGGACACGTCCTCCATCCAGCTCGACTCGACGACCGGCGCGTTCCGGCGGATCGACCCGACCGTCGGCCGCCGCGCCGCGCGTGAGGCCGCCGAGTCGGCCCCGGTCAGCCCGGCCGGCCGCCGTCCGGACAGTCTGGCGAACCGGCCGGTCTCCGCGCCGCCGCCCCCGCCGCCCGGCCTCACCCCGATCCAGCCCGGCGTCCGGCCCGGGCCGAAGCCGCCGGCCCGCACGCCGAGCCCGGCCGACTCCGGCGAGCCGTTCCGCGCGCCGCTCACCACGGCCGCGATCAACAGCAGCCGGGCCGAGCACCGGCAGCGCCTGTCGCAGCTGACCTCGCGCGACGCGGACGCGCCCGCCGAGGGGGTCAACACGCCGCCGGCGACCGGCGGTGGCCTGACCGACATAAGGCTCGGCGGCATGCCGCCGGCCCGCACCACACCGCAGGCGCCGGAGCCCGGCTCCCGCGCCGCCTGGCCGACGCACCCGGAGACCGCGGATGAGCGGGCACACACCGGTGAGCAGCCGCAGCTGCGCGGCCCGGCCGGGCCGGAGGCGCCGACCATGGCGGAGACGCTGCGTGTCCGGCCGCCGTGGCAGTCCGACGACCTGCCGCCGGAGCCGCCGGTGCTGCGCCTGGTGGAGCCGTCGGAGAGCGCGTCCCGGCGGGACGACCTGCCGTCCGGCAACGGGTACACGCCGCCGCTGCGCCTGGTGGACACGGCGCGGCGCGGTTCGCCCGGTGCGGACGCGCTGGACAGCTCGACGCCGCTGCCGGTCGACGAGGGCGACGGCGACCTGCTGATCTTCTCGGCCACCGCGTCGGCCTGGTTCACCGGCCGCGGCGAGGACGTCGAGGAGGCGCCCGAGGAGCTCAACTGGGGCCACATGGACCAGGGCTGGCAGGCCGCGGAGCAGGCGGCCCGCCCGGCGGTCGGCGCCGAGACCACGGCCGGTCTGCCCAAGCGGGTCCCGCAGGCCAACCTGGTGCCCGGTTCCGCGGTCCGCGAGGACCGTCAGCTGCGCATCGTCCGCGACGCCCAGTCGCTGGCGGCGAACACCACCGGATACTTCCGCGGCTGGCGTCGCGGGCAGGAGATCGGTGGTTTCGCGGTCGGCGGCCGGCCCGGACGGGAGTCCGCGGGCGGCTGGGACTTCACCCGGGACCAGGGCGAGCGCGCCGACGACGAGAACGACTACGAGTTCCGTCCGGCGACATATCGCTCCTGATGTCACTTTGAGTAGTTCCCCACATCTGGGCGCTGACCTCGGTGTCGTTGCCCACATGTCGGCCTATTGACTACAGGGCGTGACAACGAGCACGATTCTGCTGGGGGCGTGGCGGCTCCACATCCCTTGTCGCCACCCCGTGGCGAAAGGCTTGGAACCATGCTCAACCGCACCGTTGGCGTGCCCTCCATCACGCGGCGGGGCCTGCTGGTGGCGACCGCGTCCATGTTCACCGTGGCTGCCTGTGGCACCGACGACGACGCGTCCACCGGTCCCCGCACGGCCTCCAGCACCGACCTGGTCGTCGGCGGCATCCTGGAGCGCACCGGCACCGGTGCCACCATGGGCGAGCTGCAGGCCCGCGCGATGGAGCTGTTCCAGCCCCAGATCAACGCGGAGGGCTTCCAGGTCGGCGCGCAGCGGCGCAACCTCCAGCTGAAGCTGGTGGACAGCGGCGGCGACCCGAAGAAGGCCGGCGACCTCGCCCGGCAGCTGGCGAACCAGGACGGCGTCAACGCGTTCATCGGCGGCACCATCCCGGAGACCTCCACCGCGATCTCGGACGTGGCGCAGGAGCTGCAGGTGCCGTTCGTGTCGCTGGCGTCCGCCGACGACATCCTCACGCCGCTGTCCGAGCGCACCTACACGTTCAAGGTGACGCCGGACGCGCGCGACGTGGCCCAGGCGCTGGCCGACGAGATGGGCCGGCAGGAGATCGCGAAGGCGTCGATCCTGGCCGGCGCCGGCCGCCACGGCGACGCCGGCGTGCGGCACGTGGGCTCCGCGCTCACCGGACGGGGCATCACGCTCGGCACCACCGTCCGGCTGCCGGCCGGCGACCAGGACTTCGCCGCCGCGGCCGCTGAGGCGGTCCGTGGGCGCCCCGGAGCCATCGTCATATGGGCGATGTCGCCCGACGCCGGAAAGGCCGCTCGTGCGCTTCGCGCGGCCGGTTACACGGGCGTGTTCTTCTTCCCTCCGGAGGCGGTCACCGAGGAGACGCTCTCCGACGAGAACGCGGACGCGGTGGAGGGCTCCTACGCGATCAACCCGGGGTCGCTCGGTCAGTCGTCGCTGACCGAGACCGGCCCGGAGGGGCAGCGCCGACGCGAGCTGATCCGCCGGTACGTGACCCAGTTCGGCTCGTTCAAGGGCTTCGCGCCGTACGCGGCCGACGCCATCAGCCTGCTGGTCCAGGCCGCCTACCAGGCCAAGAGCGTGGACCGCGGCCGACTGCGCGCCTACCTGGAGCGGTCGTCGCTGGAGGGCATGGCCGGCGCCTACGCGCTGACCACGATCCGGCACGGCGGCATGGAGCCCGGTTCGCTCGGTGTCTTCAACGTCAACCTGAACGCCTGGGTCCGCACGTCCTGAGTCTCGATGCACCGAACGCCCCGTCGCCCGCGACACGCGGACGGCGGGGCGTTTCGCGTCGCACCCGGGCGAGCGAGAAAAACCCGCAGGGGTACGGGATCATCCCGTACCCCTGATGGGTCTTGCGCCGTTGGACCCGGTGGGCCGTCAGGCCGGAGCGACCGCGCGGGACCGGCGCATCGACAGCACGTACTCCACGAGGGAGATCAGCACGTGCTTGGTCGACTCGCGGTTACGCGCGTCGCAACTGACCACCGGCACCTCGCTCGAGATGGCGAGGGCGTCCCGCACATCCTGCGCGTTGTGGTACTGCATCCCGTCGAAGCAGTTGATCGCCACGAGGTACGGCAGCCGCCGGTGCTCGAAGAAGTCGATCGCCGCGAAGCAGTCCGCGAGCCGGCGGGTGTCCACCAGCACCACCGCACCGATCGCGCCGCGCACCAGTTCATCCCACATGAACCAGAAACGCGTCTGACCCGGCGTACCGAACAGGTACAGGATCAGGTCGCGATCGATCGTGATCCGACCGAAGTCCATGGCGACCGTGGTGGTGGTCTTGCCCGGCACCTGCCGGGTGTCGTCCACGCCCACGCCCGCCGACGCCATGATGGCCTCGGTGGTCAGCGGAGTGATTTCCGAGACCGAGCCGACCAGCGTCGTCTTTCCGACGCCGAACCCACCGGCGATGACAATCTTCGCCGATGTCACGCGCCCGGCCATAGGGCGGTGCGCCGTGTCAGAGCCTGCGAAGTCCACTCAGCACCCTCTCCAGCAATTCCGTGCCCACCGCGTCGTTCGCATCCTCCAGGGACGTCGGCTCGTACACCGCCACCAGGCCGTCCGCGGCCATGTCAGCGATGAGGACCCGAGCGACCCCGAGCGGAAGTGACATCCGCGCGGCGATCTCCGCGAGTGACTGCAGCCGGCCGTCACACAGCGCGGCTATGTATTGATGCTCTCGACCGTGTCCGCCGTTGTTGGAACCGGCGGACCGGCCCCGTACCGTCGTCTCAATCAGCGCTTCGAGTGCGATCTCCAACCGTGGCCGGGTTCGGCCTCGGGTAACGGCGTACGGCCTGACCAGCGCGCCGGTCGGCTCTTCGCGTTCGGCCATCGTCGCCGTTCACCCCCTCTGTTTCCTGGATAGCGGTTTCAAGATCGCGGTTACCCGTCGCATGTATTCATTGCTCCGGCCGGCTCGCGCCGGCCATCGCCTTGGCTTGTTCAGCCAACCATCCCGGCTGCGGTGCGCGGAGCCGGGGTCAGGGCATCGCCCACCCGGTCCACCAGCAGGGCCATCTCGTACCCGACCTGGCCGACGTCGCAGCTCCGCGCGGCGAGCACGGCGAAGGACGAGCCATCGGAGATCGACATCAGGAACAGGAACCCGTTGTCCATCTCCACGACCGTCTGGAGCACCGCACCGCCCTCGAAGCAGCGGGCCGCGCCCTGCGTCAGGCTGACCAGGCCGGAGGCGATAGCCGCCAGCTGGTCAGCCCGGTCCCGCGGAAGGTCACGGGACCCGGCGAGAAGCAGACCGTCGGCGGATACGGCGACCGCATGCGCGACACCCGGAACACGGTCGGCGAAGTTCGCCAGCAACCAACCGAGGTCCTGCGTTGTTGTCATCCCTCATGCTCCTTGCCAGCCTGCGAGGATTGCTGCCCGTCCAATGTTCCCTCTGAACCGGTCGGGTTGTCCTTGGGACTCGTCCGTCCGCGCTGAACGCCTCGGTGGTAGGCGGACAGCAGCCCGCGCACCCCCTCGGGCGACCGCTTGTTGACGGTCGGGGTCCCCTTCTCGATTCCACCAGGAACGAGCTGTGCCATCGGCTTGCGCTTCGGCAGGCCCGCCTGGGTGGTCTCAGACGCCGACTCCCCCGCCGCCGCGGCGACCGAGGCGGCCGTCCGCCAGCCCTCGTCGGCCGCGGTACGCCAGCCGGCGGGCTCGGTGGAGATGCGCTGTGCGGTGGTGTCGGCCGCGGCGACCGGCTCCGGCGTGCGTGCTCCCGGCGTCGGGAGGCTGCGCGCCGGCTCCGGCTTCTTCGCCGCGATCGTCCCGTACTGCTCCGTCGGGGCGCTGGTGGCCGTGGCCGGCGTGGCCGCCGGGCTCGGCGTCGGCGCCGCGCCCGTCGGGCCGGTCGCCGGCTTGCCGCCGCCGGAGTTCCGCTGCGTGCGGAACCAGGCGGACTCCAGCTCCCGGAAGATCGGCAGCTCCATGGTCTCGTCCACCACCGGCTTCGGCGCGGCCTGGGCGGCCGGCGGAGCGGGCGTGGCCGGGGCCACCGGGGACGGGATCGGCTGCGCCGACGACGGGATCGCGGAGACCGGGGCGATCGGCGGCACCGTGGGTGCGCCGTTCTCCGGCCGGTAGCGCGGGATCTCGGCGGTCAGGTCCAGCGACGAGGAGAGCTTCTCCGGCACCGCCGGCGACTGGCTCTCCGACGGCGCGATCGGCGGCCACACGGGCGGAGCCGACGGCGACACCGGGCCGGAGGCCGGCGGGGCCGAGGCGACCGGCGGGACCGAGATCGGCGGCACCGGGCCGCCGCCCATCGGGCCCTGCGGGCCGCGCTGCTGCTCCGGCGTGGCCGGCTTCTGCCGCGGGATGGTCGGCGACGCCGGGCCGGCGAAGTCGTCCATCGGCATCGGCTCGTCCGTGCGCGGACGCTGCGGCAGACCCTCACCGCGGCTGCCGTTCGTGCCGAACGCGTCGGTGGCGCGGCCGTTGCGCGGGCCGCCGCCGTTGCCGCCGAACCCGTTGAAGCCGCCGAAGCCGTTTCCGTTGCCGTTCGACCCGTTCGCGCCGCCGGCCGGGGCGTGCCCGCCGCTCGGCGCGGCACCGGTCAGGTCGGACCAGGCCGGCATGGAGCGGGACGGCGCGCCCGAGGTCGGCGCCGGGTCGTTGCCGAACCCGGCGAAGGACGACGGGAGCGGCTCGGCCGAGAAACCGCCGAGCGTCGGCGCGGACTCGCGCTGCGACGGGGGACGGCCGGAGCCACCCTCCAGCGCCAGCGGGGAGCCGAAGCCGCCCTGGCCGCCACCGAACGCCGCCGGCTCGGGCCGGGCGCCGCCCACCGCGGCCGGGGTACGGCCGCCGGCGACCGCCGCGTGGGAGACCAGCACGCCCGCGGGGAGCGTGACGTCGGCGACCGTGCCGCGCTCCTTGGCCGGGCGCAGCTCGACCTTGACGCCGTGCCGGACCGCCAGCCGGGCGACCACGACCAGGCCCATCATCCGGGAGACCGTGACGTCCACGGTCGGCGGGCGCTGGAGCCGCTCGTTCAGGTCGCGCATCTGGTCCGGCGCGATGCCGATGCCGCGGTCCTCGACGACCAGGACGGCACGGTCACCGGTGAGGCGCGCCTCGACCACGACCTGCGAGTCCGGCGGGGAGAACGCGGTCGCGTTGTCGAACAGCTCGGCGACCAGGTGCACGAGGTCGTTGACGGCGTGCGCCGCGACCTCGATGTCCTTGTCGATGTTGCCGAAGTCGATGCGCGTGTAGTGCTCGACCTCGGACTGCGCGGCGCGGAGCACGTCGATCAGGGCGGCCGGCTCGCGCTGCACGCGGGTGGAGTCCGCGCCGGCGAGGACCAGGAGGTTCTCGTCGTTGCGGCGCATCCGGGTGGCGAGGTGGTCGAGCTGGAACAGCTCGGCGAGCCGGTCCGGGTCCTCCTCGCCGCGCTCCAGCCGGTCCAGGTGACCGATGAGCCGGTCGACCAGGATCTGCGAACGGCGGGCGAGGTTGACGAACATGGTGGAGACGGAGGCGCGGAGCACGGCCTGCTCGGCCGCGGTGCGGACCGCCTCCAGGTGGACCGCGTTGAACGCCTCGGTCACCTGGCCGAACTCGTCCCGGCTGCGGACCGGCAGCGGCTCGGCGATCTGGTTCGCCACCTGCACCGGGGACAGCTGCGAGGAGATGGCCGGGTCACGGAGCCGGGCCACCGCCTGCGGCAGACCGTACTGCGCGACGGAGAGGGCGCCGTGCCGCAGCTCGCGGAGCGAGCGGGCCATCGACCGGGCGACGAGCCAGGCGAAGAGGATCGCGAGGAGCAGCATGCCGAGCAGCACGCCGGTCTCCACGAGGACTCGCCGCTGCACATCGTTGCGCAGCGTCGTGGCCTGGGAGACGGTCTCCTCGTCCAGTCGCTTCTCCACCTTGCGGAGCAGGTCGTTCTTGCCGGCCATGCCCTCGTCCCACTGCTGGGCGGTGAAGCCGAGGGAGTTGATGTCGCCGTCCTGGTTGGCCTCGATCTTACCGGTGTTCGCCTTCGCCTCGCGCTCGTCCGGACCGGCGACCTCCTGGCGCTTGTAGTCCCGGTCCTCGCGGCTGGCGACGGTCTCGAACGTGGCGGCGGCCTGCTGCTGGCCGGTGAGCGTCGCGATGTAGTCCTTGCGGAGGGTTTGAGTGATCTCGCCCTGGGCAAACGCGCTGTGGATGATGACGCGCTGGGTGGAGAGGTACTCCTTCTCCTGCGCGAGGGCCGCGCTGGCGCGCATCCGGTCGCTCAGGCCGGTGTCGCCGGCGAGCTGGGACGCGGAGGTGCGGATCTGGAGAAGCCCGTTGATGATGCCGTCGTAGCTCTGCATCGCGAACGACAGCTGCAGGGAGTTGTTGCTCACCTGGCTGCGCGTGGCGGGCAGTTCCTCGAGGTTGGCGTCCGCGTTGTCCAGCAGCGTCTCGAAGTTGCTGTCCGGCAGGTCGGTGAGCAGCGTGCGCTGCTGCGAGTACGGCTTCTTCGCGGCGTCCACGACGGCGTGCGTCTGGTTGAACGCCTCGAGGAGGCCGGCCTTCTCATCGCGCTGCGACGTCGGCGTGCTCAGGAATCGCGCGGCGGCGGCCCGCTCGGTCTGGAGGCTGTCGACCAGCTCGCCGGAGTACTGCTCCAGCTGCGCGATCGTCCGCGCCTGATCGGCGTCACGGGCCTCCTCGATGTGGTCGATCAGACCGCTGGTTCCCACGACGATCGTCGCCATCGTCGGCACGATCATGATCAGTCCGAGCTTGGACCAGATCGGCAGGTCGCGGAGTCGGCTGCCCGGCCATCGGAGACGCGAAGAGACGGCGCCCCCAGGCGCCTTCTTCTTTGGCTGCTCGCTCACGTCACCGCCCCTCAGCATCCGCGCCACCCCGTGTGGGTGGCCGCCGAACATAGTTCGACCCGGGCGGGCCGAACCTTCGAGATTCCATCACGACGAGTGTCAAAGAGAAAGCCCAGGTTGGGTCGGACTGGGAGTGTGATGGGATGTTCATGACGTTTGACTGCAACGTGTCTTCCCGGAGCTACCCATAGTGACCAGTTCTCCTGCCCGCGTCGTTCTGCTGGCCGGCCCTTCCGGGTCCGGCAAGTCCTACATAGCCCGGCGAGCCGGATTTCCTGTGCTTTGCCTTGACGACTTTTACAAGGATGGCGACGACCCGACGCTACCTCGGACGTCCGAAGGTACGGATTGGGAGTCGCCTCAAGCCTGGGATTCTGCCATGGCGGTCGAGACGATCGCCCGCCTGGCCGAGACCGGTAGGGCCGAAGTGCCGGTTTACGCGATTGGGGTAGATCGGCGGATAGCCACTCGGCTACTCGATCTGGCCGGTTCGCCAATTTTTATAGCCGAGGGGATATTTGCCGCCGAGATCGTACGCGAGTTGCGGGACCTAGGGCTACTCGCGGAGGCATATGCGCTTCGGCGACCTCGGACGGTGACGTTCGCCCGCCGGCTCGGTCGCGATCTGACCGAACGGCGCAAGCCGCCCGCCCTCCTGGTCCGCCGCGGGATCCAGTTGCTGCGCGCGGAGCCGGTGGTGCTCCGCCGTCAGGTGGCGCTCGGCTGCCGGGCCGCGAGCGCCGGGCGGATCGTGCGGGAGGTGCGGGCGATGGCCGGCGCCCCGGAGACCACCGGGACGCACGGCGAGCCCGCGACCACGTGACGGCGCGATGAGCTAAGGAACCGGAAAGAAAGTCGTAACCGATCTTTTACAGCGGCTGCTCGGAGATCAACTTTGAGTAGGCCGGCTTGATCACTTCATTGATGATCGAAAGGCGCTCGTCGAACGGCACGAACGCGCTCTTCATGGCGTTGATCGTGAACCACTGCATCTCCGCCCAGCCGTACCCGAACGCCTCGGAGAGCAGCGCCATCTCGCGCGACATGGACGTCCCGCTCATCAGCCGGTTGTCCGTGTTGACCGTGACCCGGAAACGCAGATCCCGAAGCACCCCGATCGGGTGTTCCGCGATCGAGGGCGCGGCGCCGGTCTGCACGTTCGACGACGGGCATAGCTCCAGCGGGATCCGCTTGTCCCGCACGTACGACGCGAGCCGGCCCAGCACGGGCTCGCTCCCGCCGGTGATGTCGTCGACGATCCGCACGCCGTGACCGAGCCGGTCCGCGCCGCACCACTGGATCGCCTGCCAGATCGACGGCAGGCCGAACGCCTCGCCCGCGTGGATCGTGAAGTGGAAGTTCTCGCGCTGCAGGTACTCGAACGCGTCCAGGTGCCGGGTGGGCGGGAAGCCCGCCTCCGCGCCCGCGATGTCGAACCCGACCACGCCCGCGTCCCGGTGCCGAACCGCCAGCTCCGCGATCTCCTGCGAGCGCGCGGCGTGCCGCATCGCGGTGACCAGCGTGCCGATCCGGATCGTACGGCCGGCCGCGGCCGCCTCCGCCGCGCCGTCCCGGAACCCGGCCAGCACGGCCTCGACCACGGCGTCCAGCGTCAGCCCACGCTCCAGGTGCTGCTCCGGCGCGTAGCGCACCTCGGCGTAGACCACGCCGTCGGCCGCCAGGTCGAGCGCGCACTCCTTGGCCACCCGGTGCAGGCCCTCCTCGGTCTGCATCACGGCGACCGTGTGGGCGAACGTCTCCAGGTAGCGCTCCAGCGAGCCCGAGTTCGCCGCGGTGACGAACCATTCGCCGAGCGCGCCCGGGTCGGTCTCCGGGAGCGGGTGGCCGATGGCGTCGGCCAGTTCGACTATCGTTGCGGGCCGCAGACCCCCGTCGAGGTGGTCGTGGAGCAGGGCCTTGGGAGCTTTGACGATCTCGTCATACGGGATTGCGACCATGGAGAGACATTAGTGCCCGGCGGGGCCGTCGCACGTGTCCGAGAGGAAAAAGCCCGGTATTGAACGCCTCCGTGATCGCCGCGCTGCGCTGTCCGGTCTGCGCCGCCCGCGGCTCCGGCACCCCGCTCACGCTGGGCGGGAACGCGCTGCGCTGCCCGGCCGGGCACGCCTTCGACGTGGCGCGGCAGGGGTACGTGAACCTCGCCACCGGCCGCACTCCCCATTCGGGGGACACCGCGGAGATGGTGGCGGCGCGCGAGGAGTTCCTCGGCGCGGGCCACTACGACTTCGTGGTGGACGCGCTCGCCGAGGCCGCGCGCACGGCGTACCCCGGTGCGGGTCTGGTGGTGGACGCCGGCGCCGGGACCGGCCGGCACCTGGCCGGCGTGCTGGCGTGCCTGCCGGGGGTCGCGGGCCTGGCGCTCGACGTGTCCAAGCCGGCGCTGCGGCGCGCGGCCCGGCGGGTCCCGGCCGCGCTGGCCGACACCTGGCAGCGGCTGCCGCTGGCGGACGGCGCGGCCGGCCTGGTGCTGAACGTGTTCGCGCCGCGCAACGGCGCGGAGTTCCGGCGGGTGCTGAGGCCGGACGGGCGGCTGCTGGTGGTCACGCCGGAGCCGGACCACCTGGGCGAGCTGGTCGACGCGCTGGGCCTGCTCCGCGTGGACCCGGACAAGCCGGAGAAGATCGCCCGCGGCCTGGGCGGCCACTTCACCGAGACGGCCGCGGGCACGCACCGGCGGACGCTCACGCTGACCGCGGCCGAGGTCGCCGCCGTGGTCGGCATGGGGCCCAGCGCGTGGCATGCGCACGCCGGCGCGACCGGTCCCGCGACCGTGACCGCGGCGGTGCGCATCGGCACGTGGCGGCCGTCAGACTGACAGGTCGATCTCCTCCCAGCCGACCGGCGGCTCGTGGTACGGCCCGCGGAACACGATCGCCCATTCCAGCGCCCAGCGCCGCTGCCCGATCGCGTTCGCGTCGATCGCGCCGGGCGACGGCAGCCCGAGCCGCTCCGCCTCCAGGTACGCGTAGTCCAGGCAGTAGTAGAGGTCGAGCAGGGCCGCGGCCTCCACCGCGTCCCGCGGCGCGACCAGCGTGCGGGACCGCCACTGCCGGTACGTCTCCCCGGCCGCGAGGTTCGGCAACAGGCCCATCAGGCGCCCGTCCGGCGGCTCCATCGGGTCCAGGTGCTTGGTCAGGCCCAACACCCAGGCCAGCGCGAAGACCGCGTCGTGGTGCAGCACGAACGACCGGTGGTCGCCGCGCCCACCCATCACGAACTGCCACTCCGGGCCGGTGACGCTCTCCACCAGATGCGACCCGAGCAGCCAGCTCATCGCGGCGTCCGGCGGCATCCCGAAACAGCGGGCCAGCACGACGTGCAGGATGGCGGCGCGGGCCTCCACCTGATCGGTGGGGCGCAGCTCCACCTCGTCGCCAGGCTCCCACACCAACGGAAACCCGTCCGGCGGCAACGGCAACCGCAGCCGGCGCAGCTCCTCGAGACTGGCCGCGCGTACCGCCTGGGGGTCGGGAACGGCTAGGACCACAGCATCCTTCCCCATCGCGTCCTGCCCGGCGACCCCACCGGCGCTCCCCCACCCGCGGTACACATCGCCGGGACTGTCGACACAGCACCCCAATGCTCTCGGCCGGAAACCTTAGCTGGTCAGCGACGTCCGCACCATGGGGAGTCCAATCCGCTCAATGATGAGCGGCGAGCGCTCCGCCGGCCGGCCGGCGATGGCAATCGCACCGCGCGCCAGTTCGCGGGCCGACTCGATCCGCGCCGGGTCGTCGGCGCGCAGCTCCAGCAGCGGCTGGCCGCGCCGCACCGGGTCGCCGGGCTTCACCTTCAGCACGATCCCGGCGCCCGCGCTGACCGCGTCCTCCTTGCGCGCCCGGCCCGCGCCGAGCCGCCAGGCGGCCACCCCGATGTCGTACGCGTCCATCGCGGTCACGTACCCGTCCGCGTCGGCGGTCAGCGTCTCGATCTCCGGCGCCACCGGCAGCGGCGCGTCCGGGTCGCCGCCCTGCGCGCGGATCATCTCCCGCCAGCGGTCCATCGCCCGGCCCCCGGCCAGCGCGTCCGCCGGATCCACGTCGGTGCGGCCGGCCGCCGCCAGCATCTCCCGGGCCAGGATCAGCGTCAGCTCCACCACGTCCGCCGGTCCGCCGCCGGCCAGCACCTCGACCGACTCCTCGACCTCGACCGCGTTGCCGACCGCCAGGCCGAGCGGCACCGACATGTCGGTCAGCACCGCCACCGTGTTCACGCCGTGCGCGCCGCCGAGCTCCACCATGGTGCGGGCCAGCTCGCGCGCGTCGTCCAGGTTCTTCATGAACGCGCCGGAGCCGACCTTCACGTCCAGCACCAGCGCGCCGGTGCCCTCGGCGATCTTCTTGCTCATGATGGAACTCGCGATCAGCGGGATCGCCTCCACCGTGCCGGTCACATCGCGCAACGCGTAGAGCTTGCGGTCCGCCGGCGCCAGCCCGTCGCCGGCCGCGCAGATCACCGCGCCCACGTCGCGCAGCTGGGTGCGGAACTCCTCGTTGCTCAGCCGGGCCCGCCAGCCCGGGATCGACTCCAGCTTGTCCAGCGTGCCGCCGGTGTGGCCGAGACCCCGGCCGGACAGCTGCGGCACCGCCACGCCGCACGCGGCCACCAGCGGCGTGAGCGGCAACGTGATCTTGTCGCCGACGCCACCGGTGGAGTGCTTGTCCGCGGTCGGCCGGCCGGCCGCGCTCAGGTCCAGCCGCTCGCCGCTGGCGATCATCGCGGCGGTCCAGCGCGCGATCTCCGCCCCGGTCATGCCACGCAGCAGGATCGCCATGGCCAGTGCGGACATCTGCTCGTCCGCGACCACGCCCCGGGTGTACGCGTCGATCACCCAGTCGATCTGCGCGTCACTCAGCACGCCACCGTCCCGCTTGGCCCGGATGACCTCGATCGCCGTGATGCTCATGCCGAACCGTCCTTCCGGGTGCGGTATCCGTACGGTCGGCGCTGAGCCGATGATTCGCTCGCAAGCTCGCTCATGCCGGATCATCCTTACCGCTGGCGTATCCGTGTGGTCGGCGCTGAGCCAATGATTCGCTCGCAAGCTCGCTCATGCCGGAATCCCCTCGTTGAACGCCGCCGGCGGGTCACCCTCGCCCGCCCACGACATCGCGCCCTCCGCGTCCACCACGATCACCCGCGGCGTCCGCGCCCGGCCCCACCGGACACCCTCCTCGGTGTCCCGCCAGATCGGGCCCTCCTCCAGGATTCCGGCGCGCTCGGACTCCTCGGCGCCGCTGGAGCGGTCCCAGTAGCCGGTCCACACCTGCTTGCCGCCGTCCAGCTCCGGGTGGACGAAGACGGTGCCCTGCCCGATCCACTTCGACAGCCGCACCGGCACGCTCGGGGCCGGCGAGCTGGTCACCACGGCCAGATCCGCCGGGCCGAAGCCGTGCGGCATCAGCTCGTCCATGGTCAGCGGCCGCGGGTATGCCTCGACCAGGCAGTTCGGCCCGCCGTTCTCCCACAGCAGCTGGCGGCACCGGCCGCACGGCATGATCGGCTGGCCGGTCGCGTCCACGCAGGAGAGCGCCACGATCCGCCCGCCGCCGCCGGCGTGCAGCTGGGAGACCACGCCGCACTCCGCGCAGAGCGCCACGCCGTACCCCGCGTTCTCCACGTTGCAGCCGACGATCACCCGGCCGTCGTCCACCAGCGCGGCCGCGCCGACCGGGAAGCGCGAGTAGGGCGCGTACGCCCGCTGCATCACCTCGACGGCGGCGGCACGCAGCTCGGGCCAGTTGATCTCCATAGTCACGCCCTCAATCCTGACGTATGCGCACGGTCCCCGGGCGTCCATACCCATGGACGCCCGGGGAACCCGCAACGCTAGCTCGTGACGTAGGGCTTGCCGTCCGCGGCGGGAGCGCGCACGCGGCCGACCAGGCCGGCCACCGCGACGATCGTCGCGATGTACGGCAGCATGTTCAGGAACTGGCTCGGCACCGGGCTGCCGATCGCGCTCAGGTAGATCGCCAGCGTGTTCGCGAAGCCGAAGAACAGCGCCGCGAAGAGCGCACCCACCGGCCGGAACCCGCCGAAGATCAGCGCCGCGAGCGCGATGAAGCCGGCGCCCGCGGTCATGTTCTTGCCGAACGCGCCGGTCGACACCAGCGTGAAGAACGCGCCGCCCAGCCCGGCCACCACGCCGCCGAGCAGCACGTTGAGGTACCGCGTGCCGCGCACCCGGATGCCCACCGTGTCCGCCGCGGTCGGGTGCTCGCCGACCGCGCGGGTGCGCAGGCCCCACCGGGTGCGGCCGAGACCGAAGTGGATCACCGCGACCAGGATCAGCGCGAGGTAGACCAGCGGGCTGGTGTCGAACAGCACCGGACCGACCAGCGGGATGTCCGCCAGCACCGGGATGCGCAGGTTCTCCATGTGCGGCGGCGTGTTGAACGACGCCGCGTCGGTCTGCATCAGCCGCTCGTAGAGGAAGCCGGTGACGCCCAGCGCCAGCAGGTTCAGCACCGTGCCGATCACCACCTGGTCCACCAGGAAGCGGATCGCCAGCACGGCCAGCAGCGCCGCGATGAGCACGCTGCCGGCGATCGCGCCGACCACGCCCAGCCAGACGCTCGCCGTCATGGTGCCGACCAGCGCCGCGCCGAACGCGCCCATCAGCAGCTGACCCTCGATGCCGATGTTCACCACGCCGGTGCGCTCGCAGAGCACGCCGCAGAGCGCGCCCAGGATCAGCGGCACGGCCAGGTCCAGCGAGCCGCTCGCGGTGCCGACCAGCGGCATGAAGCTGCCGGCCACCTGCCAGCAGAGGAACGACAGCACGAAGCCGAGCACGCCGGCCGCGAGCAGCACGTTGAACCAGCGCCGCGCCACCCCGGCCAGCAGGGCCCCGCCCGCGACGACCGTGATCACGCCGAACAGCGCCGCCCCGACCTTGCCGTCGATGCTGAGCGCGGCGCCCTCGGCGTCCTCGCTGAGCGTGAACCGGGCCGGCGCGGACTCGGCCAGCAGCGCGAACACCACCGCGGCCACCAGGCCCACGCCGGCCAGCACGGCCCCGCTGCGGCGCTGGCGCGTCCAGAACTTCGCGGGCGCCAGATCGTCCACCGTGAGAAGGGTCGTGGACATGGTCACCAACCCTTCGCGATGCTGGTCGACAGCCGGGCCGCGCGCGCGGCCCGGAGCCGGAAGATGGCCTTCACCAGGGCGGGCGCCGCGATGAAGATGACGATGAGCGCCTGCAGCACGGTGACCAGTTCCAGCGACACGCTGGCGTACGACTGCATCCGGTTGCCGCCGGCGCGCAGCGCGCCGAACAGGATCGCGGCCCACAGCACCCCCCACGGCTTGCCACGCCCGAGCAGCGCGACCAGCAGCCCGTCGAAGCCGATGTTGCCGGCCACCAGCGGGTTCAGCGAGTAGCTGGTGCCCAGCAGCTGCGTGGCGCCGCCCAGTCCGGCCAGGCCGCCGGAGACCACCATCAGCATCGTGTACGTACCGGTCACGCTGATCCCGGCGGTCCGCGCCGCGTCCGGGTTGGCGCCGACCGCGCGCAGTTCGAAGCCGAACGTGGACCGGTTGAGCAGCCAGGACACGCCCCAGGTGGCGAGCGCGGCCAGCACGATGCCGAGGTGCACGCGCTGGTCGCCGAGCAGCGTCGGGAGCTGCGCGGAGGCGTCCACCGGCTTGCTGATCGCGTCCTGCCGGTTCGGGTCGTGCACGCCGGCCTGCATGATGATCCAGCCCAGGAACAGCCCGGCGATGTAGTTGAGCATGATCGAGGTGATCACCTCGTGCGCGCCGAACCGGGCCTTCAGGATGCCGGGGAGGAAGCCCCAGAAGGCGCCGCCGGCCGCGCCCGCGACCAGCGCCACCACCAGGTGCACGCCGATCGGCAGCGGGATCAGGAAGCCGGCCAGCGCGGCCAGGATCGTGCCCATCACGGCCTGGCCCTGCGCGCCGATGTTGAACAGGCCGCCACGGAACGCCAGCGTGACCGCGAGCCCGGTGAACACGATCGGCGCCGCGTAGGTGAGCGTCTCCGAGATCGGCCGGAACGCGGCCGTGACCGACGCCGCCTCCGGGTCGAAGATGGCACCCTTGAACAGGTTCGCGTACGCCTCGCTGACCAGTTCCCAGCTGCCGGTCAGCGCGTCCGACGGCCGCGCCGTGAAGTAGCCGTAGGTGGCCAGCACGTCCGGATCCGACACGATGATCAGCACGGCGCCGATCAGCAGCGCCGCCACGATCGCCAGCACGGTCACCGTGACCGTGTTCGCCGACCAGATCGCCTGGACGACGCTCGCCGCCGACCTCTCCCGCGGCTTTTCAGGGGCCTCAGTGCTCATGCCGGGCTCCCTGCGACGTTCCGATTCCAGCGTGGTCGGCGCTGAGCCGATGATTCGCTCGCAAGCACGCTCATTCCGCATCCTCAACGGGCTCGTCCGTGACGCCGGCCATCAGCAGGCCGATCTTCTCTACGGGGGTGTCCGGGCCGACGATCGCCAGGATTCGTCCGCGGTACATGACCGCGATCCGGTCCGCGAGCCCGATGACCTCGTCCAGTTCGCTGGAGACCAGCAGCACGCCGGTGCCGATGTCCCGCTCGTGCACGATCTGCGCGTGGATGAACTCGATCGACCCGACGTCCACGCCGCGGGTCGGCTGGCAGGCGACGAGCAGCTTCAGCGGCCGGGACATCTCCCGCGCCACGATCACCTTCTGCTGGTTGCCGCCGGAGAGCGTGCCGACCGGCGCCTCCGCGGACGGCGTGCGCACGTCGAACCGCTCGATCCGCTCGGTGGCGTTGGCCGCGATCCGGTCCGGCCGCAGCACCATGCCCCTCGCGTACGGCTCCACGTCGTAGAGGTCCAGCACCAGGTTCTCCGCGACGCTGAACTCCTTGACCACGCCGTCCACGCTGCGGTCCTCCGGCACGTAGCCGACGCCGGCCCGGAGCACCTGCTTGGTGGACCGACCGGCCAGCGGCGCACCGGCCAGCGCGACCGTGCCCGCCTCGATCTCGCGCAGGCCCATGATGGCCTCGATCAGCTCGGTCTGGCCGTTGCCCTGCACGCCCGCGATGCCCAGCACCTCGCCGGCCCGCACGGTCAGGTCCACGCCGGCGACCTGCACGGTGCCCCGGTCGTCGCGGACCGTCAGCCCGGACACCTCCAGCACCGCGTCGCCCGGCGTCGCCGGCTGCTTGCGCACCTCCAGCACGACGTCGCGGCCGACCATCAGCGCGGCCAACTCGTCCTTGCTCGCCTCCGGGGAGGCGGTGCCGACCGTCCGGCCGCGCCGGATCACGGTGATCCGGTCGGCGATCGCCTTCACCTCCTGGAGCTTGTGGGTGATGAAGACGATCGACTTGCCGGACTCCTTGAGCGTGCGCATCACCGCGAGGAGTTCCTCGGTCTCCTGCGGCGTGAGCACGGCGGTCGGCTCGTCCAGGATCAGCAGGTCGACGTTGCGGGTCAGCGCCTTGATGATCTCGACGCGCTGCTGCACGCCGACCGGCAGGTTCTCGACCAGCGCGTCCGGGTCGACGCGCAGGCCGTACCGCTCGGAGACCTCCTTGATCTCCTTGCGCGCCCGGCGGCGGTCCAGCCAGCCCAGCCGGCCGCCCTTGACCTGCTCGGCGCCGAGCATCACGTTCTCCGCCACGTCGAAGACCGGGACCAGCATGAAGTGCTGGTGCACCATGCCGATGCCGGCCGCGATCGCGTCCCGCGGTCCCTTGATCTGCACGGGCTTCCCGTCGACGACGATCTCGCCCTCGTCCGGCTGCAGCAGCCCGTAGAGCACGTTCATCAGCGTCGACTTGCCCGCGCCGTTCTCGCCCAGCAGGGCGTGGATCTCTCCCGGCTCCACCGTCAGGTCGATGTGGTCGTTGGCGACCAGGTCACCGAACCGCTTGGTGATGCCACGCAGTTCAAGTTTCAGGGCGGACCTCCTGGATCCGGTGCCTCGGGCGGCGCACGGCCGCCGTGGGGGTGAGGCGGTGTTCGGCCGGCGATGCTGCGGGTCACCCGCCGCACGCGGGTGGCCGGCGGCCCCGCCGGGGGCACATCCGGGCCGGCCGCCGCGCGGGTGTCCGCGCGGCGGCCGGATGGTGCGGGGTTATCAGATCATCACTTCGGCGCGGCCGCCGACTCGACCTTGATCGTGCCGGCGATGATGTCCGCCTTCAGCTGCTCGATCTCGGACTTCAGCTCGGCCGGGACCTTGCTGTCGAACTCGTGGTACGCGCCCAGCGACACGCCGCCGTTCTCCAGCGTGCCCTTGTAGCCGGCGGCCGCGTCGAGCTTCTCGCCCTTCGCGCCCTTCAGCGCGGCCTCCTTGACGCCGCCCTCGACGCTCTTCACGACCGTGCTCAGGAACGCGGAGCAGTACTGCGCGGCGACCGCGCAGCCGTCCGAGTCGACCCAGATCACGCTGTACTTGCCGTTCGACTCCTTGGCCGCGGCCGCGGTGCCCAGGCCGGCGCCGCCGGCGACCGGCAGGATGACGTCCGCACCCTGGCCGACGAACGTGTCGGAGATCGCCTTGCCCTTGGCCTGGCTGGTGAAGTCCTCCGCGAAGGTGCCCTTCTGGGTCGCCTTGTCCCAGCCGAGAACCTTGACGTTCTTGCCCTTGGCCTCGTTGTACTTCGCGACGCCGTCGACGAAGCCGTCCATGAAGATGGTCACCGGCGGGATGTTCATGCCGCCGTAGGTCGCCACCGTGCCGGTCTTCGAGAAGCCGGCGGCCAGGTAACCGGCCAGGTACGACGCCTGCGCGGTGTCGAACTGCAGCGGGTAGACGTTCGTCTGGTCCGGGATCGCCGCGTCGACGATCGCGAACTGCGCGGTCGGGTTGGCCGCCGCGATCTTCTTCGTGGCGTCCGCCATCAGGCCGCCGACCGCGAGGATGAAGCTGCACTTCTGGTTCGCGTAGTCTGTCAGGTTCGGCTCGTAGTCCGCGATCGCGCTGGACGCGGTGTACTTCGTCTTGATGTTGCTCGCCTCGGCCTTGGCGGCCTCCAGGCCGGCCCAGGCGGACGCGTTGAACGACTTGTCGTCGATGCCACCCGTGTCCGTCACCATGCAGGCGTTGTATTCGGCGGCCGTGCTGCCACCGGCGGCGTTCTCCTCCGGAGCCTCGCCACACGCGGAGAGGGCGAGCCCGGAGGCCGCCAGCACCGCAAGCATCTGAATCCCACGCGCAGCGCGCAAGAGGGTCTCCTTCCATACACTGCACACCGCACGACGAGCGGTGGTTCCCACGAGACGGTGAGCGTACGCTGCCCCAGGTCACGGGTCGGACAACCGTGCGCTACCTGTTGGAGCACCGTTACCCCCACGTAACTCTCCTGATCAACCTTGCACCGCCGATCAGGGGCTTCGTGGGCGAATTCGCCACATGTCGCGCGCTCGTCACCGGCCGCGCCGAGACCGCACTGTGACACAACGGTGACCGAACAAAACATGACCACCGCGAAAAAATTTTACGAACCGGTAACGCGGACCCCCACCCCCAAGATCAAAAACATCCGAGGGTACGAACCCCCGCCTCCCTCCGCCAACCGCCATCCCCACCCGGCCGCCGTCTCCGCCCGGCCGCCCCGGCCACCGCCACCGCCGGCCGCCTCCGGCCACCGTCACAGCGGGCCGCACCCGGCCACCTCGCCGCCCACCCACACCCGACCGCCGCCCGGCCTCATCCGGCCGCCCTCGCCGCCCAGCCGCCGCGCACCGGCGCCCGGCCGCTCCCCGCCCGCGATCCCCGTACCCGCTGGATCTTGCGACATTGCGGGATCGATCACTATCGGTTGGCGCGCCGCGACCGGATAGGATCGGATTGATGCGCAGGTGAGGGGAGTCCACATGCGATTGACGGACCGGCGGGTCCTGATCGGTGCCGGAGCGATCGTGGTGCTGGCCGCCACCGCCACCGGCATCGCACTGACGTCCAAATCGGACGGCGAGGACCCGGTCGCCGCCCCGGGCACGGCCAGTGCCGCGCCGGTGCCGCAGCGCTCGGCCATCCTGCCCGGCCGCCCCGGCGAGTCCGCCCGGGTGGTGCTGCCCACGCCGCCCTCGGGCGGGCCCGGCGCGCCCGGCGCGTCCGACCCGTGGAACCAGGCCGACGCCGACTTCCTGCGCAAGATGATCCCGCACCACCGCCAGGCCGTGGAGATCTCCGGGCTGGCCGCCACCCGCGCCGGGAATCCGCGGATCGTCGCGCTGGCCGACCGGATCGCGGACACCCAGACCGTCGAGATCAACGCCTACCGCGGCTGGCTCACCCAGCGCAACCTCGGCGAGGAACTGCCCGGCCACGACCACGCCACGATGCCCGGCATGCAGAGCCCGGAGCGCATCGCGGAGCTGACCGCGATGTCCGGCGACGAGTTCGACCGGCGCTTCGTGGAGATGATGACCGACCACCACGCGGGCGCGATCGCCATGGCCGACGAGGCGCTGCGCGCGGGTGAGAACCCCTGGGTCGCCCAGATCGCCACCTCGGTCGCGCACGAGCAGGCCGTCGAGATCGACCGGATGAGCGAGATCATCGTCGGCTGACCGGGACGCACGAGGGCCCGCTCCTCGCCTGGAGCGGGCCCTCGCTGACGATCGCGCCGCTACAGCGTGCGGCACTGCCCCTTCTCACGCGTGTCGACGACGTTCTTCACGCCGTCGTTCGTGGGGGCGGTCTTGTTGTACGCGCACTCCAGGCTGCCGGAGATGGTGTTCCCGGAGACCACGACCGTGCCGGTGGTGTCGTAGACGTCCAGGTCACCGGAGATCCGGTTGCCGGCGACGTAGACCTCGGCCAGTTCGTCCGCCCAGACGTCGCCGACGATCCGGCTGTCGACCAGCGAGAGCGTGCCGCCGCCGGTGACGCGCACGTCGCCGGCCACGGTGGCGTTGTAGGCCAGCAGCTTCGCGCCCTTGGAGATCTCCACCCGGCCGCGGATCACGCCGCCGTCCACGCAGGTCACCCCGGACCTGGCGGAGATGCCACGGGAGGCGTCGCGCACCACCGTGGTGCAGACCGGGTACTCCGGCTGCGTCTGGACGTTGAGCGCGCCGAACCGGACGGCCTTGGCGCTGTTCGTCGCCGGGTCGTCGAGCTTCAGCACGTCGAAGCCCTTCGCGATGTCGTTGGAGTAGATCAGGCCGTTGTAGTAGTACGCGGACCAGGAGCCACCGGTGGTCGCCGTGGTGGTGCTGAGCGGCCCGCGCTCCCAGAAGCCGAGCTCCACCGGGTTCGCCGAGTCGGTGAAGTCCCAGACCGAGACGCCGCCCTGGTACCAGGCCTGGACCAGGATGTCGCGGCCCATCGCCGGGATGATCGACCCGTTGTGCGCCACGCAGTTCTCCGTGGGACCGTTCTCCCGCGGGATCTTGAAGTAGCTCTTGAACGTGAGCTTGCCGCCCACCAGGTCGTAGACCGCGTCCGCGCCCCGGTTCGGCCCGATCTCCGGGTTGCAGGTCGCGCCGCCGCCGCCACCCAGCTCGTCCGTGAAGACCACCTTCGTACCGGCGTTGTTGAACGAGGCGGAGTGCCAGAACGCGAAGTTCGTGGTGTCCCGCACCCGCTCGGTCACCCGGGGCTTCTCCGGGTCGGAGATGTCCATCAGGATGCCGTCACCCATGCAGGCGCCCGCCGCGATCTTCTTCGCCGGGTACACCGTGATGTCGTGGCAGCCGGTCGTGTTGGAGCTGCCGTTGCCGCCCGGGTTGCCGCCGTCCGGGAACAGGTTCGGCGCGGCGATCACCGCGGCGTCCGCCGGCTTCTTCAGCGGCACCTTGACGATCGACACCGCGTCGTGCGGCGGGAGGCAGTCGGGGTACGTCGAGGACGGCGAGTAGGACGAGATGTACAGGTACGCGTCCTTCTTGCCCGGGACCAGCGTGTGGGTGTGCGACCCGCAGTTGGTCTCCACCGACTTGATGTACTTCGGCGCGGCCTTGTCGCTGATGTCGAAGATCTTGATGCCCTCCCAGGCCGCCTTGTCCGAGGCGGGCAGGGCGGTGCTGTTGCACGAGTCGTCGCTGCGCGACGAGTCGGTGGAGAGGAACAGCAGGTCACCGAGGACCGAGATGTCGTTCTGGGCGCCCACGCAGAGCACCTCGCTGACCACCGCGGGCGCCGACGGGTTGCTGATGTCGTAGATGACGAAGCCGTTGTAGTTCCCGGAGAACGCGTACTTCCCCTGGAACGCCAGGTCGGAGTTGAGCGAGTCGAAGCCGGCCGACTTCGGCACGTTCGCCAGCTGGGTGAGGTTGTCGCTGGAGACGATCTCGTCGACACCGGGGATCTCCGCGTAGGCGGCGGAGGGCGCCGCGGCCACGGCCACGAGCGTGGCGGCGGTCGCGGCGAGCCCGGCGAGACTGAGCCTGCGTAACCCTCGTGGGGTGTGGCTGGTCATACACACTGCCCTTCGATCAGGACGGCATGCGGTGCTGCCGTTCCTCGATATCGAAGCATTTGCAAACGACAAACACCAGCCCGATGTGAGGTTACGACCACCCTGCGTTCGCCTTGCAACACAAACTTCACAATGGACACCCGTTGCAAGGTCTTGCGAAGCGTGCCGCAAGAAGTTGCCGATGGGTTACTGTTCTCGAATGCGCGCACGTCTGTCGGACATCGCCCAGCAGGCGCAGGTCAGCGAGGCGACGGTGTCCCGCGTCCTGAACGACCGCCCGGGCGTCGCCGTCGACACCCGGCAGGCCGTGCTCACCGCGCTCGACGTGCTGGGCTACGAGCGCCCCGCCCGCCTGCGCAAGCGCAGCGCCGGTCTGGTCGGCCTGATCGTGCCGGAGCTGAACAACCCGATCTTCCCGGCGTTCGCGCAGGAGATCGAGTCGAGCCTGTCCCAGACCGGGTACACGCCGGTGCTCTGCACGCAGACGCCCGGCGGCGTCACCGAGGACGAGTACGTGGAGATGCTGCTGGACCGCCAGGTCTCCGGCATCGTCTTCGTCTCCGGCCTGCACGCGGACACCACGGCCGACCTGGAGCGGTACCGCCGGCTCACCGCCCGCCCGCTGCCGATCGTGCTGATCAACGGCTACACGCCGGACGTCGACGCGCCGTTCATCTCCTGCGACGACCGCGAAGCCGGCGAGCTGGCCGTGTCCCACCTGGTCGCGCTCGGCCACCGGCGGATCGGCTTCGTCTCCGGCCCGGACCGCTTCACGCCGGTCCGCCGCAAGATAGACGGCTACCGCGCCGCCATGCGGCGGCTGACCGGCATCCCCGACGCGGACCTGGACGCGCTGATCTCGCTGTCCCTGCTGTTCGGCGTGGAGGGCGGCGACGCCGCGACCACCCGGCTGCTGGACGCGGGCGTGACCGCCATCATCTCCGGCTCCGACCTGATGGCGCTGGGCGCCGTGCGGGCCGGCCGCCGCCGCGGTCTCTCCGTCCCCGGCGACCTCTCCGTGGTCGGCTTCGACGACTCACCGCTGACCGCGTTCACCGACCCACCGCTCACCACGCTGCGCCAGCCGGTCAGCCCGATGGCGGTGGCCGCGGTCCGCGCGCTGGTCGACGAGATCAACGGCCACGCGGCCCCGCGCTCCGAATACGTCTTCCGCCCCGAGCTCGTGGTCCGCGGCTCCACCGCCGCGGCCCGCGCCTCCCTCGCCGTCCCGGCGTGACCCGCCAGACGCCCTAGGCGGACAGCTTCGCCGCGATCCGCCGCATGCCGGCCTTGATCTCCGCGGGCGTCGGCGGCTCCGCCTCCAGGTGGTCGTGATCGTGCGCGTCGGCCTCCTCGTCGAGCAGGCCGGTCAGCCCCGCGTCCCCGAAGCTCTCGTCCCCGAGCTGGGGCGGCTCCTCCTCCGCCAGCCGCCGCGCCTTCTCGATCTCGTCGCGGATCTCGCCGGCCGCCGTGGACGGCAGCAGCGGCTCCACCACCGCCATCAGCTGCTCGTCCGCCACCACCGACTCGGCCAGCGACAGCGCGTGCTGCCGCTCGTACGGCCCGCAGACCACCGGCTCCCACTCGTCGTCGTCCGACAGCGGCCCGAACGTGATGATCCACGGCAGGTCCAGCGTCGGCGAATCGTCCGGCAGGTCCAACGTCACCAAAGCCCCCATGGGCCTCATCATGCCAAGTGGAGCCGGTCCTCGTCATGATTCTCCACCGGGCCGCCGGAGTAGTCCCACACGGAGCCGTGCGGGCTGGTCGCGGCCCACGCGGCGGCGAAGAGCAGCATCTGGTTGAGCAGGTACAGGTAGACCAGCAGGCCGACCGCGCCGGTGACCACCGTGTACGCCGGATTGTGCTGGGCCAGCCCGATGAAGTACCGGCCGACCGTGTTGAGCAGCGTCACGCCGATGCCGACCTGGAGCACCGGTGGCGCCACCCGGCGCATGGTCATCCGCAGCCGCGGCACGGCCACCAGCAGCGCGGCGGCCAGCAGCATGTTCAGCGCCAGCTGCATCAGCCAGGCGTACACCGTGGTCAGCACGCTGAGCCCGCCGGCCAGCCAGCCGATCAGGCCCTCCAGCGCGTCCACCGCCGCGATCGACGCGGCCAGCATGATCAGGATGCCGAGCAGCACGCCCAGGTCGACCAGGCGGCGCACGACCAGGTTGCCGGGCTGCTGGTCGAGCTTCCAGATCAGCCGCTGCGAGGAGCGGATCGCCTCGACCCAGCCGATGCCGGAGAAGAGCAGGCCGACCAGGCCGATCAGCCCGACCCGGCCGCGGCTGTCCAGGATCGCGTTCGGGTCGATGATCTGCATGTTCTGCGACAGGTAGTGCCGGACCGCGTCGAACAGGTCCAGGTTGAAGCTGAGCAGGAAGCCGAAGACCGAGTACGCCAGCAGGCCGATCGCGAACAGCGCGAAGAACGAGTAGTAGGCGATCGCGGCCGCGCACCGGCCGGCCAGCACCTCGCCGTACCGCTCCTGGGCGCGCCAGAAGTGGTCGAACACCCGGTTGGCCCGGCGGGCGCGCAGGACGGCGCCGTCGACCGCCCGGACCGCCCTGCCGAGCACGTCGCGCCCCATGTGGAACCCGGCCTCAGCGCAGCGGGAAGTCGCGCCGGGGCTGCCAGGCCCCTTCGCCGCCGTGCAGGAACAGCGTGAACGAGTCGACCTCGAAGCGCGCCTCGAAGTCCGCCAGATCCTCGTACGCCGCGTCCAGCGCCTCCGGCGTCACGTCCTGCGCGATCGTGACGTGCGGGTGGTACGGGTACTTCAGCCGCCGGTCGATCTCGTCCGCCGCCGCGATCGCCGAGGCCAGCCGCTCGCACTCGCCGATGCCGGTGGCGACCGCGACGAACACCACCTGGGTCAGCGGCCGGAACGTGCCGGTGCCGCGCAGGTGCAGCTCGAACGACGGGTGCGCGGACGCGACCGCGGCCAGGTGCTTCTCGATCGCGGGCAGCGCGTCCGCGTCGACCTCGGTCGGGCCGAGCAGCGTGACGTGCGCGGGCACGAACGCGGCCTGCGGATCACCGGCCTGGGCGCGGCGCTCGGTGAGCACGCTGCCCCAGGGTTCCGGGATGTCCACCGCCACGCCGACCTTGGTGGTGCGCGGCACCTACGCCTTCCCCGCGAGGAAGCCGACGCGGTCGTAGACGGTCGCCAGCGTGGCGGCCGAGACCTCCCGCGCCTTCGCCGCGCCCGCGGCCAGCACCTTGTCCAGCTGCGCCGGATCGTCCAGGTAGGCCCTGGTGCGCTCCTGGATCGGCGTGATGACGTCGACCACCACGGCGGCCAGGTCCTTCTTCAGGTCGCCGTAGCCCTTGCCGTCGTACGCCGCGGTCAGGTCCTCGATCGTCCGGCCGGTGAGCGCGGAGTAGATGGTCAGCAGGTTGGAGATGCCGGGCTTCTGCTCCGGGTCGAAGACGATGTCGCGGCCGGTGTCGGTGACCGCCGACCTGATCTTCTTGCCGGCCCGGGACGGCGTCTCCAGCAGCTCGATGATGCCGTTCGGCGAGGACGCCGACTTCGACATCTTCGCGGTGGGCTCCTGGAGATCCGTGATCTTCGCGGTGTCCTTGATGATGAACGGCGCCGGGACCGTGAACGTCGGGCCGAACCGGTGGTTGAAGCGCTGCGCCAGGTCGCGGGTCAGCTCCAGGTGCTGCCGCTGGTCCTCGCCGACCGGCACCGCGTCCGCCTGGTAGAGCAGGATGTCCGCGGCCTGCAGGATCGGGTACGTGAACAGGCCGACCGACGTGCTGTCCGCGCCCTGCTTCAGCGACTTGTCCTTGAACTGCGTCATCCGCCCGGCCTCGCCGAAGCCGGTGATGCAGTTCATCACCCAGGCCAGCTGCGCGTGCTCGGGCACGTGCGACTGCACGAAGAGCGTGCACCGCTCCGGGTCGAGGCCGATCGCGAGCAGCTGGGCGGCGGAGACGCGGGTGCGCTGGCGCAGCACGGCCGGGTCCTGCGCGACCGTGATCGCGTGCAGGTCGACCACCATGTAGAACGCGTCGTGCGTGTCCTGCAGCGGAACCCAGTTACGCAGCGCACCCAGGTAGTTGCCGAGGTGGAACGAGTCGGCGGTCGGCTGAATGCCGGAGAGCACCCGGGGACGCGGCGTTTCAGACATGGACACCATTCTGTCAGCGCGCCGGGAACCTTGTCACACAGGTATGGGTCGTACCCTGCGTGGAGAGAGTAGGTTGAAGATTCAACTAAGCTGACGGACGCCGGGAGGCCACGGTTGTTGGCACAACGCGACGAGGGAGTCGGCCGGGAGTCGGCACGCGACGAGGACGAGCGCGCGCTCACCGAGATCTACCACGCCTGCTACCGGCGGCTCGTGACCCAGGTCTACGCCTTCACCACCGACCTGACCGAGGCGCAGGACGTGGTGCAGGAGGCCTTCGCCCGCGCCCTGGCCCGGCCCGGCACGCTCACCTCGCTGGACAACCCGGAGGCCTGGCTGCGCACCGTCGCGATCAACGTGATCCGCCGGCGCTGGCGGCGGCGGAAGCTGCTCGACACGATCCTGATGCGGGACCGCCCGCTGATCGAGGCCGTCTCGCCGCCGCCCGGCCCGGAGCGCCCGGACGTGCACGCGGCGCTGGCCCGGATCCCGGCCGGTTACCGTCAGGTGATCACCCTGCACTACTTCGCCGACCTGCCGGTGGAGGAGATCGCCCAGCTCCTCGACCTGCCCACCGGCACGGTCAAGTCCCGCCTCCACCGGGGCCGGGCCGCGATGTCCGAACTGCTCGCGGACTACCCCGGGCACGCACCGGAACAGGCGCCCGCGGCGCCGGAGAAGACCATGCCGAGACCAGCGACGGTACGACGTACGCCCGCGACCCTGCCCGGCCAGGTCGCGGCCGCGGGGGTGGAGGTGGTCCGTGCCCGCTGACCGGCACGACGACGACATCCTGGACGCGCGCCTCGACGCCGCCCGCAACGATGTGCTCGGCCGCATCGACCAGCCGCCGATCGGCGCGCTGCGCGCCCGGGCGCACGCCCACCGCGTCCGGCGCCGCCGCGTCGCCACCGCCGCGGTCGCCACGCTCGCGGTCCTGACCGGCGGCGCGGTCGCGCTGCGCCCCCAGCTCGGCGGCGACGGCACGGACCGGGAGCCGGGCATCGCGGCCGCGCCGGTCTCCGTGGCGCCGTCGCCGAGCGAGTTCCGGATCACCAGCGGCGGCATCACGCTGATCGGCCTGGAGGACGGCGCCGAGGTGGCGAACCTGCCGGGCCGGATCGGCCAGGTCGCGTTCGTGGACGAGTCGACCGGCTACGTGCTGAACGACTGCACCGGCGACCCGGCCTGCGCGCGCACGCTGGCCCGCACCACGGACGGCGGCCGGCACTGGGAGACCAGCCCGGTCGACCCGGACGTGGAGGTCACCGAGCTCAACGCGTTCCCCGGCGGCACCGTGGTGCTCGGCACCGCCTACGGGTCGCTGGTCTCCGACAACTCCGGCCGCGACTGGCGGCGGGTGCCGCACGAGGGCGCGTCCACCGGCGCGATGACCGACGGCGACGTGATGTGCCGCCGCCGGCAGGACGGCGCGTTCAAGACCGCGGCGCTCTCCACCGGCGGGCGCGCGGTCGCGCTCGCCACCCAGCCCGCGCTGGACGTGCGCTGGGTCGCGCCGGCCGCCACCGCCGCGCGCGCCTGGTGGGTCGCGGGCGTCGACCACGACGGCCGGGCCGCGGTCGCGGTCACCTACGACTCCGGCAAGAGCTGGCGGCTGCGGTCGTTCGAGGAGGGCGACGTCGGCGGCATCTCGGTCGCGGTGCACGACCGGGACGTCTACGTGATCGTCACGGGTGCGGACGGCGCGCTGCGGGCCATCCACCACTCCACGGACGGCGACCACTTCGACCGCACCCGCACCGGCGGCGCCCAGGCCCAGCCCGGCTCCGTCTCCGGCGAGGCCGTGCCGCTGCCGGACGGCCGGCTGCTGATCGCCGGCGGCGACGGGACGTGGTGGGTCAGCTCCGACCACGGCACCACGTTCGGAAGGCTCAGCGGTGCGCTGCCGCCGGTCGGCGAGCTGCGCCGCACCGCGGCCGGGTGGGTCGCCGACGACCTCTACAGCGCCGGCTACGTCGCGTTCTCCACCGACGGCGTCACCTGGCGAAAGCTCTGGATCACCTGACGCGCTCGCCCTTCTGAGCGCGAACCGCGGCGCGGCCCCGGGCACCCGCCCGGGGCCGCGCCGTTCGTGCTCAGAGCCGGTGCGCGCCCGGCGCGGCGGTGGCGGTGAACGTGGTCGGCGGCGTGAACGAGCGGGCCGCGTACGCCTTCTCCACCGCGCCCCGGACCTCGTCCGCCGCCGACGTCTCGACCAGCGCGAGCACGCACCCGCCGAAGCCGCCGCCGGTCATCCGGGCGCCGTACGCCCCGGCCTCCAGGGCCGCGGCCACGGCCACGTCCACCTGCTCCACCGTGATCTCGAAGTCGTCCCGCATGGACGCGTGCGACGCGGTCATCAGCGGGCCGATGCCGCGCACGTCGCCCGCGCGCAGCAGCTCCACCGTGCGCAGCACCCGGTCGTCCTCCGTGACGATGTGCCGGGTCCGGCGCCGCAGCACCTCGTCGTCCAGCCGGGCCAGCGCGTCGTCCAGCCCGTCCAGCGGCACGTCGCGCAGCGCGGGCACGCCGAGCGCGGACGCGGCCGCCTCGCAGCTCGCGCGCCGGGCCGCGTACTCGCCGTCGACGAGCTGGTGCGGCGCGTTGCTGTTGATCACCAGGATGGCGAGGCCGGCCGCGGCCAGGTCGAACGGGATGTGCTCGACCTCCAGGCTGCGGCAGTCCAGGAACAGCGCGTGGCCCTCCCGGCAGCGGATCGACGCGGACTGGTCCAGGATGCCGCTGGGCATGCCCACGTACCGGTTCTCGCCGAGCTGCGCGATCGCGGGCCGCTCCTCCACCGGCACGTCCAGGCCGCCGAGGTCGATCAGCGCGCCGAGCACCGCGGACTCCAGCGAGGCGGAGGAGGACAGGCCGGCGCCGAGCGGCACGTCCGACGTGATCGCCAGGCGGGCGCCGGGCGCCTCGTACCCCCGCTCGCGCAGCGCCCACACCACGGAGGCCACGTACGCGCCCCAGCCCTCCACCGCACCGGGCGTGAGGTCGTCCACGGTGAACCGGATCGTCTCGCCGGTCAGCGCGGACCACGCCTCCCAGACGCCGTCCTCACCGCGGGCGGCGGCCACCTCGGTGCGCTGCGGGATGGCGAAGGGCAGCACGAACCCGTCGTTGTAGTCGGTGTGCTCCCCGATCAGGTTTACCCGCCCCGGCGCCACCCACGTGCCCTCCGGCACACCCCCGAAGATGTCCCCGAAGCTCATGCCGGACCGTCCTTGCCGCCGCGGTATTCGTGTGGTCGGCGCTGAGCCGATGATTCACTCGCACGCTCGCTCATGCCGCCACATGCTCCCGGTAGAAGGTCCAGGCGTCGCCGATCATCGCCTGGAGCGTCGGCTTGGCCGGGACCCACCCCAGCTCCGCGCGCGCCCGGCCGGACGACGCGACCAGGATCGCCGGATCGCCGTCGCGGCGCGGCGCCACCTCGACCGGCAGCTCGTGGCCGGTGACCTCGCGGACCGTCTCCGCCACCTCGCGGTTGGAGAAGCCCTGGCCGTTGCCGAGGTTGTAGAACCGGTGCTCGCCCGGCTTGGACGTCTCCAGCGCCAGCAGGTGCGCCCGGGCCAGGTCCTCCACGTGGATGTAGTCGCGCACGCAGGTACCGTCCGGGGTGGGGTAGTCGTCGCCGAACAGCGTGAGCTTCTCCCGCTTGCCGGCCGCCACCTCCAGCGCGATCGGGATCAGGTGCGTCTCCGGGTCGTGCCGCTCGCCGATCGCCCGGTCGTCCCGGATGTACGCCCCCGCGACGTTGAAGTAGCGCAGCGACGTGACGCCGAGCTGGTGCGCGAACGCCTCCGAGGTGAGCGCCATGTCGAAGGCCAGCTTGGTCGCACCGTACGTGCTGGTCGGCTTCGTCTCGGCGGCCTCGGTGATCGGGATCTCGGCCGGGTTGCCGTAGCAGGCGGCGGTGGACGAGAAGACGAAGCGGGGCACGCCGGCCGCGCGCACCGCGTCGAGCAGCGCCAGCGAGCCGACCACGTTGTGCTGCCAGTAGAGCTCCGGCTTGACCATCGACTCACCGGCCGCGATCAGCCCGGCGAAGTGGAGCACCCCGTCGAACCCGGCGCCCGGCGTGAGTACCGTGGCAGCGTCCTTGATGTCGGCCTGGACGAACGTCGCGTCCGGGGCGACCGACTCGGCGTGCCCGGTGATCAGGCTGTCGAGGACGGTCACCTCGTGCCCGGCGTCGAGCAGCAGCCGGCTGACGACGCTGCCGATGTATCCGGCACCGCCGGTGACGAGCAGTTTCACGTCCGTGGCCTCCTAGGTCGGACCTGGTTGTCGGTGAGGGTCCCAGGCTCCGATCATAGTTCCACCACATTCGCTCAAGAGTCAACAGATTCAAACATCACGGGTACGCGAAAGGGCCGCCCCATGCGGAGCGGCCCCGGTGCGGCGCTCAGCCGGCCTCGCGGATGATCCCCGCGCCGACGGTCCGGTTCGTGGTCTCGTCGATCAGGATGAAGCCGCCGGTGGTGCGGTTGCGCCGGTACTCGTCGGCGAGCAGCGGCACGGTGGTGCGCAGCCGCACCCGGCCGATCTCGTTCAGCCGCAGCTCGGTCGCGCCCTCGTTGCGGTGCAGCGTGTTCACGTCGATCTGGTACTGCAGGCCGCGCACCACGGCCCGCGCGGTCCGGGTGGTGTGCTTTATCGCGTACTTCCCGCCCACGGTCAGCGGCCGCGACTCGTCCATCCAGCAGATCATGGCCTCGATGTCCTGGGCCGGCGTCGGCTGGTTGTGCGGGCGGCAGATCATGTCGCCGCGGGAGATGTCGATCTCGTCCTCCAGCCGCACGGTCACCGACATCGGCGGGAACGCCTGCGCGACCGGGCCGTCCGCGGTGTCGATCGACGCGATCTTCGAGGTCAGGCCGGACGGCAGCACCATCACGTCGTCGCCCGGCTTGAGCACGCCGGACGCGACCTGGCCGGCGTAGCCGCGGTAGTCGGTGACCGTGGTCGACTGCGGGCGGATCACGTACTGCACCGGGAAGCGCACGTCGACCAGGTTGCGGTCGGAGGCGATGTGCACGCGCTCCAGGTGGTGCAGCAGCGACGGGCCGTCGTACCACGGCGACTTCTCGGACCGGGTGACGATGTTGTCGCCGTGCAGCGCGGAGATCGGCACGACCGAGAGGTCCGGCGCGTCCAGCTTCGCCGCGAACGAGGTGAACTCGTCCGCGATCCGCTCGTAGACCGCCTGGTCCCAGTCGACCAGGTCCATCTTGTTGACGCACAGCACCAGGTGCGGCACACGCAGCAGCGAGCACAGGAACGCGTGCCGCCGGGACTGCTCCACCAGGCCCTTGCGCGCGTCCACCAGGATCAGCGCCAGGTCGGCGGTGGACGCGCCGGTCACCATGTTCCGCGTGTACTGGATGTGCCCGGGCGTGTCCGCGATGATGAACTTCCGCCGCGGGGTGGAGAAGTACCGGTACGCGACGTCGATCGTGATGCCCTGCTCCCGTTCGGCCCGCAGGCCGTCGGTGAGCAGCGCGAGGTTGGTGTACTCGTCGCCGCGCGCCGCGGAGACCGCCTCGACGGCCTCCAGTTGGTCGGTGAACAGCGACTTGGTGTCGTAGAGCAGCCGGCCGATCAGCGTGGACTTGCCGTCGTCCACCGAGCCGGCGGTGGCGAAGCGCAGCAGGTCCACGGTACGGCTCTCGTCCGCCACCGGTGCAGGTGCAGGTGCAGTCATGGTCTAGAAGTAGCCTTCCCGCTTACGGTCTTCCATCGACGCCTCGCTCACCCGGTCGTCGCCCCGGGTCGCGCCCCGCTCGGTCAGCCGGGTGGCCGCGACCTCCGCGATCACCTTCTCCACCGTGTCCGCGTCCGACTCGACGGCCGCGGTCAGCGACGCGTCGCCGACGGTCCGGTACCGCACCCGCTTGGTGACGATCTCCTCGCCGTCGCGGGCGTGCAGGTACTCGTTCACCGCGTAGAGCATGCCGTCCCGGACCACCACGTCGCGATCGTGCGCGTAGTAGATCGACGGCAGCTCGATCCGCTCCCGCGCGATGTACCGCCAGATGTCCAACTCGGTCCAGTTGGACAGCGGGAACACCCGGATCGACTCGCCGGGCTGGTGCCGGCCGTTGTAGAGCGACCACAGCTCGGGGCGCTGGTTCTTCGGGTCCCACTGGCCGAAGTCGTCGCGGAACGAGTAGACCCGCTCCTTGGCGCGCGCCTTCTCCTCGTCCCGGCGCGCGCCGCCGAACAGCGCGTCGAACCGGTACTTCTCCTGCGCGGCCAGCAGCACCGGCGTCTGGATGCGGTTGCGCGTGCCGTCGGCCGGCTCGCGGACCAGGCCCGACTCGATCGCCTCGGGCACGGACGCGACCACCAGGTTCAGCCCGAGCTGGGCCACCCGGCGGTCCCGGTACTCCAGGACCTCCGGGAAGTTGTGGCCGGTGTCCACGTGCATGACCGGGAACGGGATGCGCGCGGGGGCGAACGCCTTCTCCGCCAGGCGCAGCATCACGATCGAGTCCTTGCCACCGGAGAAGAGCAGCGCCGGGCGCTCGAACTCGGCGACCACCTCGCGCATCACGAAGATGCTCTCCGCCTCGAGGGCATCCAGGTGCGAGACCCTATATGTCGGAGTCTGGCTCATTCCCGACCCTTCTCCAATTCCCGACTAAGCCGGTTGGTCAAGTGCTGAAGTCTGTCCATCACGGTACCCGCAGGTGGCCGCGGAGTGCGGAAAGCAACCGAGGAGCGAGATCCTTGCGGCAGACGACCAGGTCCGGGAGCCGGGGATTGGCGCCGTTATATTCCAGCGCAGAGCCGTCCACACGGCTAGCGTGCAGGCCCGTGGCCGTCGCCACAGCCACCGGCGCGGCCGAGTCCCACTCGTACTGGCCGCCCGCGTGCACGTACGCGTCGACCTCCCCGCCGATCACCGCCGCGATCTTGGCGCCGGCCGACCCCATCGGCACCAGCTCCGCGCCGACCTCCTCGGCCAGCGCGGTCAGGAACGCGGGCGGGCGGGACCGGCTCGCGGCCAGCCGGATCCGGCCACCGGTGGCGGACCCGACCGGCATCGGCGGGTACGCCGGCGGGTGATCGGTGGCCAGCACCCGGTGCTGCCCGGGCAGCGCCACCGCGCCCGCGGCCAGCCGGTGCCGGTGCGCGCAGTCCGCGCTCCACAGCGCCACGTGCACGGCCCAGTCGACGCGGCCGGCCTCGGAGAACTCGCGCGTGCCGTCGAGCGGGTCGATGATCCAGACCCGCTTCGCGTCGAGCCGGGTGCCGCCGCCGGCCAGCACGCCGCGCGCGCCGTCGTCCTCCTCGGAGAGCACCGCGTCGGACGGCCGCCACCGGGCCAGCTCGGACAGCAGGAAGTCGTGGGCGCGCTTGTCACCGGCGGCCTTCAGCGCGGCCGGGTCCTCGTGACCCACCTCCGCGCGCACCTCCATCAGCAGCTGACCGGCGCGACCGGCCAGCCACCGGGCGAACTCGCCGTCGATCACCGGCGGGCTCTCGTTACTCGGACTCTCACCCATGCCTCGTCCACCATTCGCCTCGAAGCCCCTCGCGGGCGCCGTCTCAGTAGGCGCCGGAGGAGCGGGCCACCACGGCCACCGTGCGCAGCAGGATCGTCAAATCCAGTGACAGTGACCAATTCTCCACGTAACTCAGATCTAACCGCACGGCCTCGTCCCAGGTGAGATCCGAGCGGCCGGACACCTGCCACAGCCCCGTCATCCCCGGCTTGACCACCAGCCTGCGCCGGGCGTCGTCCGGGTACGCGGCCACCTCGGCCGGCAGCGGCGGCCGCGGTCCCACCAGCGACATCTCCCCGCGCAGCACGTTCAGCAGTTGCGGCAGCTCGTCCAGGGAGAGCCGGCGCAGCCAGCGCCCGACCGGCGTGACCCGGGGATCGTCACGAATCTTGAAGAGCACCCCGTCGTGCTCGTTGAGGTGGCGCAGTTCGGCCAGCCGGGCCTCCGCGTCCGGGTACATGCTGCGGAACTTGTACATCAGGAACTCGCGCCCGTCGCGACCGACCCGGACCTGCCGGAACAGTACCGGCCCCGGCGAGGTGAGCCGCACCGCGACCGCGAGCAGCAGCATCAGTGGCGCGCCGGCCAGCAGCAGCACGGCCGCGCCGGCCCGGTCCACGATCTCCTTCACCACCCGGGTGGCGCCGTCCAGCCGCGGGTGGTCCACGTGCAGCATCGGCAGCCCGTCGACCGGCCGCACCGTGGTCCGGGAGCCGGCCACGTCGATCAGCGCGCTCGCCACGATCAGGTCCGCCTCGTTGCGCTCCAGCCGCCAGGCCAGCCGCCGCAGCGCCTGGCCGTCCAGTTCCGGGCAGCTCAGCACGATGACGGTGTCCGCGGACGCGGCGTCCACCGCCTCGGCCACGTCGTCGAACGTGCCGTAGACCGGCAGCCCCACCGCGCCGTCGTGCCGGGGCGGCAGGCAGGCGCCGACCACCTCGTACCCGTGGTAGCGCTCGCGGCGCAGTTGACGGCTCATGTGGATCACGGCGAGCTCGTGCCCGACCAGGATCACCCGGCGCAGGCACTGTCCCCGGGTACGCGCCAGGTGCAGGCGCCGGCGCAGCACGAAGCGGACCGTGACGGTGGCCGCGGTGGCGACCGGCAGCGCCATCAGCACGTAGGAGCGGGCCAGCGGCAGTTCCAGCGCGTACGAGACGATCGCGGCCGTCGCGGTGAGCCCGAGCCCGGCCCGGATCACCCGCTGGTACTCGTCGATGCCGACGTAGAGGAAGCGGCGCTCGTAGCAGCGGCCGATCGCCAGCACCGTGATCAGCGCGATCGGCAGCAGCACGGAGAGCAGCGCGTAGACCTGGTTGTGCGTGGTGACCACCTGGCCGAAGCGCAGCCCGAACGCGAGTGCGCCGGCCAGCACGCCGACCGTGAGATCCGCGCCGAGCAACTGCCGGACGTAGCGGCCCTCCCAGCCGTACCGCCGCGAGGTGGCCGCGTGCCGGCCCGGCGTGCGGCGGCGCGGGCGGGTCGGCTCCTCGGACACCACCGGGCTGACCGGCGCCACCGTGCGGTCGAACTCGGCCTGGATCCGCTCCATCGACACCGTGGCGGCGTCGTCCCACCCGGCGGGCGTGCCGTCCGGCCAGGTCCGGGGCGGTTTCGCGGGCTGCCGGGGCGGCGCGGCCGGCGACGGGCTCGGAGGCTCCGGGGGATGGACCTCCTCGACCAGGATGCCGTCCGGGGTCACCCGGTAGAGCACCGGCCAGGTGGCGTCCGCGTCGCGCACCCGCCCCTGCTCCACCGTGCCTCACCCCCGCAGCCTGCGATGACGGCCGGTTTGTACCGGTCCGTCCAGGTGACCAACTCTCGATCACCTGGCGGCGTCACGGCTCCGGCGCGGAGGATGTGGACTTTCAGCGCGCGTGGTAGTGGTTCTGCGCGGGCTCCAGGCCCTTCTCGATGATCATCTCGGTGAAGTCGGCCGCGCGGTCCACCAGGAACTCCAGCTCCTTGCGCTCGGCGCCGGAGAAGTCGGAGAGCACGTAGTCGGCCGGGTCCTGCCGGCCGGGCGGGCGCCCCACGCCGAAGCGGACGCGCGCGTACTCCTTGGTGCCCAGCGACTTGGAGATCGAACGCAGCCCGTTGTGGCCGCCCTCGCCGCCGCCGCGCTTCGCGCGCAGCTCGCCGTACGGGATGTCCAGCTCGTCGTGCACCGCGATCACGTGCTCGACCGGGATCTTGTAGAACTGCGCCAGCGCGGCCGTGGGCCCGCCGGAGAGGTTCATGTAGGTCAGCGGCTTCGCCAGGACCAGCCGCGGTCCGCCGATGCCGAGGCGCCCCTCGGCCACGTCCGCCACCGCGCGCCGGTGCCGGCCGAACTTCCCGCCCACCCGCCGCGCCAGCAGGTCCGCGATCATGAAGCCGACGTTGTGCCGGTTCCCCGCGTACTCCTTACCGGGGTTGCCCAGGCCCACGATCAGCCACGGCGCGTCGACGGTCTCGTCGATCATGACTCCCCCTCAGGCTGAAGGCGCCCGCCCCCGGTCCGGGAGCGGGCGCCTCACATGGCTCGCGACGAAAGCGAAAGGTGTTACTCGGCGGTGGCCTCGGCCGGCTCCGCGCCGGCCTCGGCGGTGTCGCCCTCCAGGTCGGCGGCGGTCGGCGAGGCCGAGATGAGCGCGATGACCTGGGCCGGGTCGGCGACCAGCTCGGTGCCCTGCGGCAGCGGGATGTCACCGGCGGTGATCTGCGAGCCGGCCTCCAGGCCGTCGATCGAGACCTCCAGCGACTCCGGCAGGTGCAGAGCCTCGGCCGAGACCGACAGCGTGTCGCTCTCGTGCACGATCAGCGTGTTCTTCGCGGCCTCGCCGGTCAGCGTGACCGGGATGTCCACGGTGACCTTCTCGCCGCGCTTGACGATCAGCAGGTCGACGTGGTCGAACGAGTCCTTGATCGGGTCGCGCTGGATCGCCTTGGCCAGCGCCAGGATCGGGCTGCCGCCCGGGATGTCGATCGCGAAGATCTGGTTGGCGCCACCGTGCCGGATGGCGGCGGCGAACTCACGGGCGGGGAGCGCGATGTGCTGGGGCTTCTCGCCGTGCCCGTACAGCACGGCGGGGACCTTGCCGGCACGGCGGGTGCGGCGGGCGCCGCCCTTGCCGAACTCGGTGCGAAGCTCGGCGCTGATCTTTACCTCGGACACGGAAGTAACTCCTGATGCTTTCGTCGGGCTCGTGTGCGATGCTCACCCGGTCACGACCGGATGAAGTGGCTGCGGTGCCGGGCGAGAGGCGCGCTGGGCGCGGGGCCCAAGGCTCTCGAACGAGCCCGGAACACCGCGTCGATCACGATGCCTCCATGCGGCCAGTGCTTCGTCAGCATCGGCCCGCAGGGCACCCTCGCCGTGGCAACCTGACCAGTTTACCCACGGCGATTCGCCGCCCCGACGTGACCCCCGTTGCTCCGCACGCCGCGGCTGATCGCGACCGTCCGCACAAACGCTCTGTCGCCGGTCAGGGGGCCCGACCGGCGACAGTCCTACCGGTGTCAGTTGACACCATCAGCCACAACCGGCGGAGGGTTTTCGCCAGGAAGAACGGGTCGAACCCTAGGAAAGGCCACCGAACAGCGTGGTGACCGAGCCGTCGTCGAAGACCTCCCGGATCGCGCGAGCCAGCAGCGGCGCGATGGACAGCACGGTGATCTTGTCGAGCGTCTTCTCCGGCGGCAGCGGCAGCGTGTTGGTGACCACGATCTCGCTGATCGGGCCGTTCTTCAGCCGCTCGGTGGCCGGGTCGGAGAGCAGCGCGTGCGTCGCCGCGACCACGATGTCCGCCGCGCCGGAGTCGTGCAGGATGTCCGCGGCCTTCGCGATCGTGCCGCCGGTGTCGATCATGTCGTCCACGATCAGGCAGACCCGGCCCTCGACGTCGCCGACCACGCGGTTCGCCACCACCTGGTTCGGCTTCATCGGGTCGCGGGTCTTGTGGATGAACGCCAGCGGGCAACCGCCCAGCCGGTCGGTCCAGCGCTCCGCCACGCGCACCCGGCCGGAGTCCGGCGCGACCACGGTCATCGGACGGCCCTTGTACTTCTGCTCGACGTACGACGCCAGCGTGTCCATCGCGAAGAGGTGGTCGACCGGCCCGTCGAAGAAGCCCTGGATCTGCGCGGTGTGCAGGTCCACGGTCAAGATCCGGTTGGCGCCGGCGGTCTTCAGCAGGTCGGCGACCAGCCGCGCGGAGATCGGCTCCCGGCCGCGGTGCTTCTTGTCCTGCCGCGCGTACGGATAGAACGGCAGCACCACGGTGATCCGCTTGGCCGACCCGCGCTTCAGCGCGTCAACCATGATCAGGGTCTCCATGACCCAGCGGTTCACACCCTCGGTGACGGACTGGACGACGAACGCGTCCGATCCGCGCACCGACTCCTTGAAGCGGACGAAGATCTCGCCGTTCGCGAACTCGTACGAGTCGGACGGCGTCGGCGCGACCCCGAGGGTCTTGCCGATCTCCTGCGCGAGTTCCGGGAACCCCCGGCCGCTGAAGAGCATCAAGCTCTTACGGTTCTCCGCGACGATGCTGCCCATCGGCGTAACGCTCCCCGATCGAGGGTCTGACTGAGGTCACTGTCACCAGCGGACATCATCGTCGCCAGCAGAATGCAGTATCTCCCCGTCAGCTACCCGATCCATCGGGGTCCGCAACGTCGTTAGAAGCCTCACCCTGGCTTGCGCGCGCCCTGCCTGCGGCTTCGGCCGCCGCGGTGCCGGGCCGCCGGCGCTCCACCCAGCCCTCGATGTTGCGCTGCCGCGCGCGGGAGACGCCCAGCGCGCCGGGCGGCACGTCCTCGGTGATCGTCGATCCGGCCGCGGTGTAGGCACCGTCACCCACGGTGACCGGAGCCACGAACATGTTGTCGGCACCGGTGCGCGCGTGCGCGCCGATCACCGAGCGGTGCTTGTCGACGCCGTCGTAGTTGACGAACACCGTGGCCGCGCCGATGTTGGTCTGCTCGCCGATGGTGGCGTCGCCCACGTACGACAGGTGCGGCACCTTGCTGCCGGCGCCGATCTCCGAGTTCTTCGTCTCGACGAACGTGCCGACCTTCGCCTTCTCGTGCAGCCGCGACTTCGGGCGCAGGTACGCGTACGGCCCCACGCTCGCGCCCGCGCCGACCTCCGCGCCCACCGCGTGCGCGCGCAGCACGGTCGCGCCGGCGCCCACGGTGGTGTCGATCAGCGTCACGTCCGGGCCGACCGTCGCGCCGGCCGCCACGGACGACGTACCCCGGATCTGGGTGTTCTGGTCGATCACCGCGTCCGGCTCGACGCTCGCGGTGACGTCGATCCAGGTGGTGGCCGGGTCCAGGATCGCGACGCCGGAGCGCATCAGCGCGGTGTTGATCCGGTCGCGCAACCGCGCGCGCAGCCCGGCCAGCTCCACCCGGTCGTTGCAGCCGAGCGTCTCCTCCGGGTCGGCGGCCACGTGCACGCCGACCGGCTCGCCCGCGGCCGCGAGCAGCCCGAACACGTCGGTCAGGTACTCCTCGCCCTGGTCGTTGTCGGTGGACAGCTTGCCGAGCGTGGTCCGCAGGATCGCGGCGTCGAACGCGTAGATGCCCGCGTTCACCTCCGCGATCAGGCGCTCGGCCGCGGAGGCGTCGCGCTCCTCCACGATCCGCTCCAGCCCGCCGTCCGCGGCGCGCACGATGCGGCCCAGCCCGGTCGGGTCGGTCACGGACGCGGCCAGCACGGTCGCGGCGGCGCCGGCGGTCTCGTGCGCCTCGATCAGCGCGGCCACGGTCTCGCCGCGCAGCAGCGGCACGTCGCCGTTGAGCACCACCACGGTGCCGGTGAGGCCCGCGTCCAGCGACTCCAGCGCGATGCGGACCGCGTGCCCGGTGCCGTTCTGCCGCTCCTGGCGCACGGTCAGCGCGTCCGGCGCGATCTCGGCCAGCTGGTTCGGCACCGCGTCGCCGCCGTGGCCGACGACCACCAGCGTGCGGTCCGCGCCGGCGGACGCGGCGGCGGCCAGCACGTGGCCGACCAGCGTGCGGCCGAGCAGCGGGTGCAGGACCTTGGGAAGGCGGGACTTCATCCGCTTGCCCTCACCGGCGGCGAGGACGATGACGGTGCGGGGCCGGGCCTGGCTCACGGGATGCTCCGATTCTCCGCGTGGGGGCGGGGTGCGGCCCCATGCTAGGCCAGATGGGGCCACGGGGCCGGGCATCCCCCCAAGTCGCGAATCGGACGGTGACCCCGATCGAGTGCCGGGCCGGAGGATGATCGAGAAGCTCGGCCGCTAGGACTCGAACCTAGAATGTCGGGACCAAAACCCGAAGTGTTGCCAATTACACCACGGCCGATCGCAGCGCCCCGTCAGCCTAGCGCCTCCCGCCACCGGCACGGAATCGACATTGCCCCGCGCCGCCGCCGGAAACCGGCCCGCCCGGCATACCTGGCAGGATGGGCGGATGGCCGACGACACGCAGAGCGACCACGTCCGCACCCCGGAGGCCTCCCGCGCGTCCGTCCGCACCGCCAAGGGCGCGTCCCGGGTGCGCATGTCCGCCGCCCAGCGCCGCGAACAGCTGATCACGATCGGCCGCCAGCTCTTCGCGGAGCGCGGCTTCGACGCCACCTCGATCGAGGAGGTCGCCGCCCGCGCCCGGGTCTCCAAGCCGGTCGTCTACGAACACTTCGGCGGCAAGGAGGGCCTCTACGCCGTCGTCGTCGACCGCGAGGTCCGCGCGCTGCTCGACCGGATCACCACCGCGCTCACCGCCGGCCACCCCCGCGAACTGCTCGAACAGGCCGCCCTCGCGCTCCTCGACTACATCGAGGAGGAGACCGACGGCTTCCGCGTCCTCACCCGCGAGTCCCCCCTGCTGATCGCCGCCGGCAACTTCTCCAGCGTCATGAACGACGTCGCCCACCAGGTCGAGCACATCCTCGGCGCCGAGTTCAAGTCCCGCGGCTACGACCCCAAGCTCGCCGAGCTCTACTCGCAGGCACTGGTCGGCATGGTCGCGCTGGTCGGCCGCTGGTGGCTCGAGGTCCGCAAGCCCCGCAAGGAGACGGTCGCCGCCCACCTGGTCAACCTCTCCTGGAACGGCCTCTCCAACCTCGACGCCAAGCCGACCCTCATCACCCGCCCCGGCCGATAGCCGACCACCACATTCCCGATATACCCGCTTCCGGCGCGGTCCCGGTCCGCATGCTCCCGCGGGCACCGGTCGGCCGTGGCCGGCCTCCCTGCACGTCCCGCACCCGGTCACCCCGACCCGAGCCCCGTCGCTCTGCTTACCCGCCCGCCGCGAGACCCGTGCCCGGTTTGCTGTGCTTACCGGCTGCCGTAAGCCCGATTTGCTCTGCTTACCTCGCCGCCGCGAGGCCGCCCCACCGGCGCCCCACGACGCGGCACGGGCGATATATCCGCGTTCGCGGCGTGTCCGATTCGTCCAGGTAAGCAGAGCGAAGGCGCGCGGGATCAGCCCTTGGCCGGGGCCGCGCGGTTGTGCCGGAAGGCCTCCTCGGCGTCGGCCGACTCGCGGGGACCGGCCTTGTCGTAGAGCCCCGCCGTCAGGATCAGCGTGCCGAAGACCAGCGACACGATCACATTGACCATGGACCAGTTCATGACGTTCAGCTCGGTCTGCATGACCGCCATCCCGGCCAGGCCACCGGCCAGCAGCACCCAGCTGCCGTAGTAGTTGATCCAGTGGCTGATGTCGCCGCCGATCACGTAGCCGGCCACCAGGATCGCGCCGAGCACGATCGACAGCAGCGAGAACGCCATGTTCGTCTTCAGCCAGAGCGCCCAGATGTCCGCCCGGGAGAAGAACTCCTCACCGGCGGAGGCGATCGCGCCCATGATGCCGAACGCGAGGATGAAGACGCCGCACAGTCCGGACAGCGCCCGGTAGAACGGCCGCAGGGGGTGATTGATCGGGATGTGAGCCATGTCGCCCACCCTCCAAGCGCGCTTGTCTGCCATGGGTACGGGGTTCCCGCAGCCGCACGGGGTGACACCCGATCTCCATCCTTCCCCACGGCACCTGCGCATATGCACAAAACCGCCCAAGGTGCGAGGGCACCCTGGGCGGCGGCGACGGCGTCAGTGCGAGGTGGCGGCCTCACGGCGGACCGGGGCGCTGCGCGAGTAGAGACCCGCGGTGATCAGCAGCGTGCCGACCACGAACCACACGATCGTGGTGTTCACGGTGTGGTTGAGCACGTTCGCGTCGGTCCGGGTGATGGCCAGGAACAGCATGCCGATGACCAGCATGGCCCAGCCGAGGTACGTGTACGCCAGCGTGTCCGCGTTCCGCCCGATCACGGTGCCGAGCACCACGAGCGCGCCGATCGCGATGGACAGCAGCGAGTTCGCCAGGTTGGTGCCCTGGAGGAGCACCTCGCCGACGCCGATGCCGAGCGGCGCCTCGCCGCCGGTCTGGATCGCACCCAGCACGCCGAACACGATCATGTAGAGCCCGCTCAGGCCACCCACGATGCGGTAGATCGGCCGCAGCGGGTGGTTGACGGGCATGTGCGACGCCATCGGTCCTCAACCTCCAAGTGGGGCGCACGCCGGTCGCACGCCGCGATCATCCGAACCGAGATTGTGACGCACGCGCCGGGTGGGGTCTCCGCAGCCCCGGCGGTACGCGTCACACCTCACTACCCGTCGCCGAGCCGGTCGGCCAGCTCGAGCCAGGCCTCCTCGGCCTCGGCCAGCTCCGCCTGCACGGCCTTGAGCTGCGCGTCCAGGTCCGCGACCGCGGCGTAGTCGGTGGCGTTCGCGGCCAGGTCCTCGTGCAGCTTCGCCGCCTTCTGCTCCAGCCGGGCGACCGTCCGCTCCAGCTTGCCCAGTTCCTTCTTACCCGCGCGCACCTCGGCCGCCGACGGCCCGTCGGACCTCTCCGGCCGGTCGGCGCGCGGGGCCGCGGTGGCGGGCGCGGGTGACGGGCCGATCCGCTCCAGGTACTCGTCGATGCCGCCGACCAGGTGGGTGATCTTCCCGTCGCCGAGCAGCGCGTAGACCGTGTCGGTGACGCGCTCCACCAGGTACCGGTCGTGGCTGGCCACGATCAGCGTGCCCGGCCAGGTGTCCAGCAGGTCCTCCAGCGAGGCCAGCGTGTCCGTGTCCAGGTCGTTCGTCGGCTCGTCCAGCAGCAGCAGGTTCGGCTCCGCGGCCAGCAGGCGCAGTAGCTGCAGTCGCCGCCGCTCGCCGCCGGAGAGGTCGGAGACCGGCGTCCACAGCCGCCGGTCGGTGAACCCGAAGACCTCGGCCAGCTGCGACGCGGACAGCTCCCGGTCGCCGAGCTGGACCCGGCGGGCCACCTCCTCCACCGCCTCCAGCAGCCGCAGGTGCCCGGGCAACTCGTGCAGCTCCTGGGAGAGGAACGCGGCCTTCACGGTCTGGCCCCGCCGGAACACGCCGGAGTCCGGCCCCGTGATGCCCGCGAGCAGGCGCAGCAGCGTGGTCTTGCCCGCGCCGTTCGCGCCGAGCAGCGCGATCCGGTCGCCCGGCCCGATCCGCCAGGTCACGTCGGAGAGGATCTCCTTGGGGCCGGCGTGCAGCGTCACGTCCTCCAGGTCGTAGACCTGCTTGCCGAGCCGCGAGGTGGCCAGCCGGGTCAGCGACACCGAGTCGCGGACCGGCGGCACGTCCGCGATCAGCGCGTTCGCCGCGTCGATCCGGAACTGCGGCTTGGAGGTGCGCGCCGGCGGCCCCCGGCGCAGCCAGGCGATCTCCTTGCGCAGCAGGTTCTGCCGGCGTGCCTCGACCGCGGCAGCGACCCGCTCGCGCTCGGCCCGGGCCAGCGTCCACGCGGCGTACCCGCCCTCGTAGGCGCGCACGGTCTGGTCGGCGACCTCCCAGGTGGCGGTGCAGACCGCGTCCAGGAACCAGCGGTCGTGGGTGACCACGACCAGCGCGCCGCGCCGCTTGAGCAGGTGCGCGGCCAGCCAGTTCACGCCGGCCACGTCCAGGTGGTTGGTCGGCTCGTCCAGGATCAGCAGATCGGCGGTACGGATCAGCAGCGCGGCCAGCGCGACCCGGCGGCGCTCGCCACCGGACATCGGGCCGACCGGCGCGTCCAGGCCCAGGTGCGGCATGCCGAGCCCGTCCAGCACCGCGCGCACGCCGGCGTCGCCGGCCCACTCGTGCTCCGCGCCGAAGCCCTCGTCCAGCCAGGCCGTGCCGAGCACCACGTCCCGTACCGTGGCCTCCGCGTGCAGCGTGAGCGCCTGCGGCAGCGAGGCCACGCGCAGGTCGCGGCGGTGCGTGACGCGGCCGTCGTCCGGCTCCTCCTGCTTGGTCAACACGCGCAGCAGCGTGCTCTTGCCGGCGCCGTTGAGCCCGACCACGCCGACGCGGTCGGTGTCCTCCAGGCCCAGCGACACGTTCGTGAGCAGCGCGCCGACCGCGCCGTACCCCTTGGAGACTCGGTCGAGGTTGACCAGGTTCGCCATAACTCCCCAGTGATTGCTACAGGATGCGGGCGCCGGGCACGGGACCGTGCGCGGTGCCGGCGGCGCGGCAGAGGCCGGACGCCTCGATCTCCGTGGTGAGCGTCTCCGCGTGCGCGGCGTCGCGGGCGAGGAACAGCACGGTCGGGCCGGAGCCGGAGACCAGGCTGGCGCAGGCGCCCGCGGCGAGACCGGCCTTGAGCAGGTCGGACAGCGCCGGGCGGAGCGAGAGCGCGGCCGCCTGCAGGTCGTTGCCGAGCGCGGCGGCCAGCACGGTCGGGTCCTTCTGCCGCAGCGCGGCCAGCAGCCCGTCCGCGCTGCCCAGCGGCTCGGGGCCGTCCAGCCCGGCGCGCAGCCGGTCCAGCTCGCGGTAGACCTCCGGCGTGGCCAGGCCGCCGTCCGCGACCGCGACCACCCAGTGCCACGAGTGCGGGCGGACCAGCACCGGGCTGATCGTCTCGCCGTGGCCGGTGCCGAGCGCGGTGCCGCCGTAGATCAGGAACGGCACGTCGGAGCCGAGCGTGGCCGCGACCTCGGCGAGCTGGTCGCGGGAGAGCCCGATGCCCCACAGCGCGTCGCAGGCGACCAGCGCGGCGGCCGCGTCCGCGCTGCCGCCGGCCAGGCCGGCCGCGAGCGGGATCTGCTTCTTCAGGTGCAGCCGGGCGTGCGCGGGGACGCGCGCGTAGTCGGCCAGCGCCTGCACCGCGCGGATGATCAGGTTGGTGCCGTCCAGCGCCAGCGTGCCGGCGCCCTCACCCTCCATGGTCAGGCTCAGCGTGTCGCCGCGCCGCGCGGTCAGCTCGTCGTAGAGCGAGATCGCCTGGTACACCGTGTTGAGCTCGTGGTAGCCGTCGTCGCGCAGCGGCCCGACGCCGAGGTGCAGGTTGATCTTCGCGGGGACGCGGACCCGCACCGGGCCCGCCGTCGCCATCCGGGGACGGTCGTCCTCCGGCCTCCAGGCCTCCGTCACCGATCGGCGCCCCGGCCCGGGACGGCACTGAGCCTCCAGAAGCGCGTGCCCACCGTGTCGATCATCGCCGCCCACCTCCTCGTCCGCTCGGCTGGGCGCAACTCTACCGCCACCGCGGTCCGGGGTCGGCGACCCGCTAGGACGCGGCGGCGATCGCGATGAACTGGTCCACGCCGAGTTGCTCGCCCCGGGTACGAGGGTCGATGCCCGCGGCGGCCAGCACCTTCTCCGCCCGGTCCGGCCCGCCGGCCCAGCCGGCCAGCGCCGCGCGCAGCGTCTTGCGCCGCTGCGCGAACGCCGCGTCGACGACCGCGAAGACCTTCTCCCTGGGTACGCCGCCCCGCGGCCGCTCGTGCCGGGCGAACGCGACCAGCCCGGAGTCCACGTTCGGCACCGGCCAGAACACGTTCGGCGGCACCTTCCCGGCCGGTCTGGCGCTGGCGTACCAGGCCAGCTTCACGGACGGCACGCCGTAGACCTTGGAGCCGGGCGCCGCGACCAGCCGGTCCGCCACCTCCTTCTGCACCATCACCAGGCCGGTGCGCAGGCTCGGCAGCGTGGCCAGCAGGTGCAGCACGACCGGGACCGCCACGTTGTACGGCAGGTTCGCGACCAGCGCGGTCGGCGCCGGCTCCGGCAGCGCGGTGACCCGCAGCGCGTCCAGGTGGTGCACGGTGAGCCGGTCCGCCCGGTCCGGCAGGCGCTCCGCGGCGGTGCGCGGCAGCCGTCCGGCCAGCACCGGGTCGATCTCCACGGCGTGCACGTGCCGCGCGGCGCCGAGCAGGCCCAGCGTGAGCGAGCCGAGCCCGGGGCCGACCTCCAGCGCCACGTCGTCCGGGCTCAGCCCGGCCGCGGCGACGATGCGGCGCACCGTGTTCGGGTCGTGGACGAAGTTCTGCCCGAGCTTCTTGGTCGGCGACACGCCGAGGCTGGCCGCCAGCTCGCGGATCTCCGCGGGGCCGAGTAGTCCGTCCATGACCAGCGATCCTAGGGCGCTCCCCGGCGGGTGGCCGGGGAGCGGTCCCGTGGTGGTGGAGCTAGCGCGCGTCCCGGAGGCTCGTGGTGAAGGCGCGCCATGAGCCGGGCGAGAAGGCCAGCACGGCGCCGGCCGGGTCCTTGGAGTCGCGGACCGCGATGAACGTACCGAGATTGTCCGCGACCTCGACGCATTGGTTCGCGCCACTGCGGCTTGACTTGCGCCAGCGGGCGCCCGACGAGTCAATCACTGCGATTCAACTCCCCTATCAGGCTGTCGATCATGACCGCTGAATCACCCTCACTCAGCGCCGACGCGGTAAGGCTAACCCAAACTTCTTCATAGGCCTCTATCTCGTGTGTTTTGTCGAGATAGATAGCCCCTGTGAGTGATTCGCTGTAGACCGTTGGAGGTTCTCTTCGCTCATTTCCCTCGGATGGAAATTCCAAAATCGTGAACGCACCGGCGACCGAGGCCCGATGCAGCCCGATCGCGAGCGGAAGGACGCGTATCGAGATATGTGGTTGTTCGCCCGCCTTCTGCAGGTACGCCAGCTGCCGCGCCATCACGCCGGGCGGGCCCGGGTCGCGGCGCAGCACGGTCTCGCAGACGATCGCCTCCAGCGCCGGCGGCTCCGGGAACGGCCTGGCCAGCAGCGACTGCCGCTCGGCGCGCAGGTCCACACGGCGGCGGCGCTCCTCGTCGCTCATCCCCGGCTGGTCGGCACGGATCGCCGCGTCCGCGTAGCCGCCGGACTGCAGCAGGCCCGGGACCAGCGACGGCTCGTACATGCGCAGCCGGGACGCGGCGGCCTCCATGCCCACGTACATCTCGAACCAGCGCGGGACCACGTCGCCGTACGAGTGCCACCAGCCCTTGGCCTTCGTCTCCTTGGCCAGCGCGACCAGCGCTTGCGTCATCTCCTCGGTCGCGCCGTAGCGCTCGCAGAGCACCTTGACGTCGGCGCCGCGCACCGGCACCGCGCCCTTCTCGATCCGCCACAGCTTCTGGATGGAGCACTCCAGCTCCGCGGCGGCGGCCTTCACCGTGACACCGGCCTGCTCACGCAGGCGGCGCAGGTATCTGCCCAGCTGACGGCGGGGAACCGTCGATCCCGGCTCGGCGTCCACGCGCTCTCCTCCGCTCATGGAATGCTCGGTCTTCCGTCATGGAATGCCTACCCACCGATCAAGGCGAAAGTCAATGGCGAGCGACGATTTCCGGCCTTCGAATATTGCGGGGCCGGTGCTCAACCCAAATGATTGGACGGCGCGGTCCGTCCCGGACCGCCGACGTCGACTGCCGCGGCCGGGCGGCACAACGACGGGGAAGCGACGCTGCCCCGATCGCGCCAGTCCGGGAGGTAAACGGTGTCGTACGGGCGAAGTCATCGCGATTCACGCTCAGGCGCTCCGCGCCGGGTCCTATTCTCTTCTCGCCGCCATCCGCCGGGGCAGACAAGATGAATGACTCTCGAATCACGTCGTCCGACGCCGGCCCACCGGGCGTCCGGCACATTCCTGATTCGGCCTGGCAGTGCGCGCGCTGCGGGTCCGAATGGCCGTGCGAGTCGTACAAGCGGACCGCGCTGCGCGATTATCGCCGCAACCGGGTGGCGCTGGCCATGCTGATGGCGACCTATCTGCACCGGTTCGCCCGGGACCGGCCGGCCGCGGAGTGCGTCCGCGCGGGCGCGCGCTTCCTGGGCTGGTGCCGCACCCGGCGGCCGGGCCGGGCGGCGTGGTGAGCCCGCGCGCCCGCCGGCCGGCACCCGCCGAGCCGATCGTGGGCGAGACGCTGTACCTGCGCGAGCAGGACTACCGGTTCGGCGTGGGCGCGCTGATCGCCACCGTGTCGTTCGTGGTGGACCTGGTGCACTTCGACAACGAGCCGTGGTGGCACATCCGGGCGTGGTGCCGCCGCGCCCCCTCCGACCCCGGCGCCCAGCGCGAACTCTACGTCCGCGCCCGCTCCGTCCCCGCCGCCCGCCACCCCGCCTGGCCCTGACCCCCACCCCCTCTCCGCGCCGATCTAGGGCTGATTCCCACACGTCGATCTCCAATCGCGTGAATCCGCCCTAGATCGGCGCTGTGGGCGGGGGCGGGCGGGGCGGGGCGGCGCGGGGCGGGGCGGCGCGGCGCGGGGCGGGGCGGCGCGGGGCGGCGGGGGGCGGGGGGTCAGTGCCAGAGGCCGAAGGCGCGGTCGCCGTTGGCGGAGACCGCCGCGCACAGCTCGGCCAGGTCGTGGCCGGTGGTGTCGGCGAGCACCCGCATGGTCAGCGGGATCAGGTAAGACGCGTTCGGCCGGCCCCGGTACGGCGTCGGCGTCAGATAGGGCGCGTCCGTCTCCACCAGCAGGTGCTCCGGCGGCGTGACGCGGGCCGCCTCGCGCAGCGTCCCGGCGCTGGCGAAGGTCACCGTCCCGGCGAAGCTGAGCAGGTATCCGCGGCGCACACACTCGGCCGCGAACTCCGCGTCGCCGGAGTAGCAGTGCAGCACCACGGTGTCCGGCGCGCCCTCGGAGTCGAGCACGCGCAGCACGTCCGCATGCGCGTCCCGGTCGTGGATGACCAGCGCCTTGCCGTACCGCTTGGCGAAGCCGATGTGCGCGCGGAAGCTCTCCTCCTGCGCGGCGCGCCCCTCCTCGCCGGTGCGGAACGTGTCCAGCCCGGTCTCGCCGATCGCCCGCACCCGCTCCCGCCCGGCCAGCGCCTCGATCTCCCGCAGCGCCTCGTCCAGGCCGGCGCCGAGCCGGGGCGCCTCGTTCGGGTGCAGCGCGACCGCGGCCAGCACGGCCGGGTGCGCCGCGGCCAGCTCCGCGCCCCACCGGGAGGACGCCACGTCCACGCCCACCTGCACCAGCCGGTCCACGCCGACCGCACGGGCGGCGTCCACCAGCCGCCGCACCGGGTCACCGTCGCCGGAGCCCGGCACGCCGGCCTCCTGCACGGTGATGTCCAGGTGGGTGTGGCTGTCGATCACCGGGACCGGCAGCGCGTCCGGCGCCGGCGGGAACTCGCCCATCCGGCGAGGGCTGGTCTTCTCACGGGAACTCACGACCGCCAAGGCTATCGGCGGGTGCCCAGCGCCTTCGCCACGGCGGTGAGCAGGCTCTCCCGGTTGAACGGCTTCTGGATCAGCGTGCTGTCCTCGTCCAGGTGACCGCGCGGGTTGAGCACGCCCGCGGTGTACCCGGACATGAACAGCACGCGCAGGTCCGGGTAGTGCGCGCGCAGTTCCCGGGCCAGCTCCGAGCCGGTCATGCCGGGCATCACCACGTCGGTGAGCAGCAGGTCCGGCCGCGCGCCCGCGTGCAGGTGGGAGATCGCCGCGGCCGGGTCGGTGGCGACCGTGACCGTGTACCCGGCCGGCTGCAGCAGGTAGCGGACCAGTTGGGCCAGCTCCGGCTGATCCTCCACCACCAGCACGTGCCCCTGCCCGCGCAGGTTCTCCACCGGCAGGACCGGCGGCTCCTCGGTCGCCTCCTTGGCCGGCAGGAAGATCTTCACGGTGGTACCGATGCCCGGGTCGGAGACGAGCCGGATGTGCCCGCCGCTGTTGTGCACGATGCCGTAGACCGTGGCCAGGCCCAGGCCGGCCGCGCCGCGCGCCTTCTTCGTGGTGAAGAACGGCTCGAACGCGTGCGTCCGGGTCTCCTCGTCCATGCCGCTGCCGGTGTCCGAGACGGCCAGCACCACGAACCGGCCGGACGCCTGCGCGTCCTCCAGCCCACCCGGGTCGATCACGGTGTTGTGTGCCTCGATGGTGAGCACGCCGCCGCGGCCCATCGCGTCCCGCGCGTTCGCCGCGAGATTGGCCAGCGCCTGCTCCAGCTCGCCGCGGTCCGCCTGGACCGCCCACAGGTCCTCGTCGATCTTGAAGCGCAGGTCGATGTGCTCGCCGAGCGCGCGGGTCAGCAGGTCGCGCGCGCCGTCCAGCAGTTCCGGCACGGAGACCGTGTGCGCGTTCGGGCTGCGCCGGCCGAAGGCCAGCAGCTGGTGGGTGAGCGCGGCGCCGCTGGCCGCGGCCCGCATGATCGACTGCGCCATCGCCTCGACGTCGGATCCGGGCTCCGCGTCCGAGGCCAGCACCTCGGCGGAGCCGGCGATCACGGTCAGCAGGTTGTTGAAGTCGTGCGCGATGCCGCCGGCCAGCTGGCCCAGGCTGTCCACCCGGCGCAACTGGTCGAGCTGGCGCTGCATGTCGCGGGCCGCGATCCGCTCGGTGATGTCGCTCACCAGCGCCAGCGAGCCGATGATCTCGCCGTCCGGGCCGAGCAGCGGCGCTGCGGACATCTGCACCCAGAGGGCGGTGCCGTCGGCGCGGATCAGCCGGCACTCGTACACCTCGGAGCGCCCCTGCTGCCGGTCGGCCAGCCGCTTGGCGAGCCGCTGCTGCCCGTTGTTGTCCAGGAAGCCGCGCACGGACAGCCCGAGCAGTTCCTCGCGCGTCATCCCGAGCATGCGGGCCATCTGCGCGTTCGCGAACGTGGTCACGCCGTCCCGGTCGAACTGCCAGACGCCGTCGAGCGTGGTCTCGACGATGTTCCGGTACCGGTCCTCGGAGGCGCGCAGCTGCTCCACCGACCGCGCGGTGGACAGCGCGGCCGAGGTGTGCTCCGCGATCATCCGGGCCGTCTCCACGTCCGCGGCCGTGTACGTGGCCCCCGGCGTGGTCCGGGCCAGCGCGAGGTAGCCGAGGAACGTGCCGTCGGCGATCAGCGGGCAGGCGAGCACGGCCGAGATCCGCGCGCCGGCCAGGTTCGTCCAGTGCTGCGGCGGTGCGAGCTTCTGGAACTCCTGCTGATCCATGGAGCTGAACACGATGGTGGCGCCGGCCCGCAGCCGGTTCAGATGCCCCTGGTCGACCCGGTCGCTGAAACCGCCGAGGAACTCGCCGAGCAGCTCCGGTGCGTCGTGCCCGGAATGCCGGGTGGCCATCGGGCCGAACCGGCCGTCCTCCCGGACGAGCCGGATGCCGCCGCCGTCCCCGACGATCCGGGCGGCGGCCTCGGTGGCGACGTCGAGGACCGATTCCACGCGCGTGCAGGCGGCCGTGAGCGCGGAAGTGAGGTCCGTCAACGCATCGTGGGTGATTCGCGCCGCGGTCTCCATGAAGACACTATCCGCTGGTCAGGCCCCCTCCGGTGGCGGAATCAGGAACCTTGCTCGCGTCACCTTCCGTTCACTCGGCGTCTATCATGCCGAAGTAGGTTCCGCCGAGTGAGCGTGTTTCCAGAGGCCCGTAACGTGAACGATGCCCCGACGGGCCTGCGCGTGAGCTTCAAGGGAACGTTCCACCCCGCTGAGCAGATCGCTCGCGGAGCCGCATTCGAGCTGTTCAGCAACGTCGACGCGGACGGCTTCCGCCGGGTCTCGCGCAACGGCGCGCCCGCGCCGTTCCACCGGTTCGTGCACGCCTCCGAGGTGGAGGGCGTGAGTGTCGGCGGTCACGCGCAGCCCGGGCTCGGCGTGCTCGGCGACGGCACGCCCGAGGACCCGCTGGACACGCCGCTGATGGTGCCGCTGTCCCGCGGCATCCGCTGGGCGGACGTGCACAAGGCCGCGCAGAGCCCGGCGTACCGGGACGATCCGATGCTGGCCAGCATCCGGCGCACCGCCGCGATCCGGCGCGGCACCCGCATGATCAAGGTGCTGTCCGCGAGTCAGATCGCCGGCTACCTGCGCGGCTGGCTGCCCTACGGCTTCTGCTACCGGGAGTACGACGTCGCCCACCTGCGTACGCCGGCCGACCTGATGCTGCTCCGCACGGACGCCGAGGCCGGCCGCGGCATCCCGGACGTCATCTACGCGCTGCGCTGGCGGGCCAACTCGCCGGACGACTACGAGATCCCGCTCGGTGCCGAGCAGGGCGGGCTGCGCACGGTGCCGCCGCGCGACCGGGTCGGCGCGCCGGTCCTCGGCACCGGCTTCACGCCCAGCGAGCGGCACCTGATCCCGGAGTTCGTGACGAAGGACATGGCCGACCTGCCGATGCCGGCGAACGCGGCGCTGATCGCGTATACGTCGGACGGCAGCGAGGTGGTGCTGTACACGTACCAGCCGGAGCAGCGCGGCTGGCTGCGCATGGTGGGGCCGCAGTGGCGGCACCTGGTCACCGGCATCCCGGAGATCCCGCCGGATCAGGAGTACCTGCCGGTCGGCGACGCCGTCCGGTCCACCATCCTGGTCGGCATGTACGGCGAGCGGGAGTACGAGGCGATCGCGGACCTGCCCGGCGGCTTCCGCGTGCTGGCGATGACCCGCGCCGCCCGATACCCGGTGGACAACGTCAGCCGCCGGGCCGCGTTCGGCCGCTGGCGCGGCGTGTACTGCCAGGTGCTGCACACCGACTCGGGCTGGACGCGGCTGCGCCTGGCCCGCCCGGACGCGGACTCGATCTCCAAGCTCGGCGCGCAGTGCTACGAGCGCGGCATCTACGAGGTGTGGGCGCCGGCGGGCGAACTCACCGATCACGAGACCGTGACCGTGCACTACCCGCCGGCCTGACGCTCACCCGCCCAGCCGGGCCAGTTCCTCCTCGACGATGGACGGGTCCAGCTTGCGGAACACCGGCTTCGGCGCGGCCAGCGGCGTGCCGGCCACGACGTCCGCCGGCTCCCACCGCGCACCGGCCGTGTAGTCGCCGGTCAGGATCGGGTACGACGGGCCGCCGTCCAGGTCCTCGACCTCCTCGATCCGCGGCTGCGGCGCGTGCACGCCGGTGCCGCCGAGCAGCTCGTGGATCTTCTGCGCCGAGTGCGGCAGGAACGGCGTGAGCAGCCGGTTGCAGTCGCTCACCGCCTGCAGCGCCACGTGCAGGATGGTGCCCTGCCGCGGCTTGTCCGCCTCCGCCTTCAGCTTCCACGGCGCCTGATCGGAGAGGTACTTGTTGACCTCCGCCACGATCCGCATCGCCTCGCCGATCGCCGCCTTCTGCCGGTGCCTGCCGATCAGGTCACCGACCGACTGGAACCCGGCGCGGACGGTGGCCAGGAGGGCGAGATCCTCGGCGGTCGGGTCGAGCAGGGCCGGGATCTCGCCGAAGTTCTTCGCCGCCATCGAGATGGACCGGTTGACCAGGTTGCCCCAGCCCGCGACCAGTTCGTCGTTGTTGCGGCGGAGGAACTCGGCCCAGGTGAAGTCCGTGTCGTTGCTCTCCGGGCCGGCCGCCGCGATGAAGTAGCGCAGCGCGTCCGCGTCGTACCGCTCCAGGAAGTCCCGCACGTAGATCACCACGGACCGGGACGAGGAGAACTTCTTCCCCTCCATGGTCAGGTACTCGCTGGAGACCACCTCGGTCGGCAGGTTGAGCCGGCCGCGCGGGCCGGGCTCGCCGCCGCGGTCGCCCTCCCCGGAGTAGCCGAGCAGCAGCGCCGGCCAGATCACCGAGTGGAAGACGATGTTGTCCTTGCCCATGAAGTAGTACGCGTTGGCGTCCTTGCCCTCGCCGTCCGCGGACCACCAGCGGCGCCACGCCTCCGGGTCACCGGAGCGGCGCGCCCACTCCACGGACGCGGACAGGTAGCCGATCACCGCGTCGAACCAGACGTAGATCCGCTTGTCGCCGCGGTCCTTCCAGTCCGCGAGCGGGATCGGCACGCCCCACTCCAGGTCGCGCGTGATCGCGCGCGGCTGGAGGTCGTCGACCAGGTTCTTGGAGAAGCGCAGCACGTTCGGCCGCCAGCCCTCGCGGGTGTCCAGCCAGGAGTTCAGCGCCGAGACGAAGCCGGGCAGGTCGAGGAAGAAGTGCTCGGTCTCGACGAACTTCGGCGTCTCCCCGTTGATCTTCGACTTCGGGTTGATCAGGTCGGACGGGTCGAGCTGGTTGCCGCAGTTGTCGCACTGGTCGCCGCGCGCACTGTCGTACCCGCAGATCGGGCACGTGCCCTCGATGTACCGGTCGGGCAGCGTGCGCCCGGTGGACGGCGAGATCGCGCCGAGCGTGGTCTTCGCGACGATGTAGCCGTTCTCGTACAGCCCCTCGAAGATCTCCTGCACCACCGCGTAGTGGTTGCGCGTGGTGGTGCGGGTGAACAGGTCGTACGACAGGCCCAGCCCGTGCAGGTCCTCCACGATCACCCGGTTGTAGCGGTCCGCGAGCTCGTGCGGCGTCACGCCCTCCTTGTCCGCCTGGACCTGGATCGGCGTGCCGTGCTCGTCCGTGCCGGACACCATGAGCACGTCGTGACCGGCCATCCGCATGTACCGGCTGAAGACGTCGGAGGGCACTCCAAAGCCGGAAACGTGACCGATGTGGCGCGGGCCGTTGGCGTATGGCCAGGCAACCGCCGCGAGAACGTGACTCATGACAGTCAACTCTAATGACCCGCCCTCGGCCGCCGCGAACCTATTGACCCTCCACTCCCAGGTACAACACACCAGGCGATATGCACGCAATTCACCTTGATTCATAGTCAAATGGGACGGTGACGGGTAGCGAGAAGCAGGATCAACCCACGACCCCTCCGCCGGTACGCGGTGCGGCCGCCCCCGTCACGCCGAAGGCGGCGCCGGCCGAGATCCGGCACACCGTCCCACTCCCGCTGCACCGCCCGGCCGCCGCCGAGCACCCCGGCGGCGAGCCGGACGCCGCCCGGGTCCGCCCCACCGAGGACCTGAGCGCGGTGCGCCGCCCCCGCCACGGCCGCCCGGACCCGGAGGACGCTCCCCGGCCCACCGCCACCGAGCCCACCGAGCCCACCGAGCCCACCGAGCCCACCGAGCCCGCGTCCGCCGCCGGTCCCGCACCCGCCGTTCCCGCACCGAGCGAGTCCGCGCCCGCCGCCGGTCACGCACCTTCCGGTTCCGCGCCGAACGGCTCCGCACCCGCTCCCGGCTCCGCGCCCACCGGTCCCCCGCCCGGCGGCCCCGCACCCATCGCGGGCGCGCCGCCCGCCCCGCCGGTCGCCGCCGGGCCGCTGTCCAGCGCGGACGCCGCCCTCGGCAGCGGAAGCCAGGCCGGCTTCGAGGTGGTGGCCGGATCCGGCAGCACGGACGCCGCGCCACCGGCACCGGCGCAGTCCTCCGCCGCCCGCCCGGTAGCCCCCGCACCCGCCGCACCCGCACCCGTGCCCGAACCCGCCGCGCCCGCGATCGCCGCCCCGCGTGACCGCGCCAGCTGGCGCTCCCCCACCGCGGCCGAGGACCCGCACGCCGCGGACCTCGCCTGGCCGTCCCCCCGGATGCGGGTGGGCCGCCCCTCCCCGGTGGACCCGCCGGCGCCGCGCCCGGCGACCCGGCTCCCGCGCAACCCGGCCACCGGGCTGCCGCTGCTGGTGGTGCTGGCGCTGCTGACCGCGTTCTTCGCCTGGGTGAGCGCGGAGCCGCTCTGGCTGGCCGTCGGTCACGGCACGCCCGGCACCGTCACCATCACGCACTGCTCCGGCCCGACGCTGGCGCAGCGCTGCCAGGGCACGTTCGCCGGCGCGCGCTTCACCGCGGCGGACGTCGCCGTGCTGGGCGTGCCCAGCCACGACCGCGCCGAGGGCACGCGGCTCCCGGCGCGGATGGTGGACGAGGACGCCACCCGCGCGCACGCCAGCTTCCGCGGCCTGGGCCTGCACCTGCGCTGGTCGCTGGGGCTGACGCTGGTCTTCCTGTGCGGCCTCGGCATCGCCTGGGCGACCGGCGCCACCCGGCTGGAGACCCGCCGATCCCGGACCCGGGCCGTGATGATCAGCCTCGGCGCGCCGCTGACGCTGCTGCTCGGCTTCCTCATCGCCGCCTGGTGACGCCGGCCGGCCGCTCAGCCGCCGGCCGTGACCAGGTTGTAGACCTCGCGGCGGCGCAGCCCGTGCAGCGCCGCGACCGCGGTGACCGCGTCGCGCCGGGACACGCCGGTCGCCTCCTCCGCGGCCACCTCGGCCTTGAGCTGCTCGTCCGAGGGACGCTCACCGGCGGTCGGCGCGGCGCCGGCCACCACGAGCGTGATCTCGCCCCGGGGTGACGACTCGTCCGCCCAGGCGGCCAGCGCGGCCAGCGCTCCCCGTCGTACCTCCTCATAGGTCTTGGTCAGCTCGCGGCAGACGGCGGCCTCCCGGTCCGCGCCGAAGACCGCCGCCAGGTCCGCGAGCGTGCCGGAGACGCGGTGCGGCGCCTCGAAGAACACCAGCGTGCGCGGCTCGGCCGCGAGCTCCCGCAGCCGGGAGCGGCGCGCGGAGCCGGACCGCGGCAGGAAGCCCTCGAAACAGAACCGGTCGCTCGGCAGCCCGGACAGCGCCAGCGCGGTGGTCACCGCGCTCGGCCCGGGCGCGGCCGTCACCGGGATACCCGCGTCCAGCGCGGCCCGGACCAGCCGGTATCCGGGGTCGGACACGCTCGGCATGCCGCCGTCGGTCACGATCGCCACGACATAGCCGGCGCGCAGCGCCTCGACCAGCTCCGGGGTACGCCGCTCCTCGTTGCCCTCGAAGTAGGAGACCACCCGGCCGGCGACCGTCACGTCCAGGTCCCGGGCGAGCCGCGCCAGCCGCCGGGTGTCCTCCGCGGCCACCACGTCGGCCGAGCCCAGCACGTCCCGGAGGCGCGCGGACGCGTCCCCGACGTTGCCCAGCGGCGCACCCACCAGGATCAGCCGTCCGCCGTCCACCACAAGCTCACCTCGTAATCCCGTCGGGCATCGATCGGAAGTGGGGGCGGGTTTCCCCCTCCACCGCCCATGCAGCCTACGATCGACCGGTGACCTCGGCGGCAACAGCGCAGACAGACGGCCTCGCGGACCCGGCGATCGACCCCGGCGCTCCCTCGAAGGCCACCTCACCTGCTCGGACGGGTGACGACCTGGTCCCCGCGATCGTGCGGCGGCGCCTGGTCCCGTGGGACCGGCGGTTCGACGGCTACTCGTGGGCCGCGACCGGCTTCGTGGTGGCGATCGCCGCGCTGCTCCGCCTGGTCGGGCTCGCCGACCCGAAGGGCCTGGTGTTCGACGAGGTCTACTACGCGACCGACGCGTACGACATGCTCTCCCGCGGCATCGAGTGGGACGAGAAGACCGGCGGCCCGGCGTACGTGGTGCATCCGCCGCTCGGCAAGTGGGCGATCGCGCTCGGCGAGGCTGCCTTCGGCAACAACGAGTTCGGCTGGCGGATCTCCGCGGCCGTGGCCGGCATCCTGTCCGTGCTGATCCTGACCCGGCTGGCGATCCGCCTGTTCGGCTCCGTGATCCTGGGCTGCTCGGCCGGCCTGCTGCTCGCGCTGGACGGCTTCCACCTGGTGATGTCGCGGACCGCGCTGCTGGACATCTTCCTCCAGCTGTTCATCCTGGCCGCGTTCGCCGCGCTGGTGCTGGACCGCGACCACCGGCGGCGGCGCTGGCTGGGCGCGATCGAGCAGGGCCGGGTGCAGCCCACCGGCCGGGTGGTGTTCGCGTTCCCCGGCGGCGTGCCGTGGTGGCGGCTGACGGCCGCGGTGCTGATCGGCTGCGCCTGCGGCGTCAAGTGGAGCGCGATGTCCGTCCTGCCGATCTTCTTCCTGCTGGTGTGGCTCTGGGAGGGCGGCGCGCAGCGTACCGCCGGCATCCGCTGGGGCTACCTGAAGGCGCTGCCCTACGCGTTCGGCTGGAGCCTGATCTCCGGCGTGATCATCGCCGCCGTCTACCTGGCCACCTGGACCGGCTGGCTCGCGACCGACGACGGCTACTTCCGGCACTGGCTGGCGGACAGCGGCCGCGCGGAGCCGCCGGTGATCGGCGCGCTGATCAACCTGTGGCACTACCACTCCGAGGCGGTCGGCTTCCACAACCAGCTGGTGACGAAGCACCCGTACCAGTCATGGCCCTGGCAGTGGCTCCTGCTGGGCCGCCCGGTGGCGTTCTTCTGGGACGGCGACCTGCCGTGCGGCGCATCGCACTGCGCCGCCGAGGTGCTGCTGCTCGGCACCCCGGTGCTGTGGTGGTCGTTCATCCCGGCGCTGCTCGCGCTGATCTGGTTCGGCATCGCCCGGCGCGACTGGCGCGCCCTCTTCATCCTGCTCGGCGCCGCCGCCAACTTCCTGCCGTGGTTCTGGTTCGCGATCACCGAGGGCCGCACGATGTTCTCGTTCTACGTGCTCCCCTCGGTCCCCTTCTTCGTCCTCGCCGTCGCCTACGTCCTCGGCGCGATCATGACCCCCACCTTCGCCTCCCAGCGGCTCGACCACGAGGCCGTCCTCGAACGCCGCAAAATCGGCGCCGTGGTCCTCGGCGTCTACCTGATCCTGGTGGCAGTCTGCTTCTGGTACTTCTACCCGGTCTTCGTAGGCGAGTCGATCCCCTACTCCGAGTGGTCCGCACGCATGTGGCTGGGCAGCCGCTGGATCTAGATCACAGTCCGGGGCCCGCTCCCGGCCCGGTGCGGCCCGCATGCTCCCGCGGGCCAACCTCGCGGCGGCCTCCGCCGCCGCTCCGGCCGCCGCGTCGGAGCCGGTTCCGTCGCCGGTCACCGAGCCACGCGAGCTACCCGGCCCCGACACCCGGCCGCGCCGCCCGCACCGCCCCCTCCCCGACCTCGGGACGGGTTTGCCTCCCCACAACCCACGGGGGCGGTGGCAGGCCGGGCCTCGCCAGCCGCGGACGTGCGGGGAGGCATCCTGCGACGATCGGTGCCGGGTCCGGCCGAGCGTTCTAGACCGGCGCCCGGCCGAGCCTTCGAGGCCGGCGCCCGGCCGAGCCTTCAAGGCCGCGCCCGGCCGAGCCTTCAGGCCGGCACCCGGCCGAGCCTTCAAGGCCGGCACCCGGCCGAGCCTTCAAGGCCGGCACCCGGCCGAGCGTTCCGGGCCGCGATGCCGGCGTTATCCGGATGCGCCGCGGGAGCCTCCGGGGCTGAGGCGAGCCCAGCGGCGTCGGCCACCGACGCGCCCGGCCATCGCACGTCCCCAGTAGCGTCGGCCACCGACGCGCCCGGCCATCGCACGTCCCCAACCGGTGCGTCCGGCCATCACGCGTCCGGCCACTAACGGGTCCCGACCACGGGCAGATCCCCGGCAGACCCTGACCACGGGCAGAGCCCGAGCAGATCCCGACCACAGGTTGATTCCGACCACGGGTTGATTCCGACCACGGGCGGATTCCGGCCCGCCAGGCCCGGCCACCCGGCCCGGCCACCACGCCCGGCCACCAGGCCCGGCCACGAAAGGCCCAGCCACCAAGAACCTGCCGCGGTTCGGCCGGATGCGTCGACGCGTGCGCTGACGTCTCTGTCGTTCGATCTGGGGCCCGACCGATCCGGACGGGCCCCAGATCTTTGTGCCGGCGGTGCCGCGCGCCCTGCGATCCCGTGCCGTCCGATGCCTCGGACCGGACCCCACCGTGGGGAGGAAGGACGCCCCCCGTTACCGCTGCCGACGCTGATTAGCCTGCATTTGGGGCACGAGGGTGTCAACCACGGTGAATAGGAAACGACAGAACGCCGCAAGACGGTTGATCGCCGCGCCGGTCGACCCCTGATCGGCCGACAATATGAACTGTAAAGGTTCTTCAGAGTTAGGCGGCGGCACCCATCGAGGGAGGGCACAAAAAGGGGCGCGCTCCGATCGCCTGCCACGGGGGAAGCGGGCGATAGGAGCGCGCAACACAGATGCTAACCACCCGGGATCACGGACACAACGGGTAGGGGGGTGAACAGATCGCCCGCTATAAATCACCCCATACGGCCTTTTCGCCCAAATCGGACACATCGGACGGTCGAGCACGGTCCGGGCCACTGTGGATCATCGATCCGGGGCGGCAAACCGGAAGTCTGATGACTTTTGCCTCAGTCGCCTTGCGGACAGCGAAGCGGCGCACGCCCGGCCGTAACCTTTCTCGCGTCACTGCGGCACACCACGTCAATCGCTTAAGAAATCGTCGCCGACAAATACATTACCGGCGTCACCGACGCGATCATCAGCATTTCGTCCCTTTCCGTCATGCGATCGGCCATCATCCTGCCGAGTGAGGGGAGAGGATTTCTTATCTGCGCCTTTCCTAATCTCGGAGAGTGACTCAGCACGATCCCCCCACTGACCGGTCGAGCGGCCCGAACGGCCTCGACGACACCCGTACCGCCCCCGCGGCCCGGGGGCCCCACCACTCACCCGACCGGGACGAGAGCGACCTCCCGCTGGCCGGAATGGCGCACGCGGAGACGGCGCACATCGAACTCGGATACACGAAAGTCGATTCGCTGGACCGGCCGGCGGATTTCATCGACGATCTCGACGACGAAACGGTCGCCACGACCGTACTGCCGGTCAATGCGGCGTCCGCCGGGCCGGTGTTCGTGGACGTGACCGGGCGGCGCCGGCGGCGGTTGCAGCGCGTCGCGTTCGTGGTCGGCGCGCTCTCGCTCGTCTACACCGGAATGGTCGGCGTCAGCCTGGCCGGCGGCCCGGTCAGTCCGCGCGCGCTGCTGCCGTTCCCCGAGGTGCTGGAGAACGTGGTGCCCGGCATCGTCAAGCCGGAGCCGTCGCCGTCCGAGCCGGAACCGGTCCGCTCGGCGGAACCGCAGCGCGAGCCGGTCAACCCCTACCAGGCCTATCCCCCGCAGCCGGACGCGCTGCCGCAGCCGCCGGTGATCCCGACGCAGACGACCCGCACCGGGCTGGGCGTCGCACCGACGCCGAGCCGCACCACGTCGCCGCGGCCGGTCGAGTCGGCCCGGGTGACGCCCACGCCGAGCCGCGTGCCCGAGTCGGCCATCACGCCCACGCCGAGCGCCTCCCCGGTCACGCCCACGCCCTCGGCATCCAACCAGGGCGGCGCCGGCGGCGGCGTGACCGTCGGGGTCGGCGCCGGCACCACGGACCCCCGCGAGGAGTCCGGCGGCGCCGGAGCCGGCAGCGGCACGACCACCGGCGGCACCACCAGCGGAAACACCACCGGCGGTACGACCAACGGCAACACCACCAGCGGAAACGCGGGCGGATCCGGATCGGGCACCGGCGGAACCGGCGCCGGAACCGGCACCAGCGGCAGCGGCGCAGGAAGCGGCAGCGGCGCAGGAAGCGGCAGCGGCGCAGGAAGCGGCAGCGGCGGCAGCGGCGCCGGAAGCGGCAGCGGCAGCGGCGGCAGCGGCGCCGGAAGCGGCAGCGGCGGCAGCGGCGCGGGAACCGGCACCGGTGCGGGCCAGAGCGGCGACGACGGACCGGGCGCCGGCGCCCCGACCTCCGGCGCCGGTAACGGCCAACCCACCGGTACCGGCGGCGCGGCCACGAACAGCGGCGGCACCGGCGGCGGCATCGGGAACACCGGCACCGGCGGTACCGGCGGCGGCGCCGGCCTCCCCGCGGCCGAGCCCGCCCCCGCCGCCGAGCCCCCGCCGGCCGACGAGGCACCGGCGGCGCCGCAACCCCCCGCCCCACCGATGCCCGAGCCGGTCCCGGCCGTGCCGATGGACGAGGCCCGCCCCACCGCCCCGCTGGAGACCGTCGCCGAGGACGAGACCGGTGCGGACGAGGCCGGTGCGGACGAGGCCGGCGACACCGGCGACGAGAGCCCGGAGACCGACGCGTGATAGTCCCGCCGCCCCGCCCGGAGGCCGCCCCGCCGTCCCGGCGGCACGCCCACGCCACGCCCGCCCGCCGCATCGTCCCGCGACCGCGCCTGCTGGTCGCGGGCACGCTGCTGGTGCTGCTGGTCAGCGTGCTGTTGGTTCGCGCGTACGCCGCCTCGGCGCTCTCCCCGGACGGGCTGCACCAGAGCTCCGGCGCACAGGGCGCCGTCCCGGCGGGAATCGTCGAGGGCGGCCCGATCATCAACACCGCGCGGGGCGGCGCCCAGTCGTACCGGCTGCCGGAGAAGACGATCGCGCTGACCTTCGACGACGGCCCGGACCCGTGGTGGACGCCGCAGGTGCTGCGCAAGCTGGCCGAGCACGACGTGGACGCCACGTTCTTCGTGGTGGGCAGCGGGGCGGCGCGGCACCCGGACCTGGTGCGGCAGCTCGCGGCGGAGGGCCACGAGCTGGGCGTGCACACGTTCACGCACCCGGACCTGACGAGGATGCCGAGCTGGCAGCGGCGCGTCGAGTACTCGCAGACGCAGATGGCGATCGCGGCCGCGACCGGCGTGAAGACCTCGCTGATCCGCTTCCCGTACTCGTCGAAGGCGGTCGCGATCGACGACGAGAACTGGCCGCTCTACCGGGAGGCCGGCGAGCTGGGCTACCTGTCCGTGCTGAACGACACGGACAGCCGGGACTGGGCCCGGCCGGGCGTGGCGCAGATCGTGCGGAACGCGACGCCGGAGGGCACGCGGGGCACGATCACGCTGTTCCACGACGCCGGCGGCGACCGCGCGCAGACCGTGGCGGCGCTGGACTCGTTCATCCCGGCGATGAAGCAGCGCGGGTACCGGTTCGTGACCGTCTCGCAGGGCCTCACGCAGGCGATGGCGTCGGCCGCCCCGGCCGGGAACGCGACCGCGCGGACCGAGCAGCCGGCCACCGGCGGCGAGAGGTGGCGCGGGTCCGCGCTGGTGTGGGCGATCCGGATCGCGGACGCCACGGTCGGCGTGCTCGGCGTGCTGTTCGTGATCGCCGGTGCGCTGACGCTGGTCCGTACCCTCCTGATGCTGGTCCTGGCGGGCCGGCACGCGCGCAGCCGGCGGCGGAGGGACTTCCGCTGGGGTCCGGAGGTGACCGCGCCGGTGTCGGTGATCGTCCCGGCGTACAACGAGAAGGAGGGCATCGAGGCGGCCGTGCGGTCGCTGGCCGGCGGCGACTACCCGCGGATCGAGGTGGTGGTGGTCGACGACGGCTCCTCGGACGGGACCGCCGATCTCGCGGAAGGGCTGGGCCTGCCGAACGTGCGGGTGGTCCGGATTCCGAACGGCGGCAAGCCGAACGCGCTGAACACCGGCGTCGCGTTCGCCAGTCACGACCTGATCGTGATGGTGGACGGCGACACGATCTTCGAGCCGGACTCGATCCGGCGGCTGGTGCAGCCGTTCGCGGACCCGTCCGTGGGCGCGGTGGCCGGCAACGTGAAGGTCGGCAACCGGAACAGCCTGGTGGCGCGCTGGCAGCACATCGAGTACGTGATCGGGTTCAACCTGGACCGCCGGCTGTACGAGACGCTGCGCTGCATGCCGACCGTGCCGGGCGCGATCGGCGCGTTCCGGCGGGAGGCGCTGGTGCAGGCCGGCGGCATGAGCGACGAGACGCTGGCCGAGGACACCGACGTGACGATGGCGTTCCTGCGCAACGGCTGGCACGTGGTGTACGAGGAGAACGCGCGCGCCTGGACCGAGGCGCCGGCCAGGCTGGGCCAGCTGTGGAAGCAGCGCTACCGCTGGTCGTACGGCACCATGCAGGCGATGTGGAAGCACCGGAAGGCGCTGGTGGAGTCCGGTCCGTCGGGCCGGTTCGGCCGGGTGGGCCTGCCGATCCTGGCGCTGTTCGGCGTCACGCTGCCGCTGCTGGCGCCGGTGATCGACCTGCTGACGCTCTACGGGCTGCTGTTCCTGGGCCGCACCGAGACCGTGATCGCCTGGCTGGCGATGCTGGTGATGCAACTGGTCACCGCGGTGGTGGCGTTCCGGCTGGACCGGGAGTCGATGAAGCCACTGTGGACGTTGCCGTTGCAGCAGTTCGCGTACCGGCAGCTGATGTATCTGGTGTTGATCCAGTCCGCGGTGACCGCGCTGACCGGCGCCCGGCTGCGCTGGCACAAGCTGCAGCGGACCGGTGACGCGCTGGTCGGCGCCGCGCCCCGGGACCGCACGCCGGTGGGTTGAGCGGGCGGGCCCGGTGGTCTACCGGGCCCGTTCCACCGCCTCCGGCGCGGCTGTCACCGGCGGGAACACCACGCGCAGCGAGGTGCCCTCGCCGGGCCGGTCGGAGAGCGCGAGCGTGGCGTGGTGGACGTCCAGGATTCGCTTCGCCACCGCGAGCCCGCGGTCCGGCCCGCCGCCGTGGTCCGGCCGCGCCACCGCGCTCCGGTAGAGGTGGGTGAAGAGGTCGGGCCGCTCGGTGTCCGGCTGGTCGAGGTCGTCCAGGCGCACGGCCGGGCCGCCCTCGGCCTCCGTGCTCACCCGCACCCGGCCGCCCGGCGGCGTGAACTTCACGGCCGCGAAGAGCAGGTGCATGAGGACCTGTTCCAGCCGTACGGGGTCCGCGTAGATCGGCAGGCAGGGGCCCTGGCCGTGCAGGATCCAGATCTCCTTGGTGGCCGCGATCGGCCGGACCGCCCGCACCGCCCGCTCGGTGATCCGGCTCAGGTCGACCTGGCGCAGGTGCAGCGCCTCGTAGCCCTCGTTCTCCGGGTCGGCCATCGCCAGCAGGTGCGCGACCAGTTGCCGCATCGGGTCGAGGTAGCGCCGGGTGGTGCGGACCAGCGCCTCGGCCAGCACGCGGTCCGGTTCCCGGTCGGTGCTCACGCTCGCCAGGTACGCGCCGAACTCGTGCAGCGGCGCGCGGAGGTCGCCGGCGAGCAGGTTCGCGAAGTCGTCCCGGCGGCGCTCCATGTCCTGCAGCCGGGCCACGGTCCGGTTCAGCGCCTTGGCGTACCGGCGGAGTTCCAGCTGCGCGGTGACCTGCCGGGACAGCGCGCGCAGCGCCTGCAGCTGGTCCAGGTTGAGCCGGCGGGGCTCGGAGTCGACCACGCACAGCGTGCCGAGCGCGAACCCGTCGGTGGTGACCAGCGGCGCCCCGGCGTAGAACCGCACGCCGGGGTCGCCGGTCACCATCGGGTTGTCGGAGAACCGCCGGTCGGTGTGCACGTCCGGCACGACCAGCAGGTCCTTGCCGAGGATCGCGTGCGCGCAGAACGAGACCTCGCGCGAGGTCTCGTCCAGCTCCAGCCCGATCTTGGCCTTGAACCACTGCCGGTCCGCGTCGATCAGGCTGACCAGCGACATCGGTACGCCGCAGACGCGCGAGGCGAGCGCCACGATGTCGTCGAACTCCTGCTCCGGCTCGGTGTCCAGCACCTCCAGGTCGTGGAGGGTGGCGAGCCGTCCGGCCTCGTTCTCCGGTTTCGCCGCTTCCATCCGCCACCTCCGGCCGCCGTGTGAGCCTGCGCTGCCAGAGATATCAGCCGCAAGGTGCAGGAGCGGTCACTTCCCGCCGACTCCGGCCAGTCCCGCGATCAGCCAGCGCCGCGCGAACAGGTAGAGCAGGAAGATCGGGAGCGTGGAGAGCAGCACCGCCATCATCAGGCCGGGCACGTTCACCGCGTACTGCCCCTGGTAGTGCCACAGGCCGAGCGCGACCACCCGGTTGTTCAGGTCCTGGGTGAGGATCAGCGGGAAGATGAAGCCGTTCCACGCGTTCAGCCCCACGAAGATCCCGACCGTGCTGATGCTGCCCCGGGACATCGGGAGCACCAGCTTCCAGAAGATCCGGAACGGGCCGGCGCCGTCCACGGTCATCGCCTCGTAGAGCTCGCGCGAGACGTCCCGCAGCGAGCCGGAGAGGATCAGCACCACCAGCGGCAGGTTGAACGCCACGGTCGGCAGGATGACCGCGCGCAGCGTGTCGTACAGCTCCAGGCGCGTGATGATCAGATAGACCGGGACGATCACGGCCTGGGCCGGGATGGCCAGCCCGAGCAGGAACATCCGGAACGACAGCGAGGCGGCCCAGGACCGGGAGCGGACGATCGCGTACGCCGCCGGCAGCGCCAGGGCCAGCGTCAGCAGGATGCTCCCGGCCGTCACCGTGAACGTGTTCAGCATGTACGTGCCGAACCGCGCCTCGAAGACCTGCGAGATGTTCGCCCAGGCGATGCCGTCCGGCAGCGCCAGCGGCCCGTTGCGCTGGTAGTCACGGCGATCGGTCAGGCTCCAGATCACCAGCAGCAGCAGCGGGAAGCCGACCACGGCCAGCCAGACCAGCGAGAGCGCGCCGGCCGCCCAGTTCGGGCGGTCGACGGAGCGCCGGGGCCCGCCGGCGCGCGGCGCGGGCCGGACCGCGGAGCGGGTGGGGGTGGAGACCGCCACGGTTACATCCCCTCCAGCGTGGAGCGCATCCGGGAGAAGCCGGAGAAGCGCACGATCGCCAGTGACAGCAGCGTGCCGAGCAGCACCAGTCCGGTCGCGATCGCGGCGGCGTAGCCCATCTCGCTCCGCTCGAACGCGGCCTGGTACATGAGGAACGGCAGCACGTAGGTGGAGTCGCCCGGCCCGCCGCCGGTGAGCAGCAGGATCGTCTCGAAGTAGGTGAGCGATCCGACCAGCATCAGCACGGACGAGGTGACGATGGTGTTGCGCAGCTGCGGCAGCGTGACCCGGAGGAACGACTGCCACCGGTTCGCGCCGTCCATCCGCGCCGCGTCGTAGAGCACGGCCGGGATGTTCCGCGCCGCGCCTTGGTACAGCAGCGTGTGGAACGGCACGAACTGCCAGGTCACGGTGATGATGATGCAGATCAGCGCGCCGCGCGGGGTGCCGATCAGGTTGCCGTCCGGGACGCCGATCCACGGGCCGACCACCGCGGCCACGCCGAAGTTCGGGTCGAGCATCGACTTCCACATCAGCGCGATGGCGGCGCTGGAGAGCAGCAGCGGCAGGAAGAAGATCGCCGAGAGCACGGCCCGGTTGCGCTGCCGGCCGGCCGCCCAGACGCCGAGCGGCAGCGCCAGCGCGGTCTGCGCGGCCCAGGCGAACAGCATCAGCAGCAGCGTGGTGCGGGTGGAGGTGAGCACCAGCGGGTCGCCGGCCAGGCGCGTCCAGTTGTCCGTGCCGATGAACCGCGGGTCGCCGATGCCGGTCCACTCCGTGAAGGAGAGCAACGCGACCAGGACCAGCGGCAGCACCGCGAAGAACGCGAAGAACAGCGCGGCCGGCAGGACGTAGACCGCCCCGGGCCGGGGGGCCCGATCTCCCCCGGCACCGGGTGTCACCGACACCACTCTCACAGCGCGGCCATCGCGGACGCGAAGCCGTTGGCGTCCAGCTCGCCGAGGAACAGCTTCTGGAGGTTGGTGAGCATCGGGTCGCGGTACTTCTGGTCGACCGCCTGGTCCCAGGAGAGCTGGAAGCTCGGGGCGTCCCGGACCATGCCGTAGACGAACGCGGAGAACTCCGGGCTGGGCGAGGCGGACAGCCGCGACTCGAGCCCGGTGATCGGCGGCACGTCGCCCGCCTTGATCCAGTCGTCGACGTACGCGTCGGAGGCCATCTCCTGCTTCAGGAACGCGGTCGCGTCCGCCACGTTGGCCGACGACTTCGTGATCGAGAAGTAGTTGGTGGGGTTGCCGACGATCGCCTTCGGGTCGCCCGCGCCGCCCTCGTAGACCGGGAACGTGGTCCAGCCCAGGCCGTTTTGCGCGAACTCCGGCTGCTGGTCGACCTGGTTCGTGTACTCCCACGAGCCCATCAGGTGCATGGCCGCCTTGCCCTGGGCGAAGATCGTGCCCGCGCCGCCGGCCTCGTAGTTGACCGACGCCCAGTTGGTGCCGAAGCCGCCGCGGTCCACCAGCGCCGTGATCTCGTTCAGCGCCTTGATCATCGCCGGGTCACTCCACCCGGTCTTGTCGCCGTCCGCGATCCGCTGGAAGACGGCCGGCCCGCCGATCCGATCGGCGAGGTACTCGATCCACATCAGCAGCGTCCACGGCTGCGTGCCGGCCAGCGCGAACGGCGTGATGCTCTCCGCCTTCAGCCGGTCGACCAGGGTGAGCGTCTCGGCCCAGGTGGTGGGCGGCTGCGCGCCGACCCGGCCCAGGACCTCCTTGTTGTAGTACAGGATGATCGGCTGCATGCCGCGCAGCGGGACGCCGTAGTACTGCGCGCCGATCTTGCCGGCCTCCAGCACGGCCGGCAGGAACCTGCCCTTGAACGCCGCGTCGGCGTCCAGCGTGGGCGTGAGGTCGACCAGCAGGTCGCCGCGCACGTACTCGCGGATGCTGCCGCCGCCCCAGTTGAAGAACACGTCCGGCCGCTGCTCACTGCCCATCGCGACGCCCAGCTTCTGCTGGTACGCGTCGTTGATGAACGTGCTGAGCTTGGCGTCCGCGGCGTCGCCCGCGTTGAAGCGGTCCACCGCGGCCTGCTGCACCCGGTTCTGCACCGGGTCCTGAAGGCACCAGATATCGATGAGAGCCTTGCTATCGTCACCCTGCGGGCCACTGCTGCCACCACAGCCGGCGGTGCCGAGCACGGCGGCACCGGCACCAAGGCCGGCGAGACCGAGCAGCGATCGTCGGGACATCAGCGGGTTGGTCATATCGGAATCCCCTTAACAAGCATCGACCGCGCGGACCGAAACTTTCGGAAGATCATCGGTAAGTCGCGTGATGTTCCGCACGCTACGACGGTGTTACGACGCGGTCAACCCCTGTCTATGCACCCGTTTAAGCGTTACTTTGTAGTGACCTTCGCGCCCCTCGGCGCGCCGAGAAGGTAGAAGACCTTTCCGGAAAGCGATCGGAACTTGCGAACAATCTCAGGAGGTCGCTCGTGACCGAGCGAGGCGAGCTGGCCGGACCACCCACCGCGGTGGCCGAGCCATGGCGGGACCCGTCCCGCCCCGTCGGCGAGCGCGTCGCGGCGCTCCTGGCCGCGATGACGCTGGAGGAGAAAACGGCTCAGCTCTGTTCCGTCTGGATGGGCGCCACCGCGACGGACGGCGACATGGCGCCGCACCAGCACGAGCTGCTCGACGAGCCGGACTGGCCGCAGCTGATCAGGAACGGGCTCGGGCAGATCACCCGGCCGTTCGGGACCGCGCCGATCGGCCCGGCCGACGGCGCCGCCGCGCTCGCCGCGCTGCAGGCCGAGATCGTCGCGGCCAGCCGGCTGGGCATCCCGGCGGTCGCGCACGAGGAGTGCCTGACCGGCTTCCTCACCTGGCAGGCGACGGTCTACCCGACGCCGCTGGCCTGGGGCGCCGCGTTCGACCCGGAGCTGGTCGAGACGATGGCCGGGCAGATCGGCGGCGCGATGCGCGCGGTCGGTGTCCACCAGGGACTCGCGCCGGTGGTGGACGTGGCGCGCGATCTGCGCTGGGGCCGCGTCGAGGAGACCATCGGCGAGGATCCGTACCTGGTCGGCACGATCGGCGCGGCGTACGTGCGCGGTCTGGAGAGCACCGGCGTGGTCGCCACGCTCAAGCACTTCGTCGGCTACTCCGCCTCCCGCGCCGGGCGCAACTTCGGCCCGGTCTCGGTCGGCCCGCGTGAGATCGCGGACGTGCTGCTGCCCCCGTTCGAGATGGCGCTGCGCGACGGCGGCGCCCGGTCCGTGATGGCCGCCTATGTGGAGCTGGACGGCGTGCCGGTCACCGCCGACGCGGCCGTGCTCACCACGCTGCTCCGCGACGAGCTGGGCTTCACCGGCACCGTGGTCTCCGACTACTTCGGCCTCGCCCACCTGCGGATGCTGCACCGGGTGGCGGACGGGGACGCGGAGGTGGCCGCGCTGGCGCTCACCGCCGGCATAGACACCGAGCTGCCCGGCATCCGCAACTACGGCCCGCCGCTGGTCGAGGCGGTCCGGTCCGGTCTGGTGCCGGAGTCGCTGGTGGACCGCGCGGTCACCCGGGTGCTGACCCAGAAGTGCGAGCTGGGCCTGCTCGACCCGGACTGGAAGCCGGCGCCGCCGCCCGGCACACCGGACCTCGATCCGCCGGAGGCGCGCGCGCTGGCCCGCCGGCTGGCCGAGGAGTCCATCGTGCTCTGCGCGAACGACGGCGTGCTCCCGCTGGCGCCGGACGCCCGGATCGCGCTGTGCGGCCCGCTCGCGGACGACGCGGCCGGCATGCTCGGCTGCTACACGTTCCCCCGGCACGTCGGCCCGCACCACCCCGGGCTGCCGCTCGGCGTGGTGATCCCGACGCTGGCCGAGGCGCTCGGCCGCACCGCGATCCCGGGCTGCACCATCGACGGCGACGAGGAGCCGGACATCGCCGACGCCGCGGACGCGGACGTGATCGTGGCGGTGCTCGGCGACCGGTCCGGCATCTTCGGCATCGGCACCTCCGGCGAGGGCTGCGACGTGCCGGACCTGCGGCTGCCCGGGCGCCAGGGCGAGCTGCTGGAGCGGCTGATCGCGACCGGGCGCCCGGTGGTGCTGGTGCTGCTCTCCGGCCGGCCGTACGCGCTGGGCGCCTACGCGGACCGGCTGGCCGCGATCGTGCAGGGCTTCTTCCCGGGGGAGGAGGGCGGTCCGGCGGTCGCGGACGTGCTCACCGGCGCGGTCTGCCCGTCCGGGCGGCTGCCGGTCAGCATGCCGGTGGGTCCGGGCGGGCAGCCGGCCACCTACCTGACGCCGACGCTCGGCCACCGCTCGGACGTGAGCACCGTGGACCCGACGCCGCTGTTCCCGTTCGGGCACGGCCTGTCGTACACGACGTTCGAGTGGACCGCGCCGGAGAGCGGCACCGTCACCATCGCGGCGGACGGCGAGGCGGTCGCGTCGGTGACCGTGCGCAACACCGGCGAGCGGGCCGGGTCCGAGATCGTGCAGCTGTACCTGCACGACCCGGTGTCGCAGGTGACCCAGCCGGTGCGCCGGCTGATCGGGTACGCCCGGGTGCCGCTGGTGCCGGGGGAGGCGCGGACCGTCACGTTCACCGTCCCGGCCGACCTGACCGCCTTCACCGGCCGCGAGGGCCGCCGGATCGTCGAGCCGGGCGAGATCGAGCTGCTGATCGCCGCGTCCAGCGAGGACGTGCGGCACACGGCCCGGTTCACGATCGCCGGCCCGGAGCGGGCGCTCGGCCCGGACCGCCGGATGACCAGCACCGTGACCATCACCGCCTGACGCGCACTGGCAGAAGTGGGGTGGTTCCCCGTATCGTGGCTCTCACGAAACGGGGAACCACCCCGTTTCATTGAGCGAGGGCGGAGCCATGCGCGCGGTGCGATACGACCGGTACGGACCACCCGAGGTGCTGCGCGTCGCGGACGTGCCCGAGCCGGTCGCCGGCCCCGGCCAGGTGCTGGTCGACGTGCACGCGGCCGGCGTGAGCGGCGGCGAGGACGCGATCCGCGAGGGCCGGCTGCGGATGGTGATGCGCGAGCCGCTCCCGCGCGGCATCGGCAACGAGTTCGCCGGCGTGGTCGCCGGCACCGGCCCGGGCGTGACCGGCTACCGCCCCGGCGACCGGGTGTGGGGCCTGACCCCGTGGCGCACCTTCGGTGCCGTGGCCGAGCGGGTGGTCGTTCCGGCCGCGCGGCTGGCCCCGGCGCCGGCCGGCCTGGATCTGGTCGAGGCGGCCGCGCTGCCGGTCGCCGGGACCACCGTGCTGACCGCGCTGGCCGACCGGGTCCGGCTGCGCGCGGGCGACCGGCTGCTGGTGCGCGGCGCGGCCGGCGCCGTCGGCGTGGTCGCCGTCCAGTTCGGCCGTGAGACCGGCGCGCACGTCACCGCACTGGCCGGCGCCAACGGGCTGGACCTGGTCCGGCGGCTCGGCGCGGACGAGGCGCTGGACTACCGCACCACGTCACCGGCGGACCTCGGCACGTTCGACGTGATCCTGGACCTGGTGGGCACGGACGTCCGCGCGTACCGCCGGCTGCTGACCCGGCGCGGCCGGCTGGTGGCCCTGGTCGCCGACCCGGACCACCTGGTCCGCAGCGTGCTGACCGGCTTCCTGCCGCGCGTGGTCGCGTTCAGCAACAACCCGCCCGCGGAGCGGATCGCACGGCTCACCGAACTGGTCGAGCGGGGCGCGATCCGCCCGGTGATCAGCGCGGTGCTGCCGATGTCCGAGGCCGCGGAGGCGCACCGCCGGGTCGCGCGCGGCGGCGTCCCCGGCAAGATCGTGCTGACGACTCAGGCGTCCGAGCCGGTGTAGCTGAACCAGTCGAAGTGGACGATGCCGCGCAGCGACGCCATGCCGATCACCCGGCCGGTGAACCCGCCCGCGACCTCGGTCGAGAGGTAGCGGCCGTCCAGTTCGGCCAGCGACACGAACATGTCGTCCGCGACCAGCCCGAGCCGGACCAGGTCGGGCGAGTCGGTGGGCGAGTCCGGGTCCGGCCCGGCGCCGTCGATCGCGATCGTCAGCAGCGCCGGGCCCGCGGGACGGCGGTGGATGCCGAGCACCTGCCGCAGCGGGCCGATCCGCGCCTCCGCGATCACCTGGTCGCCGTCGACGTGCACGCCGTACCAGTGCCGCTCGTCCAGCCGCACCATCAGCCCGCCGACCGCGCCCGGCTCGGCCTCGGCGCGGGCCTGCACCCGGCAGCTCAGGTGCTGCTGGCGGCGGCCCGCGAAGCCGCCCTCCGGCACGGTCAGCCAGCCCTCCCGCACGTCCAGCCGGGCGGTCGCGGCGCGCGGCTCGATCCACCGCGGGTGCAGGCGCGGCTCGCGGAAGTCGTCCCGCTCGTCCTCGGCCGGCCAGGGCGCCGCGGGCAGCGTCGGGCCCTCGGTCACCGGCCCCACCTCGCCCACCACCGGCCAGCCGTCCACCCAGGTCACCGGCGCCAGGAACGTCTCCCGGCCGAGCACGTGGTAGCCGGGGCTGCCACCGCGCGGGCGCACGCCCAGGAAGAACAGCCACCAACTGCCGTCGTGCGCCTGGATTAGGTCGCCGTGGCCGGTGTTCTGGATCGGCCGGTTCGTGCCGCGGTGGGTGAGGATCGGGTTGGCCGGGCACGGCTCGAACGGCCCGTCCGGGCGCGGGCCGCGCGCGATCGAGACGCTGTGCCCGCGCTCGGTGCCGCCCTCCGCGATCAGCAGGTACCACCACTCGCCGATCCGGTAGAGGTGCGGCGCCTCCGGGGCCTGCGCGCCGGGCGTGCCGGACCAGGTCGGGCGCAGCGGTTCCAGCGTCTCGCCGGTCTTCGGATCGATCCGCGCCTGCGCGACGCCGGCCACCGTGCACCAGCAGGTGCCGTCCGCGTCCCAGGCGATGTCCGGGTCGATGCCGGTGATGCCGGGCAGCCGGACCGGGTCGGACCAGGGCCCGGCCGGGTCGGTCGCGGTCACGATGACGGTGCCGCCGCCGGAGACGTTCGTGGTGATCAGCCAGAACAGCCCGTCGTGGTGCCGCAGCGTGGGCGCGTAGACGCCGCCGGACGCCGGGACCCACGGGCCGAACCCGAGCTGCTCCTCGCCGAGCGCGTTGCCGATCTGCCGCCAGTGCACCAGGTCGCGGCTGTGCAGGATCGGCACGCCGGGCACGTACTCGAAACTGGAGCAGGCCAGGTAGTAGTCCTCGCCGACCCGGCACACGCTCGGATCGGGGAAGAAACCGGGGACGACGGGGTTCCGAAAGGCACCGATGACGAGCTCCCTGCAACCTCAGAAATCGATCAAAGGGTACGGTCGTGACCGTACCCTTTGATTCGGCTCGAATCCATGATCTTGATCTTTGAACGACGTCAGCCGTTAACGCAGGCCGCACCGTTCAGAGCGAACGCCACCGGCGCCGGGTTGCTGCCGGTGTGCGTGCCGTTGAAGCCGAACGACGTGCTGCCGCCCACCGGGATCGACCCGTTCCAGGCCGCGTTCGTGGCGGTGACCGTGGCGCCGGACTGGGTGACCGAGGAACTCCACGACTGCGTCACCGTCTGCCCGGCGGCGTAGTCCCAGCGCAGCGACCAGCCGCTGATCGGGCTCGACCCGGTGTTGCGCACCGTGACGTTCGCGGTGAAGCCGGCGTTCCACTGGTTCACGGCGTAGGTGACCGCGCAGCCGCCGGCCGGGCCGGGCGTGGTGGGCCCCGGCGTGGGCGTGGTGACCGTGCCGCCGAGCCCGGCCGCCGCGCCGTCGTAGGCCGGCTTCCTGGCGTAGTTCTCGTCCCACATCAGGGCCGCGCCGTACCCCTGGAACACGTCCGGCACCCAGGAGTACCTATCGGTGATGCCCCAGACCGTCACGCCGGTGCAGCGGGTCACGTTCGCGCAGGCGGTGAAGACCTTCTGGTAGTCGCTGCGCTGGGTGGCCAGTTCGGACGCGTCCGCCGGCGTGGTCATCCGCACGTCGAGCTCGGTGATCCGCACGTCCACGCCCAGGTCCGCGAAGCGCTGCAGGTTCGCCTGGAGGTCGGACGGGACCTGGCCGAGGATCAGGTGGGCCTGGAAGCCGACGCAGTCGATCGGCACGCCGCGGGCCTTGAAGTCCCGCACCAGGTTGTAGATCGCGGTGCTCTTCGGGTTGATGCCGTCCGTGGAGTAGTCGTTGATGCAGAGCTTCGCGGCCGGGTCGGCGGCGCGCGCGGCCTTGAACGCCTCCTCGATGTACGAGTCGCCGATCCGCTGCTGGAAGATCGACTGGCGCCGCGCGCCATTGTCCTCGAACGCCTCGTTCACCACGTCCCAGGCGACCACCTGGCCGGCGTAGTGACCGGCCACGTTGGAGATGTGGTTGCGCATCGCGGCCAGCAGGTCGGCGCCGCCGGTGATGCCGTCCACCCAGGCCGGGTACTGCTGGTGCCAGACCAGCGCGTGCCCGTAGAGCTGCTTGCCGCCGGAGGCCGCGTAGGACGCGACCGCGTCGCCGGCCGTGTAGTCGAACGAGTTCCGGGACGGCTCGGTGGCGTCCCACTTCATCGCGTTCTCCGCCACGACGAGGTTGAACTCGGTGTCCGCGATGTTCTTGTACGCCGGCTCGCTCAGATAGCTCGACGTGAGCGCGAAGCCGACCGTCTTGCCCTTCGCGGCGGCCAGGCTCTGCAGGGTGGTGGCGGCGTCGGCGAGCCGCGGGACGGCGATCGCGGCCCCGGCCGCGAGGAGCACGGCGGCCGCCGCGTAGATCGGCCGGTGCCGGTGACGTCTCGGCGGGCGAGGCGAGTCGTCGGTCATCGGAAGGCGGTCCTCTCTGACGGAAGGCTCCCGGCACGGCGGTGGAGGCGCCGCTAGATCGACTAGGCTCTATGGGAGCGATCCCAAGTATTGGCCGCGGCCCTCGCCAGCGTCAATCTCTTACCGGAAAAGGTCCGAAACAGATCAGGCCTGCGCGGTGCTGTCCCGCACCACGAGGTGGGTGGCGAGCTCGACGCGCGGCGTCTCGATGTCCTCACCCTGCGCCAGCCGCAGCACCGTTCGCGCAGCCAGCAGCCCCATCTCGGCCAGCGGCTGGCGGACCGTGGTGAGCGGTGGGGAGGCCCAGCGCGCCTCCGGAAGGTCGTCGAAACCCACGACGCTGATGTCGTCCGGCACGCGCAGCCCGCGACGGCGGACCGCCTCGTACACCCCGAACGCCATCTGGTCGCTGGCCGCGAAGATCGCGGTCGGCGGATCGTCCACCTCCAGCAGCGCGGCGCCGCCGGCGAACCCGGACTCGTGGTAGAAGTCGCCCTGGAACAGCAGGTCCTCCGCGACGTCGATGCCGGCCGCCTCCAGACCCGCGCGGTAGCCGTCCAGCCGGGCGCGCGAGCAGAGCAGCCGCTTCGGCCCGGCGATGAAGCCGATCCGCCGGTGGCCGAGGGAGAGCAGGTGCTCGGTGGCGCTCAGGCCGCCCGCCCAGTTCGTCGCGCCGATCGTCGGGATGTCCATCGCGGGCACGCCGGCCGGGTCGACCACCACCATCGGGATGTTCAGCCGGCGCAACTCGGCCAGCAGCGGCGGGGACAGGTCGGAGACCACGAAGATGACGCCGTCCGTGGCCCGGGCGCGCAGGTTCTGCAACCACTGCCGGGCGGACGTGGAGCGCTGGTGGATCGCGGAGACCACGGTGCCGACGCCGGCCGCATGCGCCACGTCCTCCACACCACGGATGATCTCGACGGCCCACGGGCTGTCCAGATCGTTGAAGACCAGGTCGATCAGGCTGGCGGAGACCCGGCTGCGGGCCGCGCGGCGCCGGTAGCCGTGCTGGCGCAGCAACTCCTCGACGCGCTCGCGGGTCTGCGGCGAGACGTCCGACCTGCCGTTGAGCACGCGCGAGACGGTCGGCACCGAGACGCCCGCCTCCGCGGCGATCGCCGTGATGGTGACCCTGCGTCCCTCGCCGACGGTCACGGACGCCTCCCTCTTCGCTTGCGGCTGTCCCCGCCTATCTTGCACCAGCGGCGCACGGATCGGGGATCGCGCAACTTACGAATCTCTACCGGTACGACGGGAGCGGCCGGTTGGCGGGCCGCTCCCCTCGTACCGATGGGGGCGGGTCAGGTCTTCCGGGCACCGATCACGCGCTGCAGCACGATGAAGAGCAGCAGCAGCGCGCCCACCACGATCCGGGTCCACCAGGACAGCAGGTCGGCGAAGTTGGTGATGGTCTGGATCACGCCGAACACCAGCACACCCAGCACGGTGCCGAGCACGAAGCCGGAACCGCCGGTGAGCAGCGTGCCGCCGATGACCACGGCCGCGATCGCGTCCAGCTCCATGCCGATGCCGGTGTTGCTGTACCCGGCGCTGGTGTAGAACGCGTACAGCACGCCGGCGGACGCGGCGCACAACCCGCTGACCGCGTAGACCGCCACCTTCGTGGCCGCCACCGGCAGGCCCATCAGGAGCGCGGACTGCTCGCTGCCGCCGATCGCGTAGACGTTGCGGCCGAACCGCGTGTAGTGCAGCGTCACGAACGCGATCGCCACCACGATCAGCGACAGCACCACGCTCGGGTCGATCCGGTAGTCGCCGAGCGGCACCATCGTGTTCGCCGTGTCCGTGAAGAACGGGTGCGTGATGCTGATCGCGTCCGTGCTGATCACGTAGCAGAGCCCGCGGGCCAGGAACATGCCGGCCAGCGTGGCGATGAACGGCGGCACCTCGAAGTAGTGGATGATCGCGCCCATCCCGCTGCCGCCGAGCGCGCCGATCACCATCACCAGCGGGATCACCACACCGGGCGACCAGCCGTGCGTCTCGACCAGCCAGGCACACAGCATGGTGGACAGCGCCAGCACCGAGCCGACCGACAGGTCGATGCCGCCGCTCAGGATCACGAACGTCATGCCGACCGCGAGGACCAGCAGGAACGCGTTGTCCTTGAACACGTTCAGCAGCACCTGGAGGTCGCCGAACGCCGGGAAGTACAGCGACGCGCCGATCCACATCAGCACCAGCACGGTCGCGGTCGCGAGCACCGGCACGTACCGCTGGCGACCGGTGAACACCTTGGCCAGCCGCACGCCGGTCGGCGTGGTCAGGGTCGTCATGCCGGAACCCTCACATTCGTCGGCTCGGACGCGGAGGTGGGTGGGGTGCTGCGTGGGCCGCGCCGGCGGCGGAAGACCTTCTCCCGGAACGCCGGGGACTGCAGCAGGCAGACCACGGTCACCACGGCGGCCTTGAAGACCAGCGTGGTCTCCGGCGGTACGCCCGTGGTGTAGATCGTGGTGGTCAGCGTCTGGATCACCAGTGCGCCGATCACGGTGCCGCCGATCGAGAACCGGCCGCCGGTCAGTGCGGTGCCGCCGATCACCACCGCGAGGATGGCGTCCAGCTCGATCCAGAGGCCCGCGTTGTTGCCGTCCGCCGAGGAGACGTTCGAGCTGATCATCAGTCCGGCCAGGCCGGCGCAGAGGCCGCTGACCGCGTAGACCAGCAGCACCAGGCTCCGCGACCGGATGCCGACCAGCCGGCTCGCCTCCGCGTTGCCACCGACCGACTCCAGCAGCAGGCCGAGCGCGGACCGGCGCATGATCAGCGCGGTCACCCCGATCACCACGGCCGCGATCAGCACCGACGCCGGCAGCGTGAATAGCCACCCCGCGCCGATCCACTTGTACGGCGAGCTGTTGATCGTGATGATCTGCCCATCCATGATCAGCTGTGCGATGCCGCGGCCGGCCACCATCAGGATCAGCGTCGCGATGATCGGCTGCACGCCGATCCGGGACACCATCACGCCGTTCCACGCGCCGAACAGCAGCGACACGCCGAGCGCCATCGCCACCGCGACCAGCACGCCGCTCAGCGCGTTCTGATCGGTCTGCCGGCTGATGTGCAGGCAGGCCACCGCGCCCGCGATGGAGACCACGGACCCGACCGAGAGGTCGATGCCGCCGGTCGCGATCACCAGCGTCATGCCGAGCGCAACCAGCGCCAGCGGCGCACCGAACCGCACGATGTCCACCAGGCTGCCGTACACGTGCCCGTCCACGATCCGGACCGCGAAGAAGTCCGGCTTGAAGAACAGGTTGCCGATCAGCAGCAGTACCAGCACCAGCACCGGCCAGAACAGCCGGCTCCTGACGACCCCGGTCATGCCGCGCTCCCTTCCCCGCTCGCGATGGTGCGCATGATCCGGTCCGCGGTGAGCGACTCGTCGTTGGCCAGTTCGGCCACCAGGTGGCGGTCGCGCAGCACCGCGACCTTGTGACTGAGCCGCAGCACCTCCTCCAGTTCGGCGGAGATGAACAGCACGGACACGCCGTCGGCCGCGAGCGAGACCACCAGCCGCTGGATCTCCGCCTTCGCGCCGACGTCGATGCCGCGCGTGGGCTCGTCCAGGATCAGCAGCTTGGGCTGGGTGATCAGCCAGCGGGCGAGCAGAACCTTCTGCTGGTTGCCACCGCTGAGGTTGCGGACCAGCGCGCCCGGATCGGCCGGCCGGATGCTCAGCGCCGCGATGTACTTCTCGATCAGCTCGTCCCGGCGGCGCGGCGGCACCGGGCGCATCCACCCGCGCGCGGCCTGCATGGCCAGGATGATGTTGTCCCGTACCGACAGGTCTCCGACCAGGCCCTCGGTCTTGCGGTTCTCCGGGAGGAACGCGATGCCCCGGCCGATCGCGGCGCGCGGCGTCCGTACCGGCTGGGCCGTGCCGTCGATCGTGATGGTGCCGGTCTCGGCGCGGTCCGCGCCGAAGAGCAACCGCGCCACCTCGGTACGGCCGGAGCCGAGCAGCCCGGCCAGGCCGACCACCTCACCACGGTGGATGGCCAGGTCGAACGGCGCCACCAGGCCGGTCTTGCCGACCGCCTCGGCCTGCAGGAACGGCTCCTGCCGCTCCAGCGTGGACAGCTCCGGCCGGGGCTGCTCCTCCAGTTCCTCCAGCACGGAGAGCTCCTTGCCGATCATCCGGGAGACCAGCTCGATGCGGCTCAGCTCGTCCGTGCGCCACTCGCCGACCAGGCGCCCGTTGCGGAGGATCGTCATCCGGTCGGAGATCTCGTAGATCTGCTCCAGGAAGTGCGACACGAACAGCAGCGCGACGCCGTCCTCCTTCAGCCGGCGCATCACCCGGAACAGTTGCCGCACCTCGTCCGCGTCCAGGCTGGAGGTCGGCTCGTCCAGGATCACCACCTTGGCCGCGATGTCCACCGCCCGGACGATCGCGATGAGCTGCTGCACCGCGAGCGAGAAGCTGGCCAGCGGCGCGGTCACGTCGATGTCCAGCTCCACCCGGGCGAGCAGCTCGCGGGACCGCCGCCGCATCGCCGGGTAATTGTTGATCAGGCCGAGGAACCGCGGCTCGCGGCCGATGAAGATGTTCTCCGCCACCGAGAGGTTGGGGCAGAGGTTCACCTCCTGGTAGACCGTGCTGACGCCGGCCTGCTGCGCCTTGAGCGGGCTGCTGAAGTGCACCCGCTCGCCGGCCAGCACGGATTCGCCCGCCTCGGCCTGGTAGACGCCGGTGAGCACCTTGATCAGAGTGGACTTGCCGGCGCCGTTCTCGCCCATCAGGGCGTGCACCTCGCCGGGGAACAGGCGGAAGTCGACGTCGGCCAGCGCGGTGACGCCGGGGAACTCCTTGGTGATGCCCTTCATCTGCAGAATCGGCTGGGGATCGTCCGGCATCGCGCCGTGCTCCTCTCCTCGCTGTCGTGCCATCGCGGCGGAGACGCCGCCGGCCCGGTGGCCGGGCCGGCGGCGCGCGCGATCAGTACTGCCGGTTGGGAAGCGCGGCGGCGGCCTGGTCCTGGGTGAAGACGCCCTCCTCGGTGAGGATGCGCTTCTCCACGGTCTCGCCGGCCACGACCTTCTTGACCACGTCCATCAGCTGCGGGCCGAGCAGCGGGTTGCACTCGACGACCACGTTGATCTTGCCGTCCACCATGGCCTGGAACGCGTCCTTGACGCCGTCGATCGAGATGATCTTGATGTCGACGCCGGGCTTCTTGCCGGCCTCCTCGATCGCCTGGATCGCGCCGAGCGCCATGTCGTCGTTGTGCGCGTAGAGCACGTCGATGTCCGGGTTGGACTGGAGGAAGGCCTGCATGACCTCCTTGCCCTTGGCCCGGGTGAACTCGCCGGTCTGCGAGGCGATGATCTTGAAGTTGGGGTTCGCCGCGATGCCCTGCGCGAAGCCCTCCTTGCGGTCGATCGCCGGTGCGGAACCCGTGGTGCCCTGAAGCTCCACGATGTTCACCGTCTCGTTCTTGCCCTGGTACTCCTGGACCAGCCAGTTCGCCGCGCGCTTGCCCTCCTCGATGAAGTCCGAGCCGAGGAACGTGACGTACAGCGAGGTGTCCGGCGAATCGATCGCGCGGTCGGTCAGGACCACCGGGATCCCGGCCTCCTTCGCCTCCCGCAGCACCGGCTCCCAGCCGGACTCGACCACCGGCGAGAACGCGATCACGTCGACCTTCTGCGTGATGTACGACCGGATGTTCTTGATCTGGTTCTCCTGCTTCTGCTGCGCGTCGGAGAACTTCAGATCGATCCCGGCCGCCTTGGCGGAGTCCTGGATGGACTTGGTGTTCGCGGTGCGCCAGCCGGACTCCGCGCCGACCTGGGCGAACCCGAGCACGATCGTGTCGCCGGCCGCGCCGCCCGCCTCGTCGTCCTGGGTGCCGTCACCGCAGGCCGCCAGCCCACTGGTGGCCAGACCGGCCGCCGCGACGACCGCGAAAAGCTTCCTCCTGCTTACGTGCATGACTCTGACTCCTCTGCCGAAGAACGCCGTGTACGTCGCTGCCCCGGCCCGCGAGTGCCCGCGCGAGCCGGTGATGCCGGTCCGATGAGGACCGTGGGGGAGAAACGTTGTGCCGCGTTGCGTGAACCAGGTGCCATGTGCTGTGGTGCCATGTGCAGGTGGTGCAAGGGCTCGGCCGGACGCGACGCACCCGCCGGAGTTGTGCTGGATCCGGCATTGCGGCGCCGCTGTCACGACCTCGTTACAGGGACGTTGCGCTGTAGTGTTAGCGCTAACAATCGATGAGTCAAGGGGTGGCCCGGGTCACAACTTGGCCACGATGATCACAAATACCTACAGGTCGGGGCAAGAAAACGGTCTACCAGGCGAATCATCACCGGGCGCCTGGGCGATAACCTGAAGCCGTGACATCGACTCCCGACGCGGCGCGACCGGCGGTCATGACCGACGTCGCGCGGCTCGCCGGTGTCTCCCACCAGACCGTGTCCCGTGTGCTCAACAACCACCCCAGCGTCCGGCCGGACACCCGCGAGCGGGTCATGCGCGCGGTCACCGCGCTGAGCTACCGCCCCAACGCCATGGCCCGCGGCCTGGCCAGCCGCCGCTCCCGCGTGCTCGGCGTGGTCAGCTTCGACACCATCCTGTACGGTCCGGCCGCCACGCTGCTCGGCATCGAGCGGGCCGCCCGCGGCGCCGGCTACGGCGTCAGCATCGTCACCCTGGAGCGCGTCGACCGCGCCGGCGTGCTCTCCGCCGTCGACGGCCTGGCCGCCCAGGGCGTGGACGGCATCATCGTCATCGCGCCGCAGATGGCCGCCCAGGCCGCGCTGCACAGCCTGCCTCGCGGCCTGCCCGCCGTCGCGGTCGAGACCGGCCAGGACGGCGTGCTCCCCGCGGTCTCCGTCGACCAGGCCGCCGGCGCCCGGCTCGCGGTCCGCCACCTGGTCGGGCTGGGCCACACCACGGTCTGGCACGTGGCCGGCCCCGGCGACTGGCTGGAGGCGCGCGACCGGGTGCACGGCTGGCGCGCCGCCCTCGAGGAGGCCGGCTGCCCGGTCCCCCCGGTGATCTCCGGCGACTGGGGCGCCCGCTCCGGCTTCACCGCCGGCGCCGCCCTGGCCGGCCGCAAGGAGGTCACCGCCGTCTTCACCGCCAACGACCAGATGGCCCTCGGCCTGCTCCGCGCCCTGCACGAACGCGGCGTCCGGGTGCCCCAGGACATCAGCGTGGTCGGCTTCGACGACATACCCGAGGCCGAGTTCATGCTCCCGCCGCTCACCACCGTCCGCCAGGACTTCGACGAGGTCGGCCGGCGCAGCATGACCGCGCTGTTGCGGGTGATCAACGGCGAGGATCCGCCGGACGACGGGGCGCGGGCCACCGTGGTCCCACCGACGCTCGTGGTGCGGCGCTCCACGTCCGCGCCGTCCCCTCACTGACGCCGCATCCGCCGATCCCGGAGACGGCGAACGGCCCCTCTCGTGGTGGGAGAGGGACCGCGAGCGGTCGGATCAGGCGGCGCCGGACTCGCGCCGGCGCCGGTGGTCTTCGTTCTGCCGGAGGGCCTCTTCGAGCTGATCCTCGAGGATGATGATGCGGCACGCGGCTTCGAGCGCGGTGCCCTGGTCGACCATCTCCCGGGCACGTGCCGCGAGGCGCAGCTGATAGCGGGAGTACCGGCGGTGCCCGCCGGCCGAGCGGAACGGGGTTATCAGTTTCGCCTCGTCGAGGCGGCGCAGGAAGTCCTGCGAGGCGCCGGTGATCTCCGCGGCGCGGCCCATCGTGTAGGCCGGATAGTCGTCGTCTCCGAACATGTCATCGGGTTGGGCCATACATTCCTCCATGTCGAGGGCCCCGGCGCAGAAGCGCCGGGGCCCAGGGTTTACGGGTAACACCATCTACCGGCAGGAATGCCGGGTTGTCGTATCCACACCCGCCGCCACCGGCGGCCTGGGGTGCGAGGATCGCATAAGCGTGACCGAAGACCACCTCTCGTTCGATGGAGACTGCGGTGTCCGCGCCAGAGCCGAACGCGTCCTGGCGGCGGGCGATCCAACGGTGTTCAACCCTCCCTTTCCTCTGCTTCACACGTCCGGTGCTGCCGTCCGCCGGTGCGGGAGCCCTACCCACTTCATGGCCCCCACACGTACGGCGGACTCTCTCAGGCGGAGCCCTGAAACCGCATCGGCCCCGCCTGCTTCCCTCCCCGACTCGCGATGACGTCGGGGTCACTTCCACTGCGGCGTCGAGCGCGCCACGGCGTGCCGCCGGGCCTCGGCTCGACGCGGGTCCTGCCGTCCGCGTCTTCGACGATCCTTGCTGTCAACACCAGAAACACTAACCACACCCCACCAGAAAGTCTAGTTCCGTGGACCCAGATTTTCTCGGCGTGTCATCCGAGACCGAAGGCGAGGCCGGCCGCGTCGACACCCCCTGAACCCCCATGAATCGGGACCGACCGGGCTTTCTTGGTGATCCTTTGATCCAGGACGTGCAGGGCTGCGTACTTGCTGCCGGACAGGGCGGCGAGACACGCGGGGTTAGGGCCTGGCGATCGGACAGCTGGAGGGTGCATTGCGACACGGCAGCAGCATCGACCTGAGTCTCCTGCGGCAGGGGGCGCACAGCGCGTCCTACGCCACGCTGCAGCGGAGCATGGGCGAGGGAGCGCGGATCGTCGACTTCTGCATCCCCTGCAACCCGTACTTCCCGACGCCGGAGATGTTCGCGGAACTGTCCGCGAACCTGGAGAGCATCCTGAAGTACTACCCGAGCAGCGCGGACACCATCACCAAACAGCTGTGCAGCGCGCTCGGGCTGCACCCGCAGACGGTGGCGATGGCGAACGGCTCGACCGAGCTGATCACCTGGATCGACCACCTGCTGATCAAGGAGAGCGTGGCGATCCCGATCCCCACGTTCGGCCGGTGGACGGACCAGCCGCTGGAGACCGGCAAGCGGGTGGACATGTACCCGCTGCAGGAGGCGGACAACTACCAGCTCGACCTGGACGACTACGCGCGGTTCATCCGGCAGCGCGGCTCCAGGGTGGCGGTGATCTGCAACCCGAACAACCCGGACGGCGGCTACATCCCACGGCGGGAGGTCCTGCGCTTCGTCGACATGCTGCACGACCTGGACCTGGTCATCATCGACGAGTCGTTCATCGACTTCGTGGACCAGGAGCGGCAGCCGTCGGTGGCGGCCGAGGCCGGCATCCGCTCGAACATGATCGTGTTGAAGAGCCTGGGCAAGAACTTCGGGCTGCACGGCATCCGGTTCGGCTACCTGGTGGCGAACCCGGCGCTGGCCACGAAGATCGGCTCCGCGCTGCCGAAGTGGAACCTGAACTCGCTGGCCGAGACGGTGGTCCACATGATCAAGGACCACGAGGCCGAGTACCGCGAGAGTCTGCGCCGGCTCTCCCGCGACCGGATGCGGATGGCGGACGAGCTGACCCGGGTGCCGGGTCTCACGGTCTGGCCGTCGCAGGGCAACTTCCTGCTGGTCAAGCTGGGGCCGGGCTGGGACGGTGTGGAGCTGCGCGACTTCCTGATCTCCCGGTACGGGATCTACGTCCGGGAGTGCGGTAACAAGCTCGGCATGACGAGCCAGTACCTTCGCTTCGTGGTACGCCCGCCGGAGGACGTGGTCCGGCTGGTGGACGGCATGCACGCGTACGGGCGGTACCTGCACGGCGCGGGTGAGGGCATGATGCACGTGGAGGCGGATTCCGAGAGCGCCGACCTCATCGTGCACCCGGCCAGCCGTCCGGCGATGACCAACGGAACCGGCGTGCACGCCGTCATCCGCTGACGACATCGCCGGACGCGGTCGCACGACGGCCGTGGTCCCCGGATTGGGCGCCGGGGCCACGGCCGTCGTGGTGTCTGACAACCCTTCGCGGGTACGCCGAGCCTTCCCTGAGTGGCTGCTCAAAATGGACTGAAACGGGGCTGCGCGGAGACTTAAAGATCATCTAGTATCCGCGCCATGCTTCCCCCGCTGTCGGCGCCGGACTTCGACGCCGCGACCGCATATCCCGAGGTCGCCGTGCTGCGCACCGCGCTGGGCGCCGGCGACTGGCCGGCCGTCCGGCGGCTGTGGGACTCGCTCGACTGGGCCGGTCGATCCGAGCTGGCCGGCGCGGTCGGCGACATCTCCCGCCCGGCGGAGGTCGAGCACCTCGTCGGCGTGCTGGAGGCCGCGTCGCGCGACGACCCCGCCGACCCGGCCGCCGGCGCCATGCTCGGCGCCCATCTGGTCGCGGCCGGGTGGCGGATCCGCAGCGGATATCAGGCCCGGTACGTCTCCGCCGACCAGTTCACCCGCTTCCACGAGCACCTGCGCCGGGCCGACGAGGTGCTGGCCGAGGCCACCGCCCGCAATCCGGGCAACGTGACCGCGTGGCAGTACCGCGTGACGATCGCCCGCGGCCTGCAGACCGGCCTGGCCGAGGCTCGGCGGCGGTACGACCGGGCCGTCCGCACCGACCCGCACCACGTGCGCACCGAGCTGTCGTACCAGCAGATGATCTGCCCGAAGTGGGACGGCTCCTGGGAGTTGCTGCACGAGTTCTCCCGTGAGCGCATGCTGGCCGCTCCGGAGGGCGCGCACAACGCGGTGCTGGTGCCGCTCGGGCACCTGGAGCACTGGCTGGAGCTCGACGACAAGAAGGACGCCGCCTACCTGAGATCGAAGGCGGTCCGGGACGAGATCTACGAGGCCGCGCACCGGTCGGTCTGGCACCCGGCGTTCCAGCGGACCGTGGGCTGGGTGCACGTGATGAACGTCTTCGCCGGCCTGTTCTCGCTGCTCGATGACCATCGCGCGGCGCTGAGCCAGTTCGCGGCGCTCGGGCCGCTGGCGACCGGGTCGCCGTGGAACTACATCGGCGGCGACGAGGGGCCGACCTTCATGTGGCGGCGCAACATGGCGATCATGGGGGCGAAGTGACGATCAAGCGTACGGAGATCGACGGCGTACCGACCGTGATCGCGCCGATGGACGGCCCGCTCACCGCCGGGCTCGTCTTCCGCGTGGGACGCGCGGACGAGCCGCTGGCCCGGGCCGGCATCACCCATCTGATCGAGCACCTGGCGCTGCACGGGCTCGGCCTGACCGACTACCACTACAACGGCTCCACCTCGCCGGTCACCACCACCTTCCAGCTCCAGGGGACCGAGAACGACGTCGTGACGTTCCTGAACGGCGTCTGCGCCGCGCTCGCCGACCTGCCGACGGAGCGGCTAGCCGTGGAGAAGGAGATCCTGCGCACCGAGGCGGCCGGCCGGGGCTCACTGGCCGAGCCGCTCGCGGTCTGGCGGTACGGCGCCCGCGGCCACGGCACGATCGGCTATCCCGAGTACGGGCTCACCGCGCTCACCCCGGATGACCTGCACGCATGGGTGTCCCGCTACTTCACGCGCGCGAACGCGATGCTGTGGATCGCCGGGCACGCCGTACCGGCCGGACTGGCGCTGGCGCTCCCGGACGGCGGCGTGCGCATGCCGGCGCCCGAGGTGACGTCCGCCTTGCCGGTCACGCCGGCCTACTTCCACGGGCCGAGCGCGCGGGCGATCGCCTACGAGACGGTGGTTGCCCGGGGCACCGCGGCCGGCGTCTACTCGGGTGTGCTGGAGCGGATGCTGTTCCGGGCGCTGCGGCAGGAGGCCGGCTACTCCTACCAGGTCGCGGCGGAGTACGCGCCGAGGGACGGCGAGTACGCCACGGTCGTCGCGGTGGCGGACGCGCTGCCGGAGAAGCGCGACGCGGCGCTGGGCGAGTTCACCGACGTGCTGACCGCGATCCGGCACGGCGTCATCGACCCGGCGGATCTGGCCGCGGTCGTCACGAAGACCGAGTCGGACCTGTCCGGGGTGGACCGGGACGCGCGGAGCCTGCCCGGGTACGTGCAGAACGAGTTGCTCGGCCGCCGCAATCTCTCCATCGACGAGTTCCGGGCGGAGCTGCGCGCGGTCACGCCCGGCGAGGTGGCCCGGGTCGCCGCGGAGGCGCATGCGACCTCGCTGCTCATGATCCCGGACGGCAGGGGCGCCGACTGGGCCGGTTTCACCGCCGCGCCGGTGGCGTCCACGGAGGCGGTCACCGGCCGGCGTCACCCGCTGCTCGCCGACCGCGCCCAGGCGCTCGTCCTGGGACCGGAGGGCGTCTCGCTGGCGGGGCCCCGCAGCGTGATCACGGTCCGGTACGACGCGACCGCGCTGCTGCTGGCCTGGCCGGACGGCGCCCGCCGGCTGATCGGGCACGACGCCATCATGACCCACATCGAGCCGAGCCTCTTCGCGGTGGACCCCGCCGCGATGGCCGCGATCGACGCGGCCGTTCCGGCGGACCTGCGGGTCGACATGCCGGCCCGGGACCCGGCGGAGATCCCCCGGCCACCGTCCGTCCTGCGACGGGCGCGCCGCAGGACGGGCCGGGCGCTCGCGATGGGCGCGAACCGCGCCGCGGACGCGATCGACGGCATCCCACCGATCACCCGCTGGCTGGTGAGCGTCGGGTTGTTCTTCGTCGCGATCCGCGCCGTGGCGGTGCTCTTCAGCGAGATCCCGAAGGCCATCACCGTGCCGGTGGCGACGGCGCTGCTGCTCGCGCTGTTCCTGCTGTCCGGGTGGGGGCCGCGGGTGCTGCGGTGGGCCCGCGGCCGGTTCGCCTACCTGGCGCGGTAGAGCGTCTCCAGGTAGCTGGGGCCGTAGTAGGCCTCCAGTTGCTCCAGCGTCTCCGCCGCCTGCGGCTGGACGTCCTTGACCAGGCGGGCGTGGCTGGGCAGGACCTCCGGGTGCCAGGTCTCCGGCTTCCACAGCGCGGACCGGAGGAACGCCTTGGCGCAGTGGAAGAAGATCTGCTCGATCTCCACCTCCAGCGCCAGGACCGGCCGGTGGCCCTTGACGACCATGTCCTCGAAGTAGGGCGCGTCGCGGATCAGGCGCGCCCGGCCGTTGATCCGCAGCGTCTCGGTGCGGCCGGGGATCAGGTAGAGCAGGCCGACGTGCGGGTTGGTCAGCACGTTGAGGTAGCCGTCGGCGCGGCGGTTGCCCGGCCGCTCCGGGATCGCGATCGTGGTGTCGTCCAGCACCAGCGTGAAGCCGGGCGGGTCGCCCTTGGGCGAGGCGTCGCAGGTGCCGTCCGCGGCCGAGGTGGAGATGACGCAGAACGGGGAGGCGGCCAGCCACTCCCGGTCCCGCTCGTGCAGCGCGACGCGCTCCTTGTTGACCGCGCGCGGCACCGGCGTGCCGAGCAGCGCGCGCAGTTCCTCCGGCGTGTCGATGCTGACCGTCCGTGCGGTGTCCATGACTGCTCCCCTTCCCCCGTGGCCGACGGTTCCCGAGTCTAGGGAAGCCGGACGGCCCCAACGAGTGTGTTTCCGCGCCATCGGGCGCGAGATTCTCGCCAGGGCCGTCCGGGTGGAGCGACGGTTACGGGCGGCCCAGCGCCCGGTACTCCCAGCCCGCGGCGCGCCACTCGGCCGGGTCCAGCGCGTGCCGGCCGTCCACGATGGACGGGCCGGCGACGACCGCGGCCATCGCGGCCGGGTCGATCTCGCGGAACTCGGTCCACTCGGTGAGCAGCACGACCACGTCCGCGTCGCGGGCCGCGTCCAGGGCGCTCTCGCCGTAGGACAGCTCCGGGTGGACGCGCTTGGCGTTCTCCATCGCGGCCGGGTCGAAGACGGTCACCCGGGCGCCGAGCCGGTGCAGGGTGCTCGCCACGTCCAGCGCGGGCGCGTCGCGGATGTCGTCGGAGTTGGGCTTGAACGCGGCGCCGAGCGCCGCGATCCGCTTGCCGGCCACGTCGCCGCCGGCCAGCTCGGTGACCAGGTCCACGGTACGGGCCCGGCGGCGCTGGTTGATGCCGTCGATCTCGCGGAGGAAGCCGACCGCCTGACCGACGCCGAGCTCCTCGGCGCGGGCCATGAACGCGCGGATGTCCTTGGGCAGGCAGCCGCCGCCGAAGCCGAGGCCGGGCCGCAGGAACCGGCCGCCGATCCGGGTGTCGAACGCCAGCGCCTCGGCCAGGTCGTGCACGTCCGCGCCGGTCGCCTCGCACACCTCGGCCATCGCGTTGATGTACGAGATCTTGGTGGCCAGGAACGAGTTCGCCGCGACCTTCACCAGTTCCGCGGTGGCCAGGTCGGTGACCTTCACCGGTACGCCCTGCGCCAGCACCGGCTCGAACGCGGCGCGCAGCCGCTCCTCGGCCCACGCCGACGCGACGCCGAAGACCAGGCGGTCCGGCTTCATGGTGTCCTCGACCGCGAAGCCCTCGCGCAGGAACTCCGGGTTCCAGGCCAGCTCGACCTCGTCACCGGCCGGGGCCAGCTCCTTGACCAGCGCGGTCAGCCGGGCGGCGGTGCCGACCGGGACCGTGGACTTGCCGACGACCAGCGCCTTGCGGGTGAGGTGCGCGGCGAGCGCGCTGACCGACGCGTCCACGTAGGTCATGTCCGCCGCGTGCGAGCCCTGCTTCTGCGGCGTGCCGACGCAGATGAAGTGCACGTCGCCGAACTCCGCGGCCTCCTGGAACGAGGTGGTGAAGCGCAGCCGCCCGGACTCCAGCGCCTTGGCGAGCAGCTCGGGCAGACCCGGCTCGAAGAACGGCACCTCACCGGAGGCGAGCCGGTCGATCTTGGCCTGGTCCACGTCGACGCCGAGCACCTCGAAGCCGAGCACGGCCATGCAGATCGCGTGCGTCGCGCCGAGGTAGCCGGTGCCGATGACGGTGAGACGAGGGGTGTTCACAGCGGTCTCCCAAAGTGATGAGTGTTCAGGAACAGCGGGTGTTGGAGATGCCCTTGGTAGCGCCGGTGACCTCGTTGTCGCAGGCGACCCGGTTGTCCTCGACCGGGGTGAGGTTGAAGCCGTAACCGGGCCCGTTGACGTTCGCGACGTTGCGGGTGAAGACGTTTCCCCTACCCCAACCGTCCACGACGGAATGCGTTTGGAACCCGTCGAGCGAGGAATTCGTCCCCGTGTTACCGGAGACGGTCCAGGCGTTGCCCTTCACGTCGACCCAGGAGTCGGCGTGCCCGCCGGAGAGCGCCGCACCGTCGAAGGTGTTCCCGTCGACGGCGCCGCCGGTCGTACCCTCCTTGATGTCGATGTTCTCCGCGGTGACCGCGGTGATCACGTTGTTCCGGACCACGTTGCGGTCGCTGGTGTCCGGCGCGCAGTCGGTGATGTCGCACCAGTTCGACTCCGCGGTGCCGACGTAGACGCCCTCGCCGAACTGCGGCTTGCGCAGCCCGGTGCCGCGGATCGTGTTGCCCTCGACCACGTTGTCCGAGCTGAACCTCCGCAGGTGGACGGCCTCGTCGCCGATCTGCTCCACGGTCAGCCCGGCGATCGTGGTGTAGCTGACGCCGTCCGCCATCACGCCCTTCTGCGCGTTGCGGACCGTGAAGCCGAGCACCCGCCAGTGGCTGGCGCCGTTCAGGTGCAGGCCGTAGCCCTTCTTCACGCCGCCGCCGTCCAGGATCGCGCCGGGCCCGCCGCAGAGCGTGATCGGCGCGTCCGCGGCGCCCGGCACCGCGGCGACGAACTGCCCGGGGTAGACCCCGTCGGCCAGCGAGATCACCGCGCCCGGCCGCGCGCCGGCCAGCGCCGCGGTGAGCCCGTCCGCGTCCGCCACCGTGACGGTGGCGGCCGGGCAGCTCACCGGGGCCGCCGTGGCGCCACCGGGTGCGCCGGCGCCGATCGGGCCGGTGGCCAGCGGCGCCGCGGTGCTGATCGGCGCCGGCGCGGCGGTGCCGGTCACGGCCGCGACCGGCGGGTCCGCCGGCGGCTCGGCCGACCGGCCGGCGAGCGCCACCGACAGCGACACCACGGTGATCGCCGCCGCCGCACCACCGATCCAGAGGCCCGGTCCGCCGGGGATGGTGCGTGTCACGCCGAGGCCCCCCGCAGCGACTTCGTGTTCTCGTACGGGTGGAAGAACCCGGTCCGGCGGCGGCGCACGCCCTGGATCGCGGAGAACGCGATGATCAGCACGATCGCGGTCCACAGCATGGTCATCGGGCTGGCGTAGTGCCGGAACTTCACCCAGAACGAGCTGGTGTCGTACCAGGCGCCGTCCTGGTTGTCCTCGGTCGTCAGGTCGCCGTCGGCGCGCGAGGTGTCCAGCGCGCTGGGCCCGACCCCGGAGATCACGTTGTGCGAGACGACCGAGCCGGTGACGGTGCCGACCATGGCGATGCCGTGGTTCTTCGCCTCCTCGACCGTGTTGCCGCGCACCTCCGCGGACGAGTCCCGGACGTAGAGGCCGTTGTCGACGTCGGTGACGATGTTGCCGGTCACGGTCGCGGCGGTCACCTCGTCGCGGACCGCGATGCCGTGCCGGGCCGCGCCGCGCACCCGGTTGCCGGTGATGGTCACCCGGTCCGCGCCCTCGCGGGCGACGATGCCGGCCTCGCCGCCGACCACCTCGTTGTTCTGCACGTCGACGTTGATGCCGCCGATCACCTCGATGCCGTACCGGGCGTTGTGGGTGACCTCGCTGTTCGCGACCGTGTTCGAGCCGTACGCGCCGACGAACTGGCCGGACGCGGACGCGCCCTCGGCCAGCGGCAGCCCGTTGACGGTGATGCCGTTGCCGCCGTTGTGGTCCGCGACCGCGTCGCTGATCCGCACCTGCTGCGCGGCCCGGGACAGCACGAACCCGTCGCCACCGTTGTTCCGGGACGTCACCTTCTCGATCACCAGGCTGGACGCGAAGCGGTGCATGACCACGCCGTCCTGCAGGCTGCGCTCCACCGTGGAGTCGGTGATGTTGACGCCGGTGGCGCTGGAGATGAACAGCCCGAACGCGTTGCCGCTGATCGTGGCGTGGTCGATCGAGCCGGAGACGTAGGACAGGCCCGGCACGTCGAACCGGGTGTCCGGCGCGACCAGCTCGCCGGTGGGCGAGGCGTAGATGTCGCCGGCACCGGGCGCGACGTTGGCCCCGTTGCGCCGCTCCTCCTTGGCCTTGTCCCGCGCGGCGTTACCGCTGATCTTGGTGTCCTCGACGCCGCCGGTGTTCGGCCGGTCCGTGCCGGTCAGGCTCAGCCCGCCGGTGCGGCCGCTCCAGAAGCCCAGGCCCTCGATCGACGCGTACGTCATGGAGAACTGCCCGCCGATCGCGCGGATGTACGCGCGGCCGTCGTCGACCAGCGTGTCCGTCGTACTGGTCCGCGGGTCCCAGCTCATGATCTTCGTCGGCGCCTGCGCCGAGCCGTCGATGGTCAGGTCGCCACCGAACGACACGATCGAGACGAAGCCGTTCGCGCTGCTGGCCAGCTTCAGCGTCAGACCGCCCGGATTGGACAGTCGCAGCTTCGCGCCCAGGTTCAGGTAGATGTTCTCGGTCAGCAGGTAGCTGCCGTCCGGCTGGCGCACGAACGTCTGCGGCGCCAGCTTGAGCAGGTCCGCGACCGTGTACGGCTCCTTCTGCTGGGTCAGCACCAGCGTGTACCCGTCGCCGGTGTCCAGCCGGTACGGCTTGGTCCAGTCGCCGCCGCGCATGCGGGCCACGCTGGTCACCGCGCGGACCGCGTTCAGCCGGGTGTCCTCGCCCACGACCAGCGCCGCCTGGCGCTCGGCCGCCTCGGTGTCCTCCGGTGCGGTGGCGGACGCCGGGGTCTGCATCACCGTCACCGCCATGATCGCCGCGCCGAGCGCGGCCGCGATGCGGTACCTCACACCGTCTCCTCGACCAGCACGGGCGCCGGCACCGGCGCGGTCAGCGTGGTGGCGCTCTGCCCCTCGCCGCCGATCGAGTCGGCGGTGCGGGTCAGCCAGCCCTGCTTGTTCATGGTCACGAACGCGTACAGCTTGATCGGCAGCGCGATGAAGATGACCACCAGCGCGGTCACCGGCAGCAGCAGGATCTCCTGCGGGTGGCGGCGCAGGTGCGAGAAGCCGCGCACGCCCCGGCCGAGCAACAGCCAGATCAGCGCCAGCACGATCGAGTGCCCGGTCAGCTCCAGCCGGCTGAAGATCAGGTAGCCGAGCGCCATGCCCATCGTCACCGGCGTCAGCAGGATCTGCAGCACGGTGATCTTGGTGACCATCGGCACCCGCCACAGCCAGCCCTTCCACAGCGCGGTCAGATACGTCCGGTACGAGTTGCGGCTCCACCGCACCCGCTGCTTCACGAACGCCCGGAACGAGCTCGGGAACATCGACAGCGCGCGGGCCGACGACTGGTGCACGGTCTGGTAACCCGACGCCAGCACCAGCCAGGTCAGCCGGCCGTCGTCGCCGGCCACGCACCGCCGGCCGAGGAAGAACTCGTCCTCCAGGTTGGGCACCACGGGCAGGATCGCCGCCCGCCGGTACGCCGCGGTCCGCCCGGACAGGCAGGCCACCGCCCCGGCCCGGCCCATCGCCGGCACGTAGTCGTAGTAGCGCAGGTTGACCAGCCAGTCAGCGACCCGGCGCCACACGCTGGTGGTGCGCTGGTACACGTTCTGCTGCGTGCCGACGCCACCGACCCGCGGGTCCACGAACGGCATCTGCACCGCGTCCAGCAGTCCCGGCAGCCAGCGCGTGTCCGAGTCGACCAGCACCACGATCTCGCTCGTCGCCGCGCGGATGCCGACGCCGAGCGCGGAGCGCTTCCCGGAGTGCAGGAACGGGATCACCCGTACCCGCGGGTCCTCGACCGCCCGCAGCCGCCGGATCACCTCGGTGTCCGCCAGATCCGGCACCACGATCACCTCGGTGGGGTTCTGCTCCAGCCAGGTGTCCAGGCACTCGAGCAGGATGTCCGGGTCCTCCCGGTAGGCCGGCACCACCACGCTCGTGGTGGTCCGGAAGTCGTTCACGACCGGCCTCGCGAACCGCGACAGCACGGCCCGGTACAGCCACAGGCACCACACGAAGATGCCGGCGAGTCCCAGCGGCATGAGGTCACGCCACGAGGTCTGACCCACCGCCTCCACGATCCACGACCAGACGACGTCGAATATCTCCGACACGTTCGACTCCCTGTCGAAATCCGCGCATTCCTAGAGCGCGGTCAGGCGAAAGAGCTCACAACCCGCGCAGCACCCGTCACCACGTCCTCAAGCACCCTTTCCAGGGCACGAGAACGCGGGGGTACGACGATCGCGGGAACCAGTCCGGCCGGTGGCTACGCTGCCGCCGACGATTTCAGCGGTCTAGCGGAATGACGCCGGAACGCGACGCCGAGCCTCGAAGGCCGGCGCACCGGAACTGATGGATGCGAGCTCCCCGCACGGGGAGCCACCATTCAGACTGAACATGAGAGCGTCTCCTTGGATTGACACCAAGGACGTCGGTTTCGCCTCTGGCTCCCCGCCGGACATGGGCGACCAACTCACCCGGCGGATCAACACCTCGCCCACGACCCCCTGCGGGCCGTTCGACGGGAATCCTGTCATCCCATCGTGAAAGAGGCAAGAAAAACCTAAAGCCGAACACCGGGTTTACACCTATAAAGAACGGGACCCACGACCCACAAGAAACCATTTCTCGTGGCCGAAACAAGCTTTTCACAATGATATGAGACCGGCGCCACAACCCGCTCGGGGCAACCAGCGGGCGCAATCCCGGCGACGCCGGGCACCCGGCCCCCTACAGCCGCGCAGCCCCACGCGGCAAGACCGCCATGGCCTCCATCGCGAGTCAGGTCGGCAAGACCGCCCAGACATCCAGCGGCACCGGAACGCGGCGGAGACATGGTCGGCCTCCACGCCGATGCACCGGCGCCCACCCGGCAGCGCGTTCGCGACTTCAACCAGCCGGCTCCTCAGCCGCCCTCGGGGCCCGCCCCGACATAGAAGACTCCCAACGACGCCTTGACCGATATCGCCATGATCGCGGTATTCATCACCTCTCTTTTCTTCCGAGGCCCGTGGGGTATATCCTCCAGACCAAGATCGGCGCGGGCCTCACGTGAATTCTTCGCGCTTGCGAAACAGTGGCAAATCAGTGCGGCTTCCCCTGGATTGGAATAATGACAAGCTTCGCCGATACCATTATCACGTCAAAGAGCAAGCCCGAAGCCATGAAGATGTGCCAGGATGCCCTACTCGTCCTTCCCAGACTCAAACTTCCCATCCGGATAGGGGAGTCCGTCGTTTCGGCCAAGACGAGATGGAGTTTCCTGTCCTACGGCGAACAGGTAGTGTGCACCATAACGCCGACATCGGAGGGCACGGCCATAGCCGTCAAGAGTGAATTGACGATGCACTTAACCGCATTCGACTACGGCATAAACCAAAAGAATGTCGCGGCCGTCATAGACCGGATTCGTCAGCTCAACGGAAGTCACCCACAAAACAGCCAGACCTGAACATGCACTCCTCAGGTCACCCACCGAGGAGCGCACCGCCAGCCTCGATCACCCTTCCCTCGGAGATCCGGCGCGCCACAGGACGCCGCCTCCGCACTCCACCTGCGACCGCTTCACCCGCGCCGCACAACCGGCACCCCCACCGGACCGTGGGTCTTCCCGGTTCGGCCCGGAGCAGAAATCGGCGAGACGCCCCGATTCGCACAATCTGCGAACACGAGGCGCCCAGAGTCTCGTGGAGCCACTCTCACCCGGCTCCCATCCACCGGCCCGTCGCCCAAGTGACAGCGCCGGGCACGCAAGACCATCGAGTATCTCCCCTTGCGGCCAATACCATACTGAAGCTATGTCGAATGCGTTTAAAGACGAAGCTTCACCGCCTGAGCCACTTGAAGGATTTTGTAGATCGTGTGGCGGAACGGGCATCGGCCCACAGCAACGACGTGGCAATTGCCCCAGTTGCGGCGTACGTCTTCTGCCACGTTCCCGCTACTCCATTCACGGAGCCAACAGCGAAGATGTGATCGCGGTGATGAAGGAGATCGAGCGGCAACGGCTCGCCGCCGGAACCCCTTGGCGTGCCGGGCTCTTCTACCTGACATGCCTCACTGTCGTGACCGCCATCGGTTTGGTGGCGGCTCGGGCGGTCGATTGGTGGATCTTGCCCATCGTGCTGACCGCCGCCCTCGTCTCCGTTGTCGTCATAGGCGCGCTCCAACTACGCCAGGATGGGAAAATCTCGGAGAAGACCTTGGCGAGCCTCATAGGAGCCGCGTTCAGAACAGCGAAGTCCGTTCTACCGTCACAGCCCCCACCGTCCTCGCAACCGTGACCACTCGGCCCTTCAGAACGACGCGACGCACACATTCGACCACGGCATAAACCAGACGAATATCACCGCCGCCATAGACCCAATTCGCCAGCCCAGCGAATTTCATCCACAACCCAGCCAACTCCGAACACCCGCCCCTCAGCTCGCCACCTGAGGAGCACACCCGCCGCCGACCCCGATCAGCCTCTCCCCCTCGGCAATCCAACATGCCCCGACGGCGCTTCCCCGCCCCACCTGCGACCGCTCCACCCCACGCCGCACCCCCAGCGCGCCTAGCACGCCCACCGCACTCAGCGCGCCCACCGCACTCACCGCACTCAGCGCGCCCACCGCACTCACCGCGCTCAGCGCGCCCACGGCACTCACCGCGCTCAGCGCGCCCACGGCACTCACCGCACTCAGTGCACCCACCGCACCCACCGCACTCAGCGCGCCCACGGCACTCACCGCACTCAGCGCGCCCACCGCACTCACCGCGCTCAGCGCGCCCACGGCACTCACCGCGCTCAGCGCGCCCACGGCACTCACCGCACTCAGTGCACCCACCGCACCCACCGCACTCAGCGCGCCCACGGCACTCACCGCACTCAGCGCGCCCACGGCACTCAGCGCACCCACCGCACTCAGCGCGCCCACCGGACCGTGGGGCGTCCGGGGCTCGGCCCCGGAGCAGAAATGACGAGACGCCCCGGTTCGCGCAATCCGCGAACACGAGGCGTCCAGAGTCTCGTGGAGCTGAGGGGATTTGAACCCCTGACCCCCTCGATGCGAACGAGGTGCGCTACCAGTCTGCGCCACAGCCCCAACCCCGCCTGGCGGCTTCCCGCTGGCGGAACGTGGACAACATTAACAGGCCCCGTGACGCCCACGCGAATCGCCCCCCGCGTGTCACGCGGAGTCTGGCCGCCGCATCTGGCCGGGTCCGCCGCCGGCCTGGTAGGGGCGTCCGCGGAGCCCGGGCGGTGGCCGGTATGACACCGAGCCGCCGCGGGGCGGGGGTGCCGGGGGCGCGGGGGTGCCGTCCGCCGCGGCGGGCAGGTCCGTCTCCGGGCCGCGGTCCAGGCCCATCGCGGCCCGGCGTACCGCTTCGCGTTGTGCGGCGAGGCGGAGCCGGTCGGCCTTGCGGGCGGCGGCACGCCGTTCCTGTTCCCGTCGCACCTCGGCCTGCCGGCGGGCCAGCCAGAGTGCCTCACGGGTCTCCTGGCGGCGCCGGCGGCGTTCCGCTATGGCCCGGTTCCGCAGGTGCACGACGTAGACGACGAGGAGGGTGCCGGTGACCGAGACGCTGATCCAGAAGCCGGGGCCGACGACGGCCACGCCGATGAGCTGGACGCCGTTGAGGAGGGCGAGCGCGGCCAGGACGCGGCGGCGCCGGGTGACGGCGGTCGCGTGGCGGCGGCGCGTGGCGGGGCGCCGTGGGGCGCGGCGGGCGCCGTCCGGGACGAGGCGCAGTGACCGGCGCCGGCCGCGCCGCCCGCCGGGGCCGGGTGGGCCGGAGACGGGCGTGGACGACTCCACCCCCACGGAGCTGGACAAACCGGCACTATCAGGCGAAAATGGCACGGAACCCGGCGGCATCAGGTGCCGTGGCGGGTTGAGCGGGCGGCGTCCGGGCACGGTGCGGCGACGGCGGCGGCGCTCAAGCACCCTGGCCGTCGACTGCGCCCGCTCCGCCACCTGGCGCTCGGTTGCGTCGTACCGGCGAACCAACGCCGGCGCGAGGGCGAGCAGCCCGGCGGCAGCGAGGACGGCGAGGAGCACCGAGGTCGGCACCCTCAACCCTCCCGTCACCCCATCGACGACCGCGAGGCCGCCGTCAAGTCCCAGTTCTTCGAGGTTACGGGTGGCCCGAGGGCAAACCGGTACGGCGCGCCGACCGTACCCCGGTAAAAAAGATCATGCGGGGGGCCGGCTCAACCGGTGCCAGCGCCGCAGCAGACCACCCTCGGCGGCCACGTCCTCGCTGGTCAGCGAGTATCCGAGGTGGTCACGCCAGGCGCCGTCGATGTGCATGTAGCGCGCGTGGTAAGCCTCCTCACGGAAGCCGAGCTTCTCCACGACGCGCCGGGACGGCTTGTTCTCCGGACGGATGTTGACCTCGATGCGGTGCAGGCCGCCGGGGCCGAACGCGTGGTCCACCGCGAGCGCCAGCGCGGTCGGGATGATGCCGCGGCCGGCGACCCGGGAGTCGACCCAGTAGCCGCAGTACGCGGAGCAGAACGCGCGCCGCACGATGTTGCCCAGGTTGAGGTGGCCGACCACGCGCTCCGGCCGGCCCGGCTCGCGCAGGCAGACCGCGAACGGCATGCTCTCGCCGCGCCGCGCGGTCCGGCGCATGTCCTGGAGCACGTACCGGTACGCGCGGGTGGAGTTGAGCTCGTTCCACGGGCCGGGCGGCGACGACTCCCACGGGGTGAGCCAGGCGCGGTTCGCGATGCGCACCTCGGACCAGGCGGCGGCGTCGGAGCGCCGGTACGGCCGCAGCAGCACCGGCCCGTCCGACAGCGTGGCCGGCCACCCGGGGGTCTCCCCCCAGATCACGCGGTCACCTCCGCCGGTCGAGCAGCAACACGTCCACGGTGGAGCCCGCGGCGGCGCTGGTCACCCGCTCGCCCAGGACGAGCAGGCCGTTCGCCTCGGCCATGCCGGAGAGCGTGTACGGCCCACCGGCCAGCGGCTGGACCGTGTAGCCCCCGCCGCGCCGCTCGGCCACGTGCGCGGGCCGGAACTCGCGCAGGCCGGCCGGCGACGAGACCGTCTCCAGCAGGTGCGCCCGCACGCTCGGCCGGAACACCGGCTCCGCGCCCGCCAGCAGCTGGATGGCCGGCCGGGCCAGCACCTCGAAACCCACCAGCGCGGCGCCTGGGTCCCCGGGCAGACATATGATCGGTACCTCCTCGGCACCGACCGTACCGAACCCGAGCGCGGTGCCGGGATAGAGCGCCACATCGGTGAACGTGACCGGCCCGGTGCGCCCGACGTCACGCCGGGAGAGTATGCGGCGGACCATGTCGCCGGGGCCGGTACCCGTACCCCCGGTGGTGATCAGCAGGTCGGCGCGGAGCGTCTGGTCCTCCAGCAGCGCGCGCAGGCCCTCCGGGTCGTCGTCGCAGATGCCCAGCCGGTACGCCAGCGCGCCCGCCTCCACCGCGGCGGCGGTGAGCGCGTGCGAGTTCGCGTCGACGACCTGCCCGGGCTGGCTGGCGCGGCCCACCTCGACCAGTTCGTCGCCGGTCGCGACCACGACCACGCGCGGGCTGGGCCGCACCACCACGTGCCCGATCCCGGACGCGGCGAACACCGCGACCAGGGCCGGGCTGACGTAGGAGCCGGCGCGGGCGAGCACCGAGCCGGCCGGCAGTTCCTCGCCGGCGCGGCGCAGCCCGTACCCCCGCTTGGGGGCCTGGTAGATCTCGACGGCGGCCATGCCCTGGTCGGTCCAGGGCACCGGCACCACCACGTCCGCGCCCATCGGCAGCGGCGAGCCGGCCGCGACCGAGAAGCACGCGCCGGGCGTGAGCCGGACCGGGCGCCAGCTGGCGGCGCCGAGGTCGCCGACGACGTTGAGACGGACCGGCCGCGGGTCCGGCACCCTGCCCTCGTGCATGCCGAAGGCGGGGTGCGAACCGCTGCGGCCGGCCGCCGCGATGTCCTCCCAGCGCGCCGCGTACCCGTCGATGGCCGCCTGGTCGAACGCGGGCACCGGATGCGGGCTGGTCACGTGCTCGGCGAGCACGTTCCCGTACGCCTGGGTGAGGTCGAGGTCGAGCGGAGGCAACGGCCGTAACCTGCGCAGCACGCTGCCCAGGTAGTCGGCGAGTGGCGTCAGCTCGTTAGCGGCCGCCTCGGCGTCGGCCGTCGCAGTCATCCGGTTTGTCCTCCGACGTAGTCGCCGAGCCAGGCGCGGAACGCCGGGCCGATGTCCTCCCGCTTGGCCGCGAGCTGGACCACGGTCTGCAGGTAGCCGAGCGGCATGCCGGTGTCGTACCGGGTGCCGCGGTAGACGATGCCGTGCACCGGCGTGCCCTCGGCCAGCAGCGTGGCCATCGCGTCGGTCAGCTGGATCTCGCCGCCGCTGCCGGGCTTGGTCTCCTTGATGACGTCGAAGATCCGGCCGGGCAGCACGTAACGGCCGACGACCGCGTAGTTGCTCGGCGCCTCCTCCTTCTTCGGCTTCTCCACCAGGCCGGTCACCCGGACCACGTCGCCGTGCTCCTCGTAGCCCTCGGCCGGCGCGACGGAGGCGATGCCGTACCGGGAGACCTCGTCGTCCGGCACCTCGATGAAGGCCAGGACGATCCCGCCGGTACGGGCCTGGAGGTCCAGCATGGCCGGCAGCAGCGGCTTGTCCTCCTCGACGAACTCGTCGCCGAGCAGCACCGCGAACGGCTCCTCGCCGACGTGCGAGGCGGCGGTGCCGACCGCGTGGCCGAGGCCGAGCGGCTCGCCCTGGCGCACCGTGTAGATGTCCGCCAGGTCGCTGGTGCGCCGGACCTCGTGCAGCCGCTTGTCGTCGCCCTTGGTGCGCAGCCGCTCCTCGATGTCCGGGCGGCGGTCGAAGTGGTCCACCATGGAGGTCTTGCCGCGCCCGGTCACCAGCAGCACGTCGGTGATGCCGGCGGCGGCGGCCTCCTCCACGATGAACTGCAGCACCGGCCGGTCGACCACGGGCAGGAGTTCTTTGGGGACGGCCTTGGTCGCGGGCAGGAACCGGGTCGCGAGTCCGGCGGCGGGAATGACCGCCTTGACGGCTCGGCGGCCGGAGGCGGCCTGCGGGGTGTCTGTCGTGGTCATGGCTCGGGTCACGGCACCTTCGCTGAGGGTGGGGTCCGACATGCCGCGAGACTATCGGCCACGGCTCTGCCGCGGCGTCTGCGGTCCCGACGGCACGCCGGACGGAGTCGCGGCTGCCCCCTCATCATCTGCCCCATCGGCCTCACCCGCCACCGAAACAGGATTAAGACGGACATCAAGCTCGGATTCCCGATCAAAATCAAGAGCCAGCAGCGGTACGGCCGGGATGGTGGCCGACGACACGCCGGCCCGTGGCGCCCGCGCGGCCGGCGGCGGCGCGCTGATCCGGTAGGTGTCCCGGCCGGCCGCCTTCGCCGCGTAGACCGCCTCGTCCGCCGCGTCCAGCACGCGCTGGGCGTGCCCGCCGTGCCGCGGGTAGACCGCGATCCCGATCGAGACCGTCACCGGCACCCGCAGCCGCTCGGAGACCGCCACCGGGCTGTCCCGCACCGCGGCGCCGAGCCGCTCCGCGACCGTGGCCGCGCCGTCGGAGTCGGTCTCCGGCAGCAGCACCACGAACTCCTCGCCGCCCTGCCGGAACGCCAGGTCGACCTCGCGCAGGCCGGACCGTACCCGCCGGGCGAACTCCACCAGCACCGCGTCGCCGACCGCGTGCCCGTACGTGTCGTTGACCGCCTTGAAGTGGTCCAGGTCCAGCACCAGCACGGCCAGCGTGCGCCCGAACCGGCTGGCCCGCTCCACCTCGCGCCGGATCGACTCCTGCAGGTAGCGGTAGTTCCACAGTCCGGTGACCGGGTCGGTGAGCGAGAGCCGCTGCGCCTCCTCGTGCACCCGTACGTTCTCCACCGCGACCGCGGCCTGCCCGGCGAACGTGCGCAGCGTGCCCAGGTCCACGTCGTCGAAGTCGTCCGCGCCGAGCCGGTCGTAGAGCGCCAGCACGCCGCTCGCGGCCGGCCCGGCCTCCCCGGCCGCGTCGTCGTACGGCGGCCGGAACGGCACCGCCACGTACGTCCGGCAGCGCGGCTCCTCCGGGCAGAGCGGCGCGCCGTCCGGGTGCACCCGGCCCCGGCGCGGCTCCGCGGTGGCGGCCACGGAGCCGAGCAGGCCACGCCCGACCGCGATCCGCAGTGCGGCCGGCTCCGCGTGCGGCGTCCGGTCGCCCAGCCCGTCCGCGCAGCGGCCGACCAGGTGGCCGGTCTCCGGGTCGTGCAGCAGCACCAGGCCGGCCCGCGCGCCGGTGGCGACCATCGCGGTACGCAGCAGCACGCGCAGAATCCGGTCCAGGTCGTGCGTGCCGGAGAGCGTCTCGCCGAGCGTGCGCAGGTGCCGGCGCAACTGGTCGCGGCCGGCGGTGAGCGCCTGCACGTACGCCTGCGTCTCCCGGGTCATCCGGTTGAACGCGCCGCCGAGCCGGGCCACCTCGTCGTGCCCGCGCACCGGCACGCGCGCGTCCAGGTCGCCGCCGGCCACCCGGTCGGCGGCGCGGACCAGTTCGGCCAGCGGGCGGGTGGTGGAGCGGGCCAGCGCGGCCGCGACCAGCACGGCGAGCGCGCCGGCCAGCACCACGATGCCGAGAAGCACGGCGAAGAGGTCACGGCGGTCCGGGCCGGGCACCGAGACGGCCAGCGGGAGCGGCTGGCCGGGGGCGGGGCCGAGGCGGCGGACGTACCGGCCGTCGCCGTCGGCGGCGCTGCCACCGCCGGTCAGCCAGGCGAGTCCGGCCCGGTCCGCGGGCTCCGCGGCGCCGCGCGCGGCCGTACCGTCCGGGTCCTCGATCAGCGTGACGCCGCCGCCGGTCGCGGCGGACAGCCGGCGGACCAGGCCCTCGTCGACCGCCTGCACCACGTAGACCACGGCCACCCGCAGGCCGAACGCGTCGCGGATCTCCACCCGGGCCGCGATCGCGCGCGGCGGCGCCTCGGCGCTGCCCGGCGCGGCGCAGTCGGCCCACGGCGACGCGGGCAGGTTCGCGGTGGTCAACTGCGGGGCGCCGGTCCCGTCCACCACCTGGACCGCGCTGGCCAGCCCGCGGGAGACGACCCGCGCGGCCAGGCCGGCGCGCTGGGCCGGGTCGGGCAGCACGGCGAGCGCGTCCGCGCTGGCGGAGAGCCGTCCGCAGAGCCCGCCGACCGCACCGCGGACCGCCTCGGCGGCCAGGTCGAGCCGCTCCTGCGCGCGGTCGCGGCCGAGCGCGTCGACGGCGCCGCCGACGAAGACGGCACCGAGCAGCACCGGGCCGAGCACCACCGAGAGGAAGGCGGAGGTCAACCGTCCGCGCAGGGTCACCGCCTCTCCCCCCATGACGCCGGGCCCGTTAGCTGCGATGCTGGCACAGGACGCCCCGAATGCCGGGGTTGTGGCTGGAGTGTTGCGTGCCGGATTTTTCGGATCAAGACGACCTCGCGCGGGAGAACGATCACCGGGCGCTCAAGACGACGGTACGGGACCGGGTGCTGGCCGCCCGGCGGGCGCTGCCGGAGGACGATCGCCGGGCCGCGGCCGGGCGGGTGCGCCGCGCGCTGAGCGACCTGATAGAGGCGGAACGGCCGGCCCTGGCCACCGCGTACGTGCCGGTCGGCGCGGAGCCCGGCGGCGCGGACCTGCCGGACTCGCTCTCCCGGATGCTGCGCCCGCACGGGACGCTGCTGCTGCCCATCCTGCTGCGCGATCTCGACCTGGACTGGGCGGAGTACGGGGGGCCGGCGTCGCTCACCGTCGGCGCCCGCGGCCTGCGTGAGCCCAGCGGGCGGCGGCGCGGGCCGGCCGCGATCGCGGAGGCCACGCTGGTCGTGGTGCCCGCGCTCGCGGTGGACCGGCGCGGCGTGCGGCTCGGCCGCGGCGGCGGCTCCTACGACCGCGCGCTCACCAGGTGCGCGTCCGCGCTGGTCGTGGCGCTGCTGCACGACGGCGAGCTGGTCGACGAGCTGCCCAGCGAACCGCACGATCGGCGCGTCCAGGCGGTGATCACCCCGTCCGGGGGGCTGGTCCGGCTCGGGTGAGCGCCGCCTCGCTGGACGGAGGGCGCCCCGATGACGGATCATTGGCACTCGGAATTCCCGAGTGCCAACCCGGCGTTGCCTCGGACGTCACTGAGCCGATGATCCTCCGGAGGGGAACGTGCCCACCTACCAGTACGCCTGCACCGAGTGCGGCCACCAGCTCGAGGCGGTGCAGTCGTTCAGCGACGCCCCGCTGACCGAGTGCCCGGCCTGCCAGGGGCGCCTGCGCAAGCTGTTCAACTCGGTGGGCATCGTGTTCAAGGGCTCGGGCTTCTACCGCACCGACTCACGTGGCGGCAGCGCCTCGTCCTCGTCCGAGTCCGGCAAGTCGGGCGCGGCGGCGTCGTCCTCGTCGTCCGAGACGAAGACGGAGTCGAAGTCGGAGGGCGCGGCCAAGCCCGCGGCGGCGTCGACCAGCTCCTCGACGACCACGTCCAGCAGCCCGGCCGCCAGCGCCTCGTAACCCGCCGTCCACAGAACGCGCGGGTTATCCACAGATCCACACGTTATCCACAGGCAGGTCTCCCCGGCCTGTGGATAACTTTGTCACCAGTGTGGCGGCCGGTCCTCGAGCAGGCGGTCGTCGTTGCTGCCACCGCTGCCGTACTCTCCCCAGCCACGGTCCGTGTCGTCGGACGTCTGGTCCGGGAGCACGGGCAGGTCGTCGTCGACCAGGTCGACGGTGCGCTCGTCGTCGATGCCGGCGCGCGGCTCAAGCTCCGGGTTCACGCGCACCAGCGTACCCACCCGCGGATGTCCGGTGTCCCCCGCAGGTGGGTCGTCCGGATGGCGCGTTGGTAGCGTCGGATGACGTGACGACCCCCAGCGGTGCCCCCGACGACCACAGCCCCTGGCGGGACGTCTCCGGCCCGCCGCCGTCCGCGGCCGAGACCGGGTACACCGGGCCGCCGCCGCAGCAGCCCCCGCCGCCCGGCTGGCGTCCGCCGATGCTGCGGCCGTCCCCGCCGCCGCGCCGGCTGCCCCGCCAGGACGCGGCCGCGATCGACGAGGCCGAGTCCCGCGCGCGTGGCCTGAGCTACGGCGTCGGGATCGGCGCGCTGGTCGTGATGGTGATCGCGCTGTGCGCGGTCTGCGGGCGGGTGCTGTTCTAGGAGATCTTCCAGCTCATCGCCGCGCCGGAGTCGCCGGTCATCACCACGAAGTAGCCGGTGACCACGGCCAGCACCACCGCCACCACGCTCAGCCCGATGGAGAGCGCCTTCGGGCCGGTGGCCCGGCGGGTCAGCAACAGCAGCGCGCCGGTGACCACGGCGAGGCCGAGCGAGAAGACGAACGTCCGCTGGCCGTACGAGGCGTGCACGCCGATCTGGTCGAGGAACTGCTCCGGCGTGCCGTCCGCCTCCCGCATGCGGTAGAACGCGTTGCCGGAGAGCATCGAGAACAGCGCGGACAGCGGCGCGACCACGGCCAGCAGCGCGACCGCCCAGTCGATCCGGCCGCGCACCGCCGGCCATACCGCGAAGACGATCGCGCCGAGCGCGAGCAGGGGCACGAAGACGACCGCCGCATGCACCATGAGCACATGCGCGGGCATGCCGTTGATGGTCTCGAACACGATGACTCCTCAGGCCGTACGTCCGGTTGCTACGTCAACAAAGTCACCGCCTGATCGGTCCGGTTCCCGATCTTCTCTGGTAATCCGCTGATGTGTCCGTGAGCACCACCTGTGAGCGAGCGTCTTGAGCGGCAGGCAGCGACGTGTTGTCATGGTTGGATGCCTACCGCCGACGAGCAGCTGCGAATGCGCGGCCTGCGGGTCACCCGCCCGCGGCTCGCCGTGCTCGACGTGCTCGCCCGCGGCGGCCACCTGGAGGTCGAGGAGATCGCCCGGCAGGTGCGGCTGCGCCTGGACTCGGTCTCCACCCAGGCCATCTACGACGTGCTCGGCGCGCTCTCCCGGGCCGGCCTGGCCCGCCGCCTGGAGCCGGCCGGCAGCCCCGCGCGCTACGAGGCCCGCACCGGCGACAACCACCACCACGTGGTCTGCCGCGGCTGCGGCGAGGTGGCGGACGTCGACTGCGTGGTCGGCGACGCGCCCTGCCTGGAGCCGTACCACACCGCCGGCTTCGAGGTGGACGAGGCCGAGGTCACGTTCTGGGGCCTCTGCCCCGGCTGCCAGTCCCGCCGCTCCGCCGATCGGTGAGCGTTCCCCGCCGTAGTCTTGGTGGATGGATCCCGACGACGACCTCGGTCTGTTCGGTCCCGGCTCGGTGAGCTGGCGCGTCCACGCCAGCCCGATCATGCTGGTCGCCGGCCTCCGCTCGCTCTATCTCCAGGCGCTGCACCCGCGCGCGATCGCGGGCGTCGCGCAGAACTCGTCGTACCGCGCCGATCCGATGGGCCGCCTCGGCCGCACCTCGGAGTACGTGGTGACCGTGCTCTACGGCACCACCGCGCAGGCCGAGGCCGCGGCCCGGCGCGTCCGCCGCCGGCACGCCGCGATGCGCGCCACCGACCCGCTGACCGGCGAGGAGTTCCGCCTCGACGACCCCGAACTGCTGCGCTGGGTGCACGTCGCCGAGGTGGAGTCGTTCCTGACCACCGCCCTCCGCGCCGGACTCCCTCTCACCCCCGCCGAGGCCGACGGCTACTACGCCGAACAGCGCCGCGCCGCCGCCCTGATCGGCCTGGACCCCGCGACCGTCCCCGGCACCGTCGCCGAGGTCGCCGACTACTACGCCGAGATCCGCCCCGAGCTGCGCATCACCCCCGACGCCGCCTCCACGTTCGCGTTCCTCAGCGCGCCCCCGATCCCCACCCCCGGCACCTCCCTGCTCGGCGGCCTCCCCCTGCGACTGCTGGTCAACCTCGGCCCGCCGCGCCTGCTCTACACCGGCATAGCGGGCCTCGCCGTCTCCCTGCTCCCACCCTGGGCCCGCCGCCTCTACGGACTCCCCGGCCTGCCCACCACCGACCTGACCGCCGCCCTCAGCACCCGCGCCCTGAACCTCGCCCTCACCCAACTCCCCCGCCGCCTCTACACCAGCCCCCACCACAAGGCCGCCCTCGCCCGCGCCGCCCGCCTCGGCATCCCCACCCCCGCCTGATCCCCCGCCGCCTCGACCCGGCGCCGCCCTCCCGGCAGCATTTGCTCTGCTTACCTGGACGAATCACCCACAAACCGCCACTCGCGAGTGACGTCCCGGCGAGCACTTTGGTCGGGTTCGTTCAGGTAAGCAGAGCAAAGCCGGCCGGACCGATGCCGTCGACCACGGACGCGGCGACCACGCGGCACCACACGGAATCGGCGGGCGAACGCGGCTCGCCGGCCGTCCGCGCCGGGAAGTATCGGACGGAATGGTGATCAGGACGCCCCTTCGTCCGCTGGCCGGCCAGGCCACGCAGGCGCGAAGCGGCCGACGGTCAGTCCCGATCAGCGGCGCGCCAGAAGCGGCGGCCGGCGGCCTGTCCCGATCAGGGACGCGCCGGGGCCGGCCGCGGTCAACCTCGATCAGAGACGCGCCCGGAGAGCAGACGGTGATCAGTCGGTGATCAGTCGCGATCGGCGGCGTGCCGGGGAGCCAGCGGCGGTCAGTCCGGGGCCGGGGTGGGGCGGGAGGACGGGTCGGGGCGGAGTGTCGACTCGACGGCCGACCAGGGGGGCTTCGGCTCGGCGGAGGAGCCGGCCGGGCAGATCGCGCGGAAGTCGCACCAGGAGCAGAGCCGGCCGGGGGTGGTGGGGAAGGCCGTGTCGGGGTCGGCGCCCTCGGTGACGGCGGCCTCCGCGGCCATGATGTCGGCGGCGGTCTCCTCGGCGCGGCGGACCTGGCGGGCCAGGGACTCGTCGGTGTGCTCGTGCGCGGCCACCACGCCGGTCGGCAGGTGGTGCAGCTCGACCCGGTGGCAGGGGGCGTGGAAGACCTTCTCCGCGGCGAACGCGTAGAGCGCCAGCGCCTGTGAGCCGCGTGCGTCGTCCGGGTCGGCGCCGCCGCGGCCGGTCTTGTAGTCGACGATGACCAGCTCGCGGCGGCCGTCGGGGCCGACCCGGGCGTCGATCCGGTCGGCGCGGCCGCTCAGCGCGAGCACGGCGGTGCGGGCGGCGACCACGCGCTCGACGCCGACCGGCTCGAAGGCCGGGTCGAGGCCGGCGAGGTAGCCGTCCAGCCACGCGAGCGCGGCCCGCCAGGCGGCGCGCTCCTGCTCGACGTCGCGGTATCCCTCCCGTACCCACGTGGCCTTGAGCAGGGTCGGGAGCACGCCGGGACGGCGGCGGTCGGCGGGCAGGTCGAACCAGTTCTTCAGCGCGGTGTGCACGCTGGCCCCGAGCGAGTTGTGCGCCCACGGCGGGCCCTTCGGCGGCGTGGGGCGGTCGACGTACGCGTACCGGTAGCGCCGCGGGCAGTCCGTGTACGTGCCGAGCTTGCTGGGCGTGCAGACGAAGAGCCGCTGCGGCATGCCGGGGAACCCGAGCTGCTCGGGCACCGCGGACCGGCCGGTGGAGGAAGACCTGCGCACCCCTCGATCCTGCCAGGAGGGTACGACGGCTACCGCGCGTGGTCGGCGTACTCCGCCACGAACGCGGCCACCGAGTCCGCGATGAGCTGTACCGCGATCGCGGCCAGCAGCAGGCCGGCGATCCGGGTCACCACCTCGATGCCACCCGGCCGGAGGACCCGCACGATCACGTCGGAGAAGCGCAGGACCAGCAGCACCACGCCCATCACGGCGACGATCCCGGCGCCGATCGCCACGTAGTCCGCCGAGTTCTCCGCGTTCCGCACGAACAGCATGGTGGCGACGATCGCGCCGGGGCCGGCCAGCAGCGGTACGCCCAGCGGGACCAGCGCCACGTTCGAGGTGGCCTGCCGATCGCTGGTGTCGTCGGTCTTGCCGGTGAGCAGTTCCAGCGCGATCAGGATCAGCAGCAGCCCACCGGCGCCCTGCAGCGCGGGCAGGTCGACGTGCAGGTAGTCGAGGAGCGTCTGGCCGAGCAGCGCGAACACCACGATGACGCCGAAGGCCAGCGCGACCGCCTGTCGCCCGGCCCGGCGCCGGTCGCGCTTCGGCAGCGTGCCGGTCAGGGCCAGGAAGATCGGCACCATTCCCGGCGGGTCCACGATGACCAGCAGCGTGACGAAGACCTCGCCGAGCAGCTTGAAGTCCACATGATCACGCTACCGTGATCAACATTGGTCAGAGCGGGGGGACTCCGGTGCCGGCCGCCACGATCTTGTCGAGCACCTCGGGCGCGGTGGTGAACGCGCCCAGCGCCACGGTCTTGTGCGTACCGTGGAAATCGGACGAGCCGGTCACCACCAGGCCGAGCCGGTCCGCGAGCCGCCGCACGTGTTCGCGCTCCTCGGGCGAGTGGTCCTCGTGGTCCGCCTCCAGGCCGAACAGCCCGGTTCCGGCCAGCTCCTCGATCAGCGAGTCCGGCACGATCCGGCCGCGCCGGGTGGCGCGCGGGTGGGCCAGCACCGGTACGCCGCCGGCGCCACGCACCAGCCGTACCGCGGTGAAGACGTCGATGTCGGCCTTGGGCAGCCGGTAGCGGCGGCCGAGCCAGCGCGGCCCGAACGCCTCCGACGTGGTGTCGACCAGCCCGGCCCGGATCAGCGCGGCCGCGATGTGCGGGCGTCCGACCGAGCCGCCGGCCGCGTACTCCATCACCTCCGCCCAGCTCACGTCGATGCCGTCGGCGCGCAGCAGATCGACGATCGCCTCGCCGCGCCGCTCCCGGTCGGCCCGCACCCGGGCCAGTTCGCCGGTGAGCGCCGCGTCCGCGGGGTCGATCAGGTACGCCAGCAGGTGCAGCCCGATCCCCGGCTCCGCGCCGTGCCAGCGGCAGGAGATCTCCGCGCCCCGGATCAGCGTCAGCCCGTCCGGGCGCACGCCGGCCGCCTCCGCCCAGCCGGCCGTGGTGTCGTGGTCGGTGATCGCCATCACGGTCAGCCCGGCGGCGGCCCCGGCCCGGATCAGCTCGGCCGGGCGCAGCGTGCCGTCACTGGCGGTGGAGTGGGTGTGCAGGTCGATACGGGGTGCGGTCACCTACAAAGTCTGCATCAGACATCTACCGGGTACGCGAGCCCGGAAGCCCGCCGAGCCGCGGCACGTACTGCCAGTTCGCCCCGACACCGGCGGGCAGCGCCACCGTGCCGCGCACGCCGTCGACCCGGCAGGTGACCGCCGTGCCGTCCGCGCCGGCCAGCAGCGCGTCCGCGGAGATCCAGACCGGCGCGGTGCCGGTCCCAGCCGCGCAGTCCACGGTGCCGCCGGCGCCGCCGATCGCGGCGTCCACGTCGATCAGCCGGAATCCGTCGTCGCCGGCCTGGTAGAGGTGGCTGCCGTCGGCGGACAGCCGCACGCCCGAGTCGCCGTCCACGGTCAGCCCGAGCGCGCACCCGCCGGTCGTGCCGATCCTCAGCTCCGGCGCGGCCGCCTCCAGCCGGGCCAGGCAGACCCGGTCGCCGCCCTCCTCGCGGACCAGCGCGGTGACGGCGCCGTCGGCGCGCGGGCCGAGCACGGTCAGCACCCGCGGGTTGACCGCCGGCTCGACCGGCGCGGCCGGATCGAGCAGCGCGTACGCCCCGTCGCCGGCCCGGATCAGCACGCTGTCGCCGACGAAGCCGGCCGGGTACACCTCCCCCGCGATCGGTGCGCCGCCGGTCACCGCCAGGCCGTCCACGGTCACGGCGCCGACGTGCAGCCGGCCGTCCGCGACGAACGCGATCCGCTCGCCGGCCGGGTCGAGCGCCCAGCCGTCGCCGCGCGCGCTGAGTGCCTTGGTGCTGCCGTCCTCCAGCACCAGCAGCCGGACGCCGTGCTCGCCGCCGTAGACCCAGCCGATCGGCACCCGGTACGCCCGGGTGACGTTCCCCACGCCGGCCAGCGTCACCACCGACCCGCCGGTGGTCCACAGCTGGTCACCGACGCGCACGTCCAGCTCCAGCCCGGTGGGCTCGCCGCCGATGTCGCGTTGCTCCGCGGTGGCGGACCCGTCCGGCCCGCGGTCGGCCTCGGCCACGGCCGGCGGCGCGGCGCTGGACGCCTCCACCGGCGCGCCGTTCGGCAGCATGACCGTGGGCGCTCCGCCGCGCGGCCCGAGCGTGCCGAGCCCGTAGACGGACGCGCCGGCCAGCAGGGCCGCGGCCGCGGCGGCGACCGTCAGCCGCCGGCGGCGGATCGCCCGGCCCCGGGCCATGGCGCGGGCCGCGGGGTCGTCCGCGGACGGCACGCTCTGCGTGGTCGCCGCGAAGAGGTCACGGAGCCGGTCCTCGAGCACCGGGCTCACCGCCTCTCCCGCGCGAGCTGCCGGCGGACCTCGGACAGCGCGGTGGGCGTGGGCGCGGCCGGGCGGGCCGGCAGCGGCCGGGTGGTGATCACCGGCTCCGGGCGCGGCGCGGCCTCGGCGGCGGGCTCCGGCACCGGCACGCCCGAGTCCGGGTCGATGCCCTCCGCGACCAGGCGCCGGCGCAACACGTTCAGCGCGCGGAAGGTCTGGCTCTTGACCGTGCCGGGCGAGATGTTCAGCATCGCGGCGGTCTGCGCCTCGGACAGGTCCTCGTAGAAGCGCAGCACCAGCACGGCCCGCTGCCGGGTGGGCAGCGCCCGCACGTGCCGCCAGAGCGCGTCCCGCTCCAGCTGGGCCTCGATCTCGTCCGGTGCCGCGCGCTCCGGCAGCACCTCGGTGGGGCGCTCACCGTGCCAGCGGCGGCGCCACCAGCTGGTGGCGGTGTTGACCAGCACGCGTCGCGCGTACGGCTCGACCGCCTCGATCCGCCCGAGCCGGCGCCAGGCCAGGTACGTCTTGGTCAGCGCGGTCTGCAGCAGGTCCTCCGCCGTCGCCCAGTCGCCGGCCAGCAGGTACGCCGTGCGCAGCAGCGCGCCGGAGCGGGCGGAGACGAAGTCGCGGAACTCGTCGTCGACGCTGTCGGCGACCACGCGCAGGTCCCGGTCGGCGCTGACCGGCGCCGCCTCCGAGTCGCCCTCCATCGTCACCCTCCCCCGCGTGGCAAGCCGTCCCAGACAGACTCACACGACGCGGGGAGCGATATCTATGGGCGAACGGCTGATATCCGGGCGGGATCAGGCGTCGTCGCCGGGGTCCGCGTTCTTGCCGAGCCGGGCCTCGACGGCCTGCGGCTCGTACATCTCCTCGACCACGCGCAGGTAGAGCTCGTTCGGGTTCGGCAGGTGCTTGACCTCGCGGAGCGCCTGGTCCTGACCGGCCGACTCCAGCACGAACGTGCCGTAGTTCAGCATCCGGCCGACCGGTGACTGCTCGTACTTCATGTCCGTGACCCGGGCCAGCGGCATCATCGCCACCTTGCGCGTGATGATGCCGTTCACGACCATCACGCGCTTGTTGGTCAGGATGAAGCGGTCGAAGTACCAGTCCGCCACCTTCCACGCCACCCAGCCCATGACGCCGAGCCAGACGATCACCGCGACCGTGGTGAACCCGCTCGCCTGCTCCTGTCTGGCCAGGAAGCCGGAGAGGTAGCCGAGCAGGAACGTGGCCGCGGCACCGATCAGCAGCGGTGTCCACAGGTGAACCCAGTGCCGCTTCCACTCGCCCCGGTAGCGCTCGGTCGGGAAGAGATAGCGGGCGACCAGGGTGGTGGGCTCGTCCTCCAGAGGGAGGACCCGGCGTGGCCCCAGCGGCATGCCGGAGGAGTCGACGCGCAGCCCCTCGAACTCTTCGGCCTCGAACTCGGGTGCGATGTACCCATCGTCGGGGCCGGGAGGCCTCGATGCCGTCGTCATGACCGGCTCAGGCGACCAGGCTGGTGAAGAACTCGCTGAAGCCCTGTGCGATGTCGCCGATCGTGCTGCCCAGAGACTGGAACACGTCGGCTGCCGAGTTTGGCCGGAACGCAACGAAGAAGATCAGAAAGGCGATTCCGAGCCAGGTGAGGATCTTCTTTGGCGACATTGCGGGCCATCCCCCTCCGCGGCGGTCAGATACCGTTGTGCGCCGCCCACTCAGAGTATCAGTTGCGCTTCTGGCTGTGAACGAATGACCCAACGCCGGACCATTCACTCAGGCGCTCACGCCCGTCCATGAAGGTACGGAGATGGAGCACCGTACACAAGCTCGGGTGGCACCCACTCCGACAGATCGTGAAGAACGACATGCTCGGCGAAGAGGTAACCCGCGCTCGCGGGCCAGGCTACCGCATACAGCCACATCCCACGCGCTTCTCCGGCGTACGCGCTGCGGTCGGCCGGTGACTTGACGACCCACAGTGGAGTGGGGTGCCCGCCGACCTTGATCTTCGCGTGCGCGCCGGCCGCGCCCTCCATGGCGGAACGCAGCAGCTCACCGCAGTCCAGCCCGGGCAGGCCGGCCAGCCGGGTGCCCAGGCCGACGCCGGGTTCCTCCGCGACCAGCACGATGTCCGCCGGGCCGTCGCCGAGCGGGGCCGGTCCGCTGCACGCCAGCGTGGTGGCCCGCACGCCGGTCCGCTCGTCGCCGGCCCAGCCGACGCCGGTCACGGTCCAGCCGGGCAGCAGCGGCCACGGGCACCAGAGCGGCACGTGCGAGCGGCCGTTCGCGGTGTGCGCGGTCACACTCTCCACTATCTCGGGGCCGATGTGCTCGGCCACGTGCAGCGGGGTGACCGGGCCGCACGGGTCACACCGCCAGTCCGGGTGCATCAGGTCCGGCGGCCTGACCGAGCCCCCGCACCGGGGACAACTCACCGTCACGCCCACAGCACTACGGTGCGTGCCCGCCGCCCCCGGCGTCAAGCGAATCGGGTTTTTCGTCCCCGACCGGGACGGCATGGGCGCGGATCCAGGCGTGCATCGCGATGCCGCTCGCCACGCCCGCGTTGATCGACCGGGTCGAGCCGTACTGCGCGATGGAGAACACCTGGTCACAGGCGTCACGGGCGACATCGGACAGCCCGGGGCCCTCCTGGCCGAACAGCAGCACGCAGCGGCGCGGCAGCACCTCGGACTCCATCGGGCGCGCGCCGGGCAGGTTGTCGATGCCGATCACGGGCAGCTCCGCCGCGCGGGCCCACGCCGTGAAATCCTCGATCGTGGGATGGTGCCGTACGTGTTGGTAGCGGTCGGTGACCATGGCGCCGCGCCGGTTCCAGCGGCGGCGGCCGACGATGTGGACCTCCGCGGCCAGGAACGCGTTGGCGTTGCGCACCACCGTGCCGATGTTCAGGTCGTGCTGCCAGTTCTCGATCGCGACGTGGAACCCGTGCCGGCGCCGGTCGAGGTCGGCGACGACCGCCTCGCGCCGCCAGTACCGGTAGCGGTCCACCACGTTGCGCCGGTCGCCGCCGGCCAGCAGCTCCGGGTCGTAGCGCGGATCGTCCGGCCACGGGCCGGGCCACGGCCCGACGCCCACCTCCAGTTGCGGCTCGGCGGCCGGATCGGACGAAGAGGACTCCACGGGGTCCAGACCCTAGACCAGCCCGAGCGCGGCCCCCAGGTCGGTCAGGAAACGCCGCTCGTCCGCGGAGACGCGCGGGCCGGCGAGGTGGCCGGAGCGGGACGCGGCGCAGACCTTCGCGGCGATCGCCTGGATCCACTGCCGGTACGCGGCGGAGTCGGCCGGGTCCGCGTGCTCGGCCAGCACCCGGGCCGCCTCCCGGCTGGCGGCCAGCACCGCGGCGAGCCCGGCCCCGGGGTCGGTGAACTCCTGCGCGTCCGGCGCGCCGTCCTCGGTCTCCGCGTACACCGCGGCCACCACGGCCCGGACCAGGTCGCTGTCCGAGGCGCGGCCGGCGGCGATCGCGGCGAGCCCGGCGAGTCCCTCGGCGACGGTACGGCCGGGCGAGTCGTGCTGCGCGGAGGTGGCCGCGATCACCACGCGGCCGGGCAGGCGGACCAGGAGGGCCCACTGCGGCGCCGGTATCGGCGACGCCGGGGCCCGGGCGGCGAACCGGCGGCGTTCGGATGCGGACGGGCTCGGCATGGCGACGACCTCCCACGCGCCAGCATATGGCCACACGGGTGCCGCCCTCGGTCAAACGGGGAGTACGGCGGTTCGCCGGGAGTGTTCCGGAGATGGAGCGGTGACGTCACGCGTCGACTTTCTCCGGACGCAATGAGCGGCGGGGCCCTCCCCGGCACCCGCCGCCCACGCTCTGTTGGAGAAGATTTTGCCTCACCGTCCGTATTCAATGGAAGAGTTCAAGCTAGTTGTTTTGGCGACAGTTATCTATTCGAGACGTAACCTATCGTGTTGTCACGTGAGGCGTGACACAGTGTAACGGCAAGGGATATCCCTACCTCAAGCGGCTCCCGCAGGTCGGACAGCCTGTGCGAGAGCGGTTACCCGGGAACGCTCCCAATACTCACCGTAATCGGTGGAAGATCCGTGCGCTCAACCGACGCCGTTGCGGAGCGAAGTCGGGTGGGAATTGCACGCAGGAAATCTGCACGCCCGGACCCGCCTAGCCGGCGCTCGGAACGGGTAACTACCCAGGTGAGGCGGGCGCCACTCCCCGCCCGGCGGCCCGCCGGGAATGCGCCACGGCGGGGATTGGTTTCGATGACCGGAGACGGAAAGGCCTCACACGGCCAGATCGGAGACATCACATGGCGACCGTTGCGCTGACCGACGCGAACTTCGACGACGTGACGAGCAAGGACGGCATCGTGCTCGTCGACTTCTGGGCCAGCTGGTGCGGCCCGTGCGTGAGGTTCGCCCCCACCTACGAGGCGGCCTCCGAGAAGAACCCGGACATCACGTTCGGCAAGGTCGACACCGAGGCCGAGCAGGAGATCGCCATGAAGTTCGGCATCCGCTCGATCCCGACCATCATGGCCATCCGCGACGGCGTGATCGTCTTCTCGCAGCCGGGCGCGCTCCCCTCGTCCGCGCTGGACTCGGTGATCGAGCAGGTCCGGGCGCTGGACATGGACGAGGTCAAGTCCCAGCTCGCCGCGCAGCAGAGCTGACGATCCACAGACATTCGAGGGTACGGCCGGGAGGTTCTCCCCGCCGTACCCTCGATGGCTTTCCGGGGCCGGTCAGGCGACGTGGGCGAGGTAGCCGTCCAGCGCCTCGGCCAGCACCTGCGCTCCCGGGCGGGCCCAGACGTCAGCGTGGAAGACCTCCACCTCGACCGGGCCGGTGTACCCGGCCGCGTCGACCGCCTCGCGGAACCGGCGCAGCTCGATCACGCCGTCGCCGGGCAGCGCGCGGCCGAGCAGCACCCCCTCGGGCAGTGGCGTGATCCAGTCCGCGGCCTGGAACGTGGCGATCCGGTGCTCCGCGCCGGCCCGGGCGATCTGCTCCCAGACCTCCGGGTCCCACCAGACGTGGTACGTGTCGACGCACACGCCGACCGACTCCGCCGGGTACGGCCGGGCCAGGTCCAGCGCCTGGCCGAGCGTGGAGACCACGCACCGGTCGGAGGCGAACATCGGGTGCAGCGGCTCGATCGCCAGTCGCACCCCGGCCGCGCGCGCGTGCGGGACCAGCTCACCGATCGCGTCGCCGACGTGCCGCCGGGCGCCGTCCACGTCCCGCGAACCGTCCGGCAGGCCGCCGCAGACCAGCACCAGCACCGGCGTGCCGAGCGTGTGCGCCTCGTCGATCGCGCGCCGGTTCTCGTCGTACCACCCGGGCTCCTGGAAGAACCCGCCGCGGCACAGCGTGGTGATCGGCACGCCCAGGTCGCGGGCGAGCGCGGCCGCCTTCTCCACGCCGTAGGCCCGCGTCTCCTCCCGCCACAGCCCCACGCCGCCGATGCCCGCGGCGGCGGCACCGGCCAACAGCTCGTCCACCGGCCAGCGTTTGGTGGTGGCCGCGTTCAGCGAGAATCGGGCGCGGCTCACGACAGGGCCGGGATCTCGACGCGGCGGCCCTCGCGCGCCGATCGCAGACCCAGCTCGGCCAGCTGCACGCCACGCGCACCGGCCCACAGGTCCCAGGTGTACGGCGTGTCCTCGGCCACGTGCCGCAGGAACAGCTCCCACTGCGCCTTGAAGCCGTTGTCGAACTCCTCGTTGTCCGGCACGGCCTGCCACTGCGCGCGGAAGTCCTCGGTGGCCGGCAGGTCCGGGTTCCACACCGGCTTGGGCGTGGTGGCCCGGTGCTGGATCCGGCATTCGCGCAGGCCGGCGACCGCGCTGCCCTCGGTGCCGTCCACCTGGAACTCGACCAGTTCGTCGCGGTAGACCCGGACCGCCCAGGACGAGTTGATCTGCGCGACCACGCCGCCCGCCAGCTCGAAGATGCCGTACGCGGCGTCGTCCGCGGTCGCGTCGTAGGCGGCGCCGGACTCGTCCCAGCGGGTCGGCACGTGCGTGGCGACGTGCGCGGTCACGGCCTTGACCTCGCCGAAGATCTGCTCCAGCACGTAGTGCCAGTGCGGGAACATGTCGACCACGATGCCGCCGCCGTCCTGCGACCGGTAGTTCCACGAGGGACGCTGCGCGGCCTGCCAGTCGCCCTCGAAGACCCAGTAGCCGAACTCGCCGCGGATGGACAGGACGCGGCCGAAGAACCCGCCCTTGACCAGCCGGTCCAGCTTGCGCAGGCCGGGCAGGAAGAGCTTGTCCTGGACCACGCCGTGCTTGATCCCGGCCGCGTCCGCCAGCCGGGCCAGGTCGACGGCGCCGGCCAGGTCCTCGGCGGTCGGCTTCTCCGTGTAGATGTGCTTGCCGGCCTCGATCGCCAGCCGGAGCGCCTTCTCCCGCTGCGCCGTGACCTGCGCGTCGAAGTAGATCTCCACGTCCGGCCGGGCCAGCGCGGCGGCCAGGTCCGTGGTGTAGTCGGTGAGCCCGTGCCGCTCCGCGATCTCACGCAGCTTCGCCTCGTTGCGGCCGACCAGGACCGGCTCCGGGTAGAGCCGGTCACCGTTCGCCAGCGGCAGTCCGCCCTGCTCCCGGAGCGCCAGCAGCGAACGGACCAGGTGCTGCCGATAGCCCATCCGGCCGGTCACGCCGTTGAGCACGATGCCGATCGTCCTTCGCGCCATGGTGCGGTCCTCCAGGCTCCCCGGGTAAGCGCTTTCCTGGGCAATCTACTGGCGCCACCAGCGGCCCGGCAAGGGCTTTCCCGTAACCTTCGGACGTTGCGAAGTCGATATTCTTCTCTCGCAGCAAGCGATGAGGACGCCGGAAGGGACGTGCCGCCCATGGCGACGTTGGCCGAGGTCGCGAAGCGGGCCGGGGTGTCGCCCGCGACCGCCTCCAGGATCATCAACGGCAGCCCCAAGCCGGTCACCGACGCGCTGCGCGAGCGGGTGCTGGCCGCGGTCGAGGAGCTGCAGTACGTGCCGAACGCGCACGCCCAGTCGCTGGCCCGGGCGAACCGGAGCGCGATCGGCGTGATCGTGCACGACGTCTCCGACCCGTACTTCGCGGAGATCACCCGGGGGCTGCAGCGCGTCGCCACCGAGCACGGCCGCCTGGTGATCATCTGCAACAGCTACCGCGACCCGGCCCGCGAGCTGGAGTACGTCGAGCTGCTGCGCGCGCACCAGGTGGCCGCGCTGGTGCTGGCCGGCTCCGGCTACCACGACGAGGACTTCACCCGGGCGCTGGTCGGCAAGCTCCAGGTGTACGAGAAGGGCGGCGGCCGAGTCGCGGTGATCGGCCGCCACCAGCACGCCGGCGACGCCGTGGTGCCGGACAACGAGATGGGCGGCTACCTGCTCGGCTCCGAGCTCTACGCGCTGGGCCACCGGCGGATCGGCGTGATCGCCGGGCCGAAGCTGCTGACCACCACCACGGACCGGCTCTCCGGCCTGCGGCGCGCCGCGCGCGAGCGGGGGCACGAGTTGCCGGCCGCGCGGATCGCGTACGCGGACTTCGACCGGGACAGTGGCGCCGAGGCCGCGGCCGCGCTGCTGGACGCGGAGCCCGGCCTGACCGCGATCGCGGCGCTGAACGACTCGATGGCGATCGGCGCGCTGGCGCTGCTGCGCGCCCGCGGCATCGACGTGCCGGGCCGGGTCAGCGTGGCCGGGTTCGACGACATGCCGGTCGCGCGCGACGTGACGCCCGCGCTGACCACGGTACGGCTGCCACTGGCCGAGATGGGCGCGCGGGCGATGACGCTGGCGCTGGACGGCGCGGGCGAGCCCGGCAACCGGATCGAGGAGGTCGGCGCGGAGCTGATCCGCCGGGACAGCGCGGGGCCGGTTCGCCCGTAGGCGTGTCGCGCTGGACAGAATGATCGAACGTATGTTCGACTAGTGGTCATGCGCTGGGCGAACCTGTCGGCTCCCCCCGACGACGGCTCCCCGCGGGGACCGGAGGACTCGACTCCTCCGGAGTCCTCCCCGAGGGCGGCGCCGGCGGCTCCACCCCTGCCGCTGGCGCTGCCCAGCGCCGTCGTCAGGACGTTCGACACGCCCGGGTTCGCCGGCATGACGTTCTACGAGATCCGGGCGAAGTCAATCATCAACCGGGTGCCCGGCGCGTCCCGCGTCCCGTTCGAGTGGACGATCAATCCGTACCGGGGATGCGGCCACGCGTGTACGTACTGCTTCGCCCGGAACACGCACACGTACCTCGACCTGGACGCCGGGCACGACTTCGACACCCGGGTGGTGGTCAAGGTCAACGCGGGCGAGTTGGTGCGCCGTGAGCTGGCCGCGCGGTCGTGGCGGGGCGGGCACATCGCGATGGGCACCAACGTGGACTGCTACCAGCGCGCCGAGGGCCGCTACCGGCTGATGCCGGAGATCATCACGGCGCTCCGCGACTTCGCGAACCCGTTCTCCATCCTCACCAAGGGCACGCTGATCCTGCGCGACCTGCCGCTGCTGCGCCAGGCCGCGTCCGTCACCCGGGTCGGCGTCTCCATGTCCGTCGGGTTCGTCGACGAGGGCGTGTGGCGGTCGGCCGAGCCCGGCACGCCCAGCCCGCGCCGCCGGCTGGACGCGGTGAAGGCGCTGACCGACGCCGGCTTCGCGGTCAGCGTGCTGATGGCGCCGATCCTGCCCGGGCTGACCGACACGGCCGCGTCGATCGAGGAGACCGTGGCCGCGATCGCGGACAGCGGCGCGGTGAGCGTGACGCCGCTGCCGCTGCACCTGCGGCCCGGCGCCCGGGAGTGGTACGCGCGGTGGATCGGGCGCAACCATCCGCACCTGGTGCCGCGCTACCGCGAGCTGTACCGGACCGGGTCGTACGCGCCCAAGGCGTACCAGCGGGAGGTGGCGACGCTGGTACGTACGGCGGCGCGGCGGCACGGGCTGGGCGGGGCCGCGCCGGGCGAGGCCCGCGCGGTCCCGGTCCCGCCCGCCCCGCCGGAGCCGGAGCAGCTCACCCTGCTCTGAGTAGAGTCGGTGCGGTGAGCGATCCGAGAGAGATCCTGGCCGGCACATCCACGATCGTGGTGGTCGGCGCGTCCCGCGACCCGGACAAGCCGGCGCACAGCGTGCCGATGCAGATGATGCGGCACGGCTGGCGGATCGTCCCGGTCAACCCGTTCGTCTCCGAGATCTTCGGCGTGCGGGCGTACCCGAGCCTGGCCGACGTGCCGGAGCCGCTGGACATGGTGAACGTGTTCCGGCCGTCCGCGGACGCGCTGGACGTGGTCAAGGCCGCGGTCGAGCTCGGCGCGCGGTCGATCTGGCTGCAACAGGGCATCGTCAACGCACAGGCGCGGCGGATCGCCGAAGCGGCCGGCATTCCCTACGTGGAGGATCGCTGCCTGGCCGTGGAGCGCGCGCTGGGCCGGCTGTCCCGGGTGAGCGGCTGAGCGCGCTGGCGCGCCGGTCCCAGAGCCTGTATCGCCGTGGGATGCCGGGCTGCGGCGTGGCCCCGGCGCCGCCTGGCCGCACGTCGCGAAAGCCCACATACGACACCGGTATGCGGACTTCCGCGCCGCACACCCGGACGACACCTGGACCTCGCCTCGCTCCGACTCCCACGTCGATACAGGCTCTAGACTGCGCGCGTGTCCAGGGTGCTGCGTGTCGCGGTGGTGCTTCCCGTCCTCGGCGCGGCGGCGCTGACCGGCTGGGCCGTCCGGAACGGCACCGACCTGTCCGGCGCGGTCATGCCCGGCGCGCTGCTGGCTCTCGGCACCGGATGGCTGCTGCGGCGGCGCGACCGGGACCGGCCGATGCGCTGGCTGCCCTCGATCCGGCTGCCGGGCGGCGGGACCGCGGCCGGGCTGGTCGCGCCGCTGTCCCGGCCGGAGACCGCGTGGTTCCTGGTGATGAACGCCGCGCTCCCGGTCTGGGCCGCCGGCGTCGCCGGCTGGTGCGCCCGGCCGCCGCACGGCTTCGGCCTGCTGTTCGGCGCGCTGGCGTGCGCCGTGGCGCTGTGGGCGCTGTACCGGCTGTACCTGAACCTGCCGATGCTGCGCCGGGTCGCCATCGTCGAGGCGGGCGTGCTGACCCGAGGGCGGCTGATCCCGTGGGCGGAGATCGAGTCGGTGCGGCTGACCGCGGCCGGTGATGACGACGACGGCGACGTGGAGCTGCGGACCGGCGGGCGGCTGCTCGACCTCACGCCGCCCGGCTCGATGATCGACCCGCCGGAGTTGCGCCTGGCCGTGGTCACCTACCTGCGCGCGCCCGAGCGCCGGGCCGAGCTGAACTCACCGGTCGACCCGCGCGGCGAGGTCGTCGTCCCGCCCGACCCCCGGCTGGGCCGCCATCCGCGCCTCGAGACCGTCGAGCGTGGTCCGGAGGCCTAGCTCGAACAGCGCGTCCAGGTCCAGGTCGAACCCGTCCGCGGTGACCACGGCCATCATCCTGGACCACACCGGGTGGCGCTCCTCGGCCATCAGCGCGGCCATCGCCGGTGAGGTGCGCGCGACCCACTCCTCGCCGGAGATGCCGCTGGTGGACTGCGCCTGCGCCTCCCGCTCCAACTGCATGGCGAGGCTCTGCACCTGGGTGTAGATCAGGATCGAGTGGTGGAGCATCTCCTCCGCCGTCAGCCCCCGGCCGTCCAGCGCCCGCAGGATCTGCTCGTCGTGGGCCAGCAGGTTGGGCAGCGGCAGCGGGCGGAACAGCGAGTCGACGTGCGGCAGCCAGGGGTGGCGGCGGTAGAGCGTCCAGAGCGCGCGGGCGGCCCGCTCGATCCGCGGCCGCCAGGCGAGCGGCTCCTCGTCCTCCGGGTAGCCGATCTCGCCGTAGGCCGCGTCCGCCATCAGCGCTGTCAGCTCGTCCTTGTCGGCGACGTGCCGGTACGTCGACATGGTGGCCGCGCCGAGCCGGGCCGCGATCGCGCGCATCGAGAGCGCGTCCAGCCCCTCCGCGTCGGCCAGCTCGATCGCGGTGCGGACCACGCGCTCGCGGGTGAGGTCGCGCGGCGTGCCCCGGACCGCCGGGCCGTCCGCGCGGTCCGCGCGGTCCGCGCGGTCCGCGACGATCGTGCCGGAGCGCGGCTCGGTGCGGACCAGGCCGAGGTGGCGCAGCGTGGTGAGCGCCTTGGTGGCCGTGGCCATCGCGACCCCCCACTCGCGCGCGATCCGGCGGGTGGACGGGACGCGGTCACCGGGAGCCAGTTCGCCGTCCCGGATGCGGCGGCCGAGTTCGGTGACGATGCGCTGGAACGGCGGCTCCTCGGCCACGGCAACCCCTCTCTGCACTAGTGCACAGGATAGCTGCTCTAGCGCACATTCGCACTGTTCAGAGACTGTATGTACGTCGTACAGTCAGATGCGTACAGAGTATTCGTCGATCCCGAGGGGACACTCATGACCTCCGTTCTGATCTCCGGCGGTGGCGTCGCCGGACCCGCGCTGGCGCTCCGCCTGCGCGCCCACGGCTTCGACGTCACGGTCGTCGAGCGGGCGCCCGCGCCGCGCCCCGGCGGCCAGGCGCTCGACGTCCGCGGCGCCGCGCTCGACGTCGCGGACCGGATGGGGCTGCTCGGCGAGCTGCGCGAGCTGCGTACCCGGATGCGCGGCATGTCCGTGCTGGACGCGGAGGGCACCGAGCTGATGCGCTCCGAGGAGTACGCGGCCAGCAGCGGGCGGCTGGGCGGCCCGGACATCGAGGTGCTGCGCGAGGATCTGGCCGGGCTGCTGCATCGGCACGGTGTCGCGGCCGGCGTGCGGCACGTCTTCGGCGACACGGTCACCGCGCTGCGCGAGACGGACGCCGGCGTACGGGTGGAGTTCGCGCACGCCGCACCGCGCACGGTCGACCTGGTGGTGGGCGCGGACGGGCTGCGCTCGGCCACCCGCCGGCTGGTCTTCGGCCCGGACGAGCGGTTCCTGCACCACCTGGGCGTCTACGTGGCGGTCTACACCATGGAGAACATCCTGAAGCTGGAGGACTGGCAGGTCTGGGTCCAGGCACCGGGCGTCGGCGGCGGCATCTACCCGGCGCGGGACAACACGGAGATCCGGGTCAACCTGGGCTTCGAGTCCGGGCCGATCGAGGGCTTCCACCGGGACCGGGCGGCGCAGCGGGCCGAGCTGGCGGCGCGGTTCGCGGGGCTGGGCTGGGAGTTCCCGCGGCTGATCGAGGGCGCGCGAACGGCGCCGGACTTCTACTGCGACGCGATGGCGCAGGTACGGATGGACACCTGGTCGCGCGGCCGGGTGACGCTGCTCGGCGACGCCGCGTTCTGCCCGTCGCCGCTGTCCGGGCAGGGCACCAGCCTGGCGCTGGTCGGCGCCTGGGTGCTCGGCGAGGAACTGGGCCGGTCGGGCGTGGCCGAGGCGCCGGCCGCGTACGAGGCGCGGATGCGCCCGTTCGTGGCGCTCAATCAGGCGCTGGTGGCGAACGAGCCGGGCAGCCCGGAGTCGGAGGCGGCGATCGAGACGGCCAAGGTCGCCATCGCGCTGTAGGAGCCTCCGGGGGCGTACCGGCGGCACGCCCCCGGAGGGATCAGCGGTTGTACTGCGACTCGCGCACGCTGTTGCCGCCGTCCACCACCAGCATCTGGCCGGTGATGTAGGAGGCCGCGGGCGAGCAGAGGAACGTGATCGCGGCCGCCACCTCCTCCGGCGTGCCCGGGCGGCGCATCGGCGTGTCCAGGCCCTGCTTCAGCTCCGCGACCGTGGACGCGGCCGTGTAGATGGTGCCGGGCGCGACCGCGTTGACGTTCACGCCGTCCGCCACGACCTCCATCGCCAGCGCACGGGTGAGGCCCACCACGCCCGCCTTGGCGGCCGCGTACGCCGCCTCGGTGGGCAGCGCGTTGACCGGGCCGGTGGTCGCGGCCAGATTCACGATCCGGCCCCAGCCGCGCTCGGCCATGCCGCCGACGAACGCGCGGCTGCACAGGAACGCGGTGCTCAGATTGCGGTCGATCTCGGTGCGCCACTCCTCGTACGTGAGCTGGGCCACCGGGCGCAGCACCTCCGGCGAGGCCCGGCTGGTCAGGCCCGCGTTGTTGACCAGCACGTCCACGTCGCCGAGGGTGTCCGCGACCGCGTCGGCGAGCGCGCCGACCTCGGACTCGTCGGTCAGGTCCGCGACGAAGCCGGTGACCGACAGCTCGTCGGCGCGCTCGTGGATGCGGCGGGTGGTGGAGACGATCGCGACCTTGGCGCCCAGGTCCCGCAGCCGGCGGGCGGTGGCGTAGCCGATGCCGTCCGGGCTGCCCGCGCCGGTGACGAGCGCGACGCGGCCGTCCAGTCGCAGCGTGGTCGACTCGAGCGAAGGAAGGTCGGCGGGCACTGGATCGGAGTCGGGTGTCATGTCCGAAATCCTGCCCGCTCACCGCGAACGGGGCAACGACCGGGGGCGCAGCGGCGCGAGCGCGGGCGGTCTACCCTCATGGCGTACCCGCGCCACAACGGAGATCGCGAATGACATATCCGCCGCAGCAGCCGGAGGGCTGGAGCGATCCGGCGTACCCGGCCCACCCCCCGGCCGGCCAGCCGCCGGTCTCCGGACCCGCCGGGCCCGGCTACCCACCCATCCCCGATCCGGCCGGGGCCTACCCGCCGCCCATGGCCTACCCGGTGGGCAAGGACGCGGCGTACCCGTACGCGACCGGATACCCGACGCCCGGCTACGAGTACGGGGCGTGGGGGGCGCCCCGGAAGACGAACGGCACGGCGATCGCCTCGCTGGTCGTCTCGATCATCGGCGCGTTCGGCCTGGCCTGCTACGGCGCCGGCGGCCTCCTGGCCGCGGTCGGCGCGATCCTCGGGCACGTCGCCCGGCGCCAGATCCGGACGAACGGCGACGACGGCGACGGCCTGGCGCTGGCCGGCATCATCACCGGCTGGATCGCGACCGCGCTCGGCGTGGCGATCATCGCGTTCATCGTCATCGTGATCGTCTTCGCGGTGAACAACTCGTCGACGACCGACACCGGCGTCGGTGGGCCCTACTACTAGGAGACCGCTGTGACGGATCCGGGTTACGCATACCCGCCGCAGCTGCCGCCGCGGCGGCCGACGAACTCGATGGCGCTGGTCTCGATGATCCTCGGCATCGCGTCGCTGTTCACCTGCCAGCTCGTCGGCATCGCCGCGATCTACTGCGGCACCCGCGCGCGCCGGGAGATCCGCGCCAGCGGTGAGGAGGGCGACGGCATGGCGCTGACCGGCATCGTGCTCGGCTGGGTGGCGCTGGCGCTGGTCGTGATCGGCGTGCTGTTCATGGTGGCGTACTTCGCCATCTTCGGCGCGGCCATCCTCAGCAGCACCGGCAGCACGCCGTGATCAACGCTCCGGCGGCGTGAACGCGGAGGTCCGGGTCATCCCCGCGGCCCGGCCCTTCGCGGACACCACGAGCGCCATCTTCCGGGACGCCTCGTCGATCATCTCGTCGCCGAGCATCACGGCGCCGACCCGGCCGCCCGCCTCGGACGTGGCGTGCGCGTACGCGTCCAGGATCAGCTCCGCCTGGTCGTAGTCCTCCTGGGAGGGCGAGTACACCTCGTTCGCCGCCTCGATCTGGCCCGGATGCAGCACCCACTTGCCGTCGAAGCCGAGCGCGGCCGAGCGGCCGGCCGCCTCGCGGAACCCGTCCACGTCCCGGATCTGCAGGAACGGGCCGTCGATCGCCTGCCGGTCGTGCATGCGCGCGGCCATCAGCAGCCGCATCAGCACGTAGTGGTACGGGTCGCCGGGGTAGCCCGGGATGAGGCCGCCGACCGTCAGCGACCGCATGTTGATGCTGGCCATGAAGTCGGCCGGGCCGAAGATGATCGTCTCCACCCGGGCGGACGCGGCCGCGATCGCGTCCACGTTCACCAGACCGGCCGCGTTCTCGATCTGGGCCTCGATGCCGATCCGGCCCGGCTCCAGGCCGATCGCGCGCTCGATCTGGGTGAGCGTCAGGTCCAGCCACTCCACGTGGCTCGCGCTCTGCACCTTGGGCAGCATCACGCAGTCGAGGTTCGGCCCGGCGCCCTCGACCACGTCCACCACGTCCCGGTACGTCCACGGGGTGGTCAGGTCGTTCACCCGGACCACGCGGGTCTTGCCGGCCCAGTCGCCCTCGTTCAGCGCGGCCACCACGTTCTTCCGGGCGTCCGCCTTGGCCAGCGGCGCGACCGCGTCCTCCAGGTCGAGGAAGACCTGGTCGGCCGGGAGCCCCTGAGCCTTGCCGAGCATCTTCGTGCTCGACCCGGGCACCGCGAGGCAGGAGCGGCGGGGGCGTCCGGCGACGGTCATGGGCACTCCTTCGTGCGGCGGCGTCCCCACAAATTACGCCATGTCACGACCCGATCAGCGGGCGTGGCGGGGCCTCGTCGCGGACGAAGATCGGCACCTCGGGTCCGTACCGCCGGGGCAGTTGGTCCTGGGCCTGTGCCACCTGCCGGGTGCTGACCTCGACGCCGGTGCCGTCGTGGCGGCAGCCGACCACGCCGATCTCGATCCCGGCGGTACGCCAGTGCCCGAGATCGGCGACGATGCGCTCCTGGAGCGTCAACAGCGTGCGCAGGTCGTACGCGGCGTCGCGCACCTCCAGGCAGACCGCCGCGCCCTCGGCCCGCAGGAACGCGTCGAAGTCGGGCGAGGGCACCCGGTAGACGATGCCGAGCACCTCGGCCTGGTTCACCTCCAGCCCGGCGAAGCTGTCCGGGAACTGGGCGCGGCCCGCCGACTCCACCCGGGCCAGCACGGTCGCCAGGTCCGCGGGCGTGACCAGCAGCGCGCCGGTCACCGACTCGACCCGTTCCGGCTCGCGGCGCCCGCCGCAGCCGTCGGTCCGCCACTCCGCCATGCACGCCTCCTGCCCGCCGGGGTCACACCTCGGCGTCGGTCGATGTGGACAGCGCAACGGTACGCCGCCCGGCCCGCGCGCCGCCCAGCACGACCACCGCCACGCCCACGACCACCAGCAGCACGCCCGGCAGCGTGGCCGCGGGCGGCGCCTGGCCGAGCCACGCCCAGGCGATCAGCGCGGCGCCCGGCACCTCCAGCAGGATCAGGATGCTGACCGTGGTGGCGGAGACACGACGCAGCGCGAAGTTGAACATGGAGTGCCCGAGCAGCTGCGCGCCCGCGGCCAGGCCGAGGATCGCCAGCCAGGTAGCGGCCGGATAACCGCCGAGCGGTACGCCGCCGAGCAAGCAGACGGCCAGCAGCACCAGCGCGCAGACGCCGTAGCAGACCGTGGTGTACGTGGTGGTGCTGAGCGTGCTGCGGGCCCGCTCGCCGAGCGCGGTGTAGCCGGCCGCGAACACGCCACCCGCGATCGCCAGCAGGTCGCCGAGCACCGCCTCGGTGGAGACGCCGAGGTCCGCGCCGGTCGCGGCCGCCGCACCGGCCACCGCCACGCCGATCCCGGCCCAGGTCAGCCACGGCAGGCGGCGGCCCTGGGCCAGCGCGATCAGGCCCTGCCAGACCGGCTGCGTGCAGACCAGCGCGGTCGCGGCCGCGACGGAGGTGAGCTTGACGCTCGGCACCCAGGTGGCGAAGTGCGCCGCGAGCGCGACGCCGGCCAGCACGCAGAACAGCAGCTGCCGACGGTACGGACCCGCGAGCGCGCGGAACTCGGCGCGGCGCCGGACGACCGCCACCGGCGTGAGAACCCCCACAGCGAGCGCGTTGCGCCAGAACGCGATGGCCAGCCCCGGCGCGGCCGCGAACGCGATCAGCGGGGACGACGTGGTGATCGCGACGACCGCCACCGCAAGTGCGGAAACGGTCCCCGCGCCGGGGTGCGCGCCACGCGAGCCCTGATGATCGACTTCACTCACGGTGGTTCATCCTTACACGTCGCTTCTTGCACCCACGCGACTACCTATGGTGAATCTTCCACGGACGGAATGTCATAGACCGGCTACGCTGTGACACCGAACGATCGCTGTTTAATCCGGTTTGGGGAGGATTGATCAATTATGCCCGCGTACCGTGCGGTGCTGTTCGACTTCTTCGGGACCCTGACCCGTGCGGTACGCCGCGGCCCGGCCCACGCCGGGATAGCGCGGATGCTCGGCTGCGACCCGGCCACGATGGTCGACGTGCTCGACCGCTCCTATCACGCGCGCGCCCGCGGCATGTTCGGCAGCGCGGAGGACACGCTCCGCTGGGTCGCGGCCGAGGCCGGGGCGCACCCCGGCGACCCCGCGCTGCGCGCCGCCGTCGACGCCCGCCGCGAGGCGATCCACGCGGACACCACACTGCGCCCGGAGGCCGTGCCCACGCTCCGCGCGCTGCGCCGCCGCGGCCTGCGCACCGCCGTGGTCAGCGACTGCACGCACGAACTCCCCGACGTCCTGCCCCGGCTCCCGGTCAACCGGTTGCTGGACGCCCGCGTGCTCTCCGTCGAACTGGGCGTCTGCAAACCCGACCCCGGCATGTTCCTGTGCGCCGCCGCCCTGGTCGGCGCCCGCCCCGAGGAGTGCCTCTACGTCGGCGACGGCGGCAGCCGCGAACTCAGCGGCGCCGAGGCCGTCGGCATGACCGCGGTCCGGCTCCGCGCCCCCGACCTGGCCGGCCACCTGACGTTCAACCCCGACACCACCTGGACCGGCCCGGACATCACCGGCCTGGAGGACACGATCGCGCTGGTCGACCGGGTGCTGGAGCCGGCCTAGATGTGCTGTTCCGGGAGGTTGGTGACGCGGTGGGCGGGTGGGTGGCCGCCGAGGGCGGTGTGGGGTCGGTGGTAGTTGTACCAGTCGAGCCAGTCGGGGTAGGCGTCGCAGCGGGCGGTGTCGGTGGTGTAGGGCTGGTGGTAGGCCCATTCGTCGGTGAGGGTGCGGTGGAAGCGTTCGACTTTGCCGTTGGTTTGGGGTCGCCAGGGCCGGGTGTGGCGGGGTTGGATGCCGAGGTCTGCGCAGGTGGTGTGCCAGGTGTTTTTGGTGTAGGCCCAGGCGTTGTCGGTCAGGACGCGGTGGACGCGCACGCCGTGTGCGGTGAACCATGCGGTGGCGCGGCGTAGGAATCCGGCGCAGGTGGCGGCGGTTTCGTTGGGGAGGATTTCGGAGTAGGCCAGGCGGCTGTGGTCGTCGAGGGCGGTGTGGATGTAGGCGTAGCCTGCGCCGTTGCGGTTGGTGCGGCCGGTGGGTCGGCCGAGGGTTTTGTGTCCGCCGCCGTCGGGGATACGGGCGAGTTTCTTGACGTCGATGTGGACGAGTTCGCCGGGCTGGTCGCGTTCGTAGCGGCGTACGGGTTCGCCGGTGGCTCGGTCCAGGCAGGCCAGGACTGGTTCGCCGTGCCGGATGAGGATGCGGTGTGCGGTCGACGGTGCGATACCGGCGCGGGTGGCCAGGCGGGCAGGGCCGATGCGGTGCGCGCGGCGCATCGCGAGGACGTGTGCCTCGATCGGGGCGGGGGTGCGTGCGGGGCTGTGGTGCGGTCGGCTGGAACGGTCGGTCATCCCGGCTGGTCCGTGTTCGCGGTAGCGGCGGGCCCACCGCTGTGCGGTGGTCGGCGAGACCTGGAACCGCGCCGCAGCGGCCCGTAACGGCCATCCGTCATCGACGACGCAGCGGGCCAGGCGCAGCCGCCCGGTCGGTGTCAGGGATGCATTAGCGTGCGTCATGAGGACCTTCCTGGAGTAGGTGCGGCTGTCTGGTAGCTCCACACCTATCCGGAAGGTCCTCACCCGTTCAAGATCCCGTACCCGTCACCAACGTCCCGGGACAGCACACCTAGAGTGTTCCTCATGGCTGCTCACCCGCTGGTGGACGAGGTCCTGAAGAAGGCGTCCGTGGCCTGGATCTCGGTCGACGGCCGGCCCGCCACCGCGGTCTGGTGCCTGGCCGTCGACGGCGCGCTGCACGTGGTCAGCGGCCCGGGCGAGCAGGCCGCCCCCGGCCTGGCCGACGCCGCCGCCGCACAGGTCACGCTGCGCGGCGACCACGGCGGTGCGGTGGTCACCTGGGACGCGGCGGTGTCGCGGCTCTCGCCCGCGGACGAGGAGTGGGAGCCGGTGGCCACCCAACTCGCCGGCAAGCGGCTGAACGCGCCGGGGTCCACGGCCGCGCTGGTCGCCCGGTGGGCGGAGTCGTGCGTGGTGAACCGCCTGGTTACGGCGTCGCCCTCGGCCCTCGCGGGCGCCGAGCTGCCGTCGGGCTCCCAGGCCGCACCGCCCCGCGAGTCGACGGCGGCCCGGCCGGCCCGCAAGCCGTTCCGCCTCCACCGGGTCCGCGGGCGCCGCGCTCCGCACTGACTCCCCTGCTGAACGGGGCGTCCTCGCGGTCCCCGTGCATCTCTCTTCGCGTGCCTTTGCTCTGCTTACATGACCAAAAGCCGCGAAACGCTCGCCGGGCGAAGCCGGCCGGATCGGGCGGCGGCCGGTGGGTAAGCAGCGCAAGTGATCTCCGTTCGCTCTGCTTACCTGAACGAAAGCCGCAGAACGCCGGACCGGCGAACTGCCGCGATTCCGGCAGCCGGCCGCAGGTAAGCAGAGCAGAGCGACACACTCCCGCTCTGCTTACCTAGACGAAAGCCGCGAAATGCCCGCGGAACGAATCCGCCCGGATCGGGCGCCAGCGCGCGGGTAAGCAGAGCAAAGCCGGGGCGAGACGCCGCTCTGCTCACCCGCGGTGCGGCAGGTGAGCAGAGCGAAGCCGGGCGGGACGAGACCGGACCGCTCCGCTTACCTGCCTGGTCGTGGGCGGGTAAGCAGAGCAAAGCGGCGGCGGGGAGGGGTCAGCCGAGGAAGGGTGGGACGGCGATCTCGCCCTTGGCGACCTGGACGACGTGGCCGGCGACGGTGGCGGAGACGGCGGTGCCGGCGGAGGCGGTGACCGTGCACTCCAGGGTGGAGGGACGGTGGATCTCGGCGCCCTGGTGGATGGTGTAGCGGGACTCGCCGTCGCCGGGGAGGAGGCCGGCGCCGACCAGGTAGACGCCGAGGCCGAGGGCGGCGGAGCCGGTCGCCGGGTCCTCGGGGACGCCGACGCCGGAGCCGAACATGCGCAGGTGCGCGATGCCGGTGGAGTCGTCCCAGGACAGGATCGTCAGCTTCGGTACGTCGTGGCGGGCGGCGGCGGACGCGTCCAGCCGGGCGCGGGAGACCGCGTCGGGACGGACGGAGAGGTAGAGGTGTTCCAGGCCGCAGCCGGCCGGGCGCGGGGGTGGCCCGGCCAGGTCGGCGGGGGTCAGGCCGGCCACCTCGAGCAGCGGCGCGGGGTCGCGCTCGTCGCCGAGCGTGGGCGTACCGCCGGTGAGACGGCCCTCGCCGTGCGAGGTGACGTCGATGGAGAGCACGCCGGCACCGCACTCCTGGCGGAGCGTGCCCGGCGAGGCCAGGCCGCGCCGGGCCACGGTGACGGCGGCGCCGACGCTGGGGTGGCCGGCGAACGGCAGCTCGGCCACGGGCGTGAAGATCCGGGCTCGGTACGTCGCGTCCGGGGCCGCCGGGGTGGGCGGCAGCACGAACACGGTCTCGGAGAGGTTGAACTCGCGGGCGAGCGCCTGCAACTGGTCCGTGCCGAGCAGCTCGGCGCCGAAGACCACGGCGAGCGGGTTCCCGGCGAAGGGGCGGTCGGTGAAGACGTCGACGATCTCGTACGGCACTGTGGTCATACCCAGCACGGTAGGCGGTGCGGGGCCGCCGTTTCGATCACCGGCGAGCCGGAGCGCGGCGCGGCAACTAGGCTGTGCACGTGACGACGGCGACGCGGGTGTTCCTGGCCAGGCTCGGTGGCCTCCCCGTCTTCGATCCGAACGGGGACACGGTCGGCCGGGTGCGCGACGTGGTCGCCCGGCTGCGCACCTCCAGCCGGCCGCCGCAGGTGGTGGGCCTGGTCGCGGAGGTGCCGGTGCGCCGCCAGATCTTCCTGCCGATCAGCCGGATCACCGACATCGACACCGACTCCGTGCTGCTCGGCACCGGCACGCTGAACCTGCGCCGGTTCGAGAAGCGGGCCAGCGAGCTGCTGGTGCTGCGGGAACTGCTGGGCCGGCCGGTGTCGGTGGCGCCGGAGGGGCGGCACGCGGTCGTGGTCGACGTGGCGATGGACGCGAGCCGGCTGGGCGAGTGGACGCTGAGCCGGGTGGCGGTGCGGGACCAGACGATCCGGCTGGCCCGCCGCATCCACCTGGAGCAGTTCGACTGGGACGACGTGCGCGGCCTGGTCCCGCACAGCGGCGCGCACGCCACCGCCACCATGCTGGCGATGCTGGAGAAGATGCGCCCGGCCGACCTGGCGAACGCGTTGCAGGATCTGCCGGACACCCGGCGCAACGAGGTCGCGGCCGCGCTGGACGACGAGCGGCTGGCGGACGTGCTGGGTGAGCTGCCCGAGCACGACCAGGTCGAGATCGTGTCCGCGCTGGACCGGGAGCGGGCCGCGCACATCCTGGAGGAGATGGACCCGGACGACGCGGCCGACCTGCTGGCCGAGCTGCCGCCGCCGGAGCAGGAGGAACTGCTCGACCTGATGGAGCCGAACGAGGCCGACCCGGTCCGGCAGCTGATGGCGTACGGCGAGGGCACGGCCGGCGCGGTGATGACGTCCGAGCCGGTGATCATGCCGCCGGACGCCACGGTCGCGGAGGCGCTGGCCCGCATCCGGGAGCCGGAGCTGTCGCCCGCGGTGGCGGCGCAGGTGTTCGTCACGCGCGGCCCGATGGCGACGCCGACCGGGAAGTACCTCGGCGTGGTGTTCTTCCAGCGGCTGCTGCGCGAGCCGCCGTCGCGGATCCTCGGCGGTGTGGTGGACAACGACATCGCGCCGCTCAGCCCGGAGAGCGCGCTGCCCGAGGTGACCCGGCGGATGGCCACGTACGACCTGGTGGCGATGCCGGTGGTGGACGATCAGCAGCGGCTGGTGGGTGCGGTGACGGTCGACGACGTGCTGGACCACTCGCTGCCGGAGGACTGGCGGGAGCGGGAGCCCGGTCCGGCCCGCGGGGTGACGGGAGGCGACGGTGGCTGACAGCCGGCGGCGAGAGCGGCTCGATCAGCCGCAGGAGCCGGGGCGGATCCGGCTGCCGAAGTTCGACCCGGAGGCGTTCGGGCAGTGGTCGGAGAGCATCGCGCGGTACATGGGTACCGCGAAGTTCCTGGTCTACATGACCGTGGTGATCCTCATCTGGATCGGCTGGAACGTGCTGGCGCCGGCGTCGCTGCGCTTCGACCCGTACACGTTCACGTTCCTGACGCTGATTCTGTCGTTGCAGGCGTCGTACGCGGCGCCGCTGATCCTGCTGGCGCAGAACCGGCAGGCTGACCGGGACCGGATCGCGGCCGAGGAGGACCGGCGCCGGGCCGTGATGCAGAAGGCGGACACGGAGTACCTGGCGCGGGAGATCGCCTCGCTGCGGGTGGCGCTGGGCGACGTGTCCACCCGCGACTTCGTCCGGTCCGAGTTGGCGCGGCTGGCGGATGAGCTGGACGAGCAGGCGAACCGGCGGCAGCGGCGCGCGGAGAAGGCGGCGGAGAAGGCCGCCGAGAAGGCGGACAAGGCGGAGAAGCGGGCGGCCAAGCAGCGCAAGCCGGCCAAGCTGGACGAGCCGATCGACGCCGACTCATACGACCCCGAGCACGTGGACCAGCTCTGAGCAGCTCACGGCAGGGTTGAGCCGCGCGCCCCAAGGGGCTGGGCGCGCGGCCGCACCCTGAGATCGTGACACCCCGGCCGTACCGCCGTCCAGTCCAGAACCGGATGATTGGGAAAAACCATCATTTATGGCGCGGTACGCCTAGAATGGCCGGTTCGCGCTGTAACCATCGTCTCCGCGGGGCGGGACCGGCGGCCGGACGGCCACCCGGAACCTGGACGTAGCATTGGCGACATGTCTGTCCCAGTCACCACCGTCGAAGACGCCGTCCGGGCCGCGCTGGCCACGGTCGACGACCCGGAGATCCGCCGCCCGATCACCGACCTCGGCATGGTCGGCGCACTGGAGATCGACGGCTCCGGCCGGGTCCGGGTGGGCATCCTGCTCACCGTCTCCGGGTGCCCGCTGCGGGACAAGCTGACCAGCGACATCACCACCGCGGTCGGCGCGGTCCCGGGTGTGACGTCCGTCTCCATCGACTTCGGCGTGATGAGCAACGAGCAGCGCCAGGAACTCCAGCAGAAGCTGCGCGGCGCCGGCGGTCAGCAGCAGGCGGTCATCCCGTTCGCGCAGCCCGGCTCGCGCACCCGCGTCTACGCGGTGGCCAGCGGCAAGGGTGGCGTCGGCAAGTCCAGCGTCACGGTCAACCTGGCGGCCGCGCTCGCCGCCCGCGGTCTGAACGTCGGCGTGATCGACGCGGACATCTACGGGCACTCGGTGCCGCGCATGCTGGGCGCGGACGGCCGTCCCACCCGCGTCGAGGACATGATCATGCCGCCGCAGGCGCACGGCGTGAAGGTGATCTCGATCGGCATGTTCACGGCCGGCAACGCGGCCGTGGTCTGGCGCGGGCCGATGCTGCACCGCGCGCTGGAGCAGTTCCTGGCCGACGTCTACTGGGGCGATCTGGACGTGCTGCTGCTGGACCTGCCGCCGGGCACCGGCGACGTGGCGATCTCGCTCGCCCAGCTGCTGCCGAACGCGGAGATCCTGGTGGTCACCACGCCGCAGGCCGCGGCCGCGGAGGTGGCGGAGCGGGCCGGCGCGATCGCGCTGCAGACCCACCAGCGGCTGGTCGGCGTGGTGGAGAACATGTCCTGGCTGGAGCTGCCGACCGGCGAGCGGATGGAGATCTTCGGCTCCGGCGGCGGCGCGGCCGTGGCCGAGTCGCTGACCCGGACGATCGGCGCCCAGGTCCCGCTGCTCGGCCAGATCCCGCTGGACACGCGCGTGCGCGAGGCCGGGGACAGCGGCGCGCCGATCGTGGTCTCCGCGCCGGACGCACCGGCCGCGGCGGCGCTTCAGGCGGTGGCGGAGAAGCTGGCGGTGCGGCGGGAGTCGCTGATCGGCAAGCCGCTGGGCCTGACGCCGAGCGGCCGCTGAGCCGCACGCGCGCCCGTTTTCACACGCGAAGGGCACCGGGGGTACGTACCCTCCGGTGCCCTTGGTCTTCCGCCCGTCAGGTCGCGTCGAAGTCGAACGCGGCCGGCTTGTTCGCCGGGGTGGCGGCCGGGGCCGGGGTGGTAGCCGGCGCGGGGTCGCCACGGCGCGGGTCGATCGAGGTGGCGACGTCCTTCAGCTCGTCGTTGATGCCGGTGACGTCCTTCTTCACGGAGTCGACCAGGCCCTGAATCGGGTTGCGCAGGGCCGCCTCGTCCTCCTCGCTCAGCAGATGCTTGCGAATGAAGGCCTTCGGGTGCAGGTCTTCGAGCTGGATGTCGGTGCCCAGCTCACGACCGAGGTCACTGGTGGCGTCGCGGGCCATGTTCCGCAGGTTGCGGATCATGCGCAGACCGTCCTGGATGACCTGCGGCAGGCGATCGCCGAAGATCAGCAGGGCGAGCAGGATCAGCCCGCCGATTTCCCACCAGTTGAGGTTCTCGAACACAATGCCCCTCCTACGACCATCCCCGGCAACTGTACGCACGCCCCGGGCCCGGCGGCAGGGGCCAGCGGGGGATCATCACTGCGCATCCGCGGCCAGCGTGACCGACGCGGTCTGTGTGCTCGATCCGCGGCGGAACTCCACCGTCACCACCGAGCCGGGCGCGTACTTGCGGACCAGCGCGACCAGGTCGATCGCGTCGTTCAGCGGATGGTGGTCGAGCCGGGTGACCACGTCGCCGGCGCGCAGGCCGGCGGCCGAGGCCGGCCCGTTCTGCTGCACGGTGTCCAGCCGCACCCCGCCGGTCAGCCCGCTGGACGCGTTGCCGACCTCCGCGCCGATCACGGTGCGCCGCGCCTTGCCGGTCGCGATGATCTCCTGGCTGACGCGTTTCGCCTGGTTGATCGGGATGGCGAAGGCGATGCCGATGTTGCCCGCGGACGCCGGCTCGCCGGACACCGACTTGATCACCGCGTTGACGCCGACCACCCGGCCGGCCGCGTCGACCAGCGGGCCACCCGAGTTGCCCTGGTTGACGGCCGCGTCGGTCTGGATCGCCGCGTAGTAGCGCACCTGGCCGCTCTGATCGGACTGGATGGTGCGGTCGACCGCGCTGACGATGCCGTACGTCACGGTGCCGGCCAGCGCCAGCGGGGAGCCGAACGCCAGCAGCGGGTCACCGACCGCCACCGCGTCGGAGTCACCGAGGTCGACCGCGACCAGGCCCTCCTTCTCCACCTTCAGCACCGCGAGGTCGGACTCCGGGTCCTGGCCGACCAGCGAGGCCGGCACCGCGGAGCCGTCCTCGAAGACCACGGCCAGCGCGCCGCGCGCGCCCTCCACCACGTGGTGGTTGGTGATCACGTAACCGTCCTGGCTGACGACGAAGCCGGAGCCGACGCCGCCCTCCGGGCCGCTGACCCGGATGGTGACCACGCTCGGGCTGACCCGCTCCACCACGCCGGCCAGCGACTCCGGCGGGCGCGCCGCCGCGGCGGGCGGATCGAGCGCGCCGGCGCCGACCGGGATGCCGCCGCCCGCGACGCCGCCGCGCAGCGCCATCGCGTAGCCGGTGGCGCCGCCGAGCACGCCGGCCAGCAGCGCGCTGACCAGGCAGAGCAGCACGACGGGACGCCAGACGTGGGCACGCGGCGCGTCCGGGTCGGTGACCGGCTCGGGCTCGCCGTCGCCGGCCGGCTCCGCGGGCAGCACGACCGCCGCCTGCGTGTACGGGTTACGCCAGGGGTCGGACATGGCGTCGGACCACCACGCGGAACCGGGCGGGGCCGAGGTGCCGCTCACGCCCGGCTGGGGCGGATTCCCGCCGTCGGTCACGTTCGGTGCCTCCGAATCTCGCCGGAACCACCCGGCGCTACCCGTCCAGGATTACACGGATCCCGCCGGGTCACTCATAGCTCGTTCCGCACGCTCGCCGCACCCGGACCGGGGAGCCGCCGATCCGGCGGCCCCCCAGCGTGGCACAGCCCGGCGACCGGGCTGGTGAGCAGGCGTTACGAGGCGGTGCAGGTCACCGCGGGCACCGGGTTGCCGCCGGTCCACGACCCGAGGAAGCCGAAGCTGGTGGAGCCGCCGGCCGCCAGCCTCCCGTTGTGCGAGACGTTCGTCGCGGTGACCGCGGCGCCGCTGGAGGTGATCGTGGCGTTCCAGGCGTTCGTCACGGTCTGACCGGCGCCGTACGTCCAGGTGACCCTCCAGCCGGTTATCGCGCCGGTGGCGGTGACCCGCACGTCGCCCTGGAACCCGCCGCTCCACTGGCCGGAGACGGCGTAGGTGGCGGTGCAGCCGGACGACCCGCCGGTCGGCGACGGGCTGCCGGTCGGCGTGGGGCCGGTGGTCCGGGTGGGCGTCGGGCTGGAGCCACCGCCGCCGTAGACCGACGCCTCGACGGACGTGGCCCGGATCCCGTTCGCGCCGTTGATCAGCCGCTGGCCCCATGGGCTCAGGCTGGCCGGGTTGAAGTTCGTCACGATGTCCAGGTACTCCACGCCGCCGCCGTTGCCGCTCCACGACCAGCCGAGGTAGCCGATCCGCCGGGCCTGCGCGGTCGCCATGATGGCGTCCTCGTCCGGGTTGCCGTCCGAGTGCATGTCGCCGAACTCACCGACCACGATCGGCAGGCCCGCGCTGATGAACCGGCCCAGGTAGTCGGTGACCTCCGCGGCCGTGTCGAACACGCCGTACATGTGGACGGAGAACATCGTGTTCCGGTCCGGGTCCGCGTTGAACACCGTGGACGCGTTGTCGCGCATGGTGAACGTCCAGTCCTGGCCCCAGTTCGGCGCGTCCACCATGATCGTGTGGTCGAAGCCGGCGGTGCGCAGCCGCTGGATCGCGGTGGAGGTGTCGGCGGCCCAGGACTGGTAGTTCTGGTTGCCGTACGGCTCGTTGCCGATGTTCAAAATGACGTAGCGCTCCTGGCCGGTCAGCGCGCTCTGCACGCTGATCCAGTAGTCGACCGCCTGGGCCAGGGTGGCGGCGCCGGCCTGCTCGCCGTACCCGGTGGTGTCGTGCACCTCCAGCACGCAGATCAGCCGGTTCGCCTTGCACAGGCTGATCACGTTGGCGACGTCGGACGCCTCGTTCCTGGTCCAGCGCTGTCCGCTGGCGAGCACCACCCGGACCGTGTTGGCGCCGGTCGCCTTGATGTCCGCGAACGAGCCGGTCTGCGTGGGGTACCAGGTGTGCGCGTGGTTGATGCCGCGCATGACGAAATCGTTGCCGTTGGCGTCGAGCAGCCGCCCGCCGCTGACCTGGAAACCGGCGGCCGCATGCGCGGGGAGCGTGAAGACCACCATGGAGACGACAAGCGCGAGCAGCGTCGCCGCGGCGACGCCCAGTCTCTTCCTCATGACCCACCTCAAGGGAGCTGAAACGGTTAAGGGTCGCTGCCCAAGCGACTGGCACCCGGCTCCCTGGGTGACGGACATCAGCGTAGATAAATGTCTCGGGCCTGGCAACCGTCGATGCAGGGCCTCGTCACCGACCGGGTGAGCGCCCGCCTTACGCTCATATCCACGCGGGCCTTAGGAGGTGCGTCATCGCCACGGTCGCCAGATCGGCTGACACCCCCGGTGGGCAGGCCATGCAGTTCAGCGAGGGGTACGTCGCGGAGGACATGATCCTGCAGACCGCGCGCGGCCTGGCGCACGAGGTCGGCCTGGGCACCGTGACGCCGGGGGCCGGGGCGGCGTTGCGCCTGCTCGCGGCCGCGGGCAACGCCAAGGCGGTGGTGGAGATCGGCACCGGCATCGGCGTCAGCGGACTCTGGCTGCTGCGCGGCATGCGGCGCGACGGCGTGCTGACCACGATCGACGTGGAGAGCGAGTACCAGCGGATCGCCCGGCGGATCTTCGTGGAGAGCGGCTTCCCGTCCGGCCGCACCCGGATCATCACGGGCCGGGCGCTGGACGTGCTCCCCCGGCTCGCCGACGGCGTCTACGACCTGGTGTTCGTGGACGCGGACGTGGCCGAGTACGCGGCCTGCACGGTGGCCGCGCTGCGCCTGCTCCGGCCGGGCGGCGTGCTGGCGATCAACAACGCGCTGGCCGGCGGGCGGATCGGCGACCCGGCCGCGCGCGACCTGGTCACCATCACGATCCGCGAGCTGGTCAAGGCGATCCGGGAGTCGGAGGAGTGGGTGCCCGCGCTCCTTCCGGTCGGCGCGGGCCTGCTCTCCGCGGTCAAGCGGGCGTCCTAGAGAGTCCGCAGCCAGCGGACCAGCGTGCGTACGCCCCAGCCGGTCGCGCCCTTGGCCAGCACCCCGTCCACGCCGTCCGACCAGGACGGCGCCGACATGTCGAAGTGCGCCCACTCGTTGCGCAGGTCGCCGGTGAACTCGCGGAGGAACAGCGCGGCGGAGATCGAGCTGACCGCCGGCGGCGCGCTGTAGACGTCCGCGATGTCGCTGCGCAGCGTGTCCGCGTACTCGTCGGCCAGCGGCATGCGCCAGGCGTGCTCGCCCGCGTCCTCGGCCGCGTCCGCCAGCTCCTTGGCCAGCGCGTCGTTCGGGCTGTACAGCGCGGCCATGGTCTTGCCGAGCGCCACCGCGTTCGCGCCGGTCAGCGTGGCGAGGTCGATCAGCAGGTCGGGCGCGAGCCGCTGCACCGCGTACGCCATCGCGTCGGCCAGCACCAGCCGGCCCTCCGCGTCGCTGTTCGTGGTCTCGCTGGTCATGCCGCCGAAGTGGCGCACCACGTCGCCGGGGCGGAACGCGGAGCCGCTCACCATGTTCTCCGCGAGCGGCGCCAGCGCGGTCACCCGCACCGGCAGCCGCAGCGCCGCCGCCGCGTGCACGGCCGCGACCACTGCCGCGGCGCCGCCCATGTCCTTGCGCATCAGCTTCATCGCCGCGACCGGCTTGATCGAGATGCCGCCGGTGTCGAACGTGATGCCCTTGCCGACCAGCACCACGTGCCGGGTCGCGCCCTCGGGGCTCCACGTGGCCTCGACCAGCCGGGGCTCGTTCGCGGAGCCGCCGCCGACCGCGAGCACGCCGCCGAAGCCCTGCTCGCGCAGCCATGCCGCGTCCCGGACCACGACCTCCGCGCGCCCGCCCACGCCGTCCAGGCCGGGCCGGTCGCCCGCGGCCGCCATCTCGGCGGCCAGCCAGTCCGGGCTCTTGATCGACGACGGCGTGTTGGTCCAGTCGCGGGCCAGGGCGGTCGCGGCCGCCACCACGGACGCGGTGGTCAGCTCCGCCGCGAAGTCCCCGCCGGCCGCCAGCGCGATCTCGGCCGGCTCCGGGCCGGCCTCGTCGAACTCCGCCGGGACGGTGAACCGGTAGGCGCCCAGGTGCAGGCCCTCCGCCAGGCCGCGGACCGCGGCACCGGACACTCCGGACGGCAGCAGCACGGTCGCCGCCGTGTCCACCGCGCGGGACACGGCCGCGCCCGCCGCACGCCAGCCCGCCTCGTCCGCGTCGCCGACCCCAACAAAGATCAATTTCGCGGGGGTACGGGTGGGGCGCGGCAGCGTGACCGTGCTCCCCGCCCGGCCGGTCGCCTCCGACTCGGCCAGGAACGCGGTCACCTCCGCGGTCACGTCGGCCGGCAGCGCGTGGCCGGCCGCCACCAGCTCGGCCGCCGGTCCCTCCTCGGCGGGCTCGGCCACCGGGCGCACCGGCAGCACCACCACTGAAGTCAGATCCGGCTCGGAGACCAGGCGGACGTTCGGCATGCTCTGCTCACCCTCTAGCGGTCGGTCGTGGCACAAAGACCCGCCGGTACGGGATGCCCGTACCGGCGGGTCTCAAGGAAAACAATCAGCCGGCGGCGGCCTTCAGCGCGTCGCCGAGCGCATTCGCCTCGTCAGGAGTCATCTCGACGACGAGCCGCCCACCACCCTCCAGTGGAACCCGCATGACGATCCCCCGGCCTTCCTTGGTGACCTCCAGCGGACCGTCGCCCGTCCGCGGCTTCATCGCCGCCATGTTGTCTCCCCTCAGACCTACACCAGGGTCAATGGGTTGCCCCACAGCCACTTCCCATCACCGCCGGCACGCACAGCCCGCGCCGGCGACGGCCCGGGGTGTCGAACGAAGCGCTGCCCGCCCCGCGCGACCCCGGCTGCGGGCCGAAACAAGCCTGGTTACCCATCTGACCGGCTCAGCCCGCACTGCCGACCAACGATTTTCCCTGATGAACGCCTCAAGACCCAAACCGAGGCTGCAGAGTTATGACAGTCTCTAGCTTATACGTTTTTCGGCTGTCACAATGTGCGGTCATGCAGGCACGGTCTGCCCTCTTCGACCTCTATGGGGATCACCTTCGCACCCGGGGCGGACGCGCGCCCATCGCCGCCCTGGTCAGACTGCTCGCCCCCCTCGAGATCGCGGCGCCCGCCGTGCGTACCGCCGTGTCCCGCATGGTCCGGCAGGGCTGGCTGCACCCGCTGCGGCTGGCGTCCGGTCCCGGCTACCTGCTCACCCCGAAGGCCGTGCGCCGCCTGGACGACGCGGCCACCCGGATCTACCGCACCGCCCGCCCCGGCTGGGACGGGCACTTCGACTTGATCATCCTACGGCTGCCCGCGCACCGCCGGGACCGGCAGCGGCTCGCCGACACGCTGTCCTACCTGGGGTACGGCGCGCTGGACGAGCAGACCTGGGTGGCACCCCGGCCCGGCGAGGACGTGGATCGCCTGATCACCGAGGCCGGCGTCAGCTTTGAACGTTTCAGCTCCACGCACACCGGCGGCACGGCCGGCGCGTCCTCGCTGGTCCGCCGCGCCTGGGACCTCGGCGAGATCGGCCGGGCGTACGAGCGGTTCGTCGCCGACCTGACCCCGGTGGTGTCCGCGGTGACCGCCCGCAGCCGCGACCTCGACGCGTACGCCGCGCGCTTCCGGCTCGTCCACTCGTGGCGGCAGTTCCTCTTCCGCGACCCGCAACTGCCGCCCGCGCTGCTGCCGGACAAGTGGCCCGGTGCCGCCGCGGCCACGTTCTTCGACCGACACGCGTCCCGGTTGCGCCCCGCCGCCGACCGGTACGTCGACCATTGTCTCGCGCAGTCCGGGCGCAACACCGCTTGACGCCGGCCCGCACGCTTGGTTCATCCACCACAGAAAGGCCCCGGCATCGTGACCGAACCGTTGCTGATCGAGCGCTCCGAGGGCGTCCTCACGCTCGTGCTCAACCGTCCCGAGTCGATGAACTCACTGGACGTGGCCCTGAAGGAGGCGCTACGGGACACGCTCGCCGAGATCGAGGCCGACCGGACCGTCCGCGCCGTCGTGCTCACCGGCGCCGGCCGCGCGTTCTGCGTCGGCCAGGACCTGCGCGAGCACGTGGCCATCCTGGAGGCCGGCGACGTCGACCCGCTCGCCACGGTCCGCGCCCACTACAACCCGATCGCACAGCGCCTGGCGAACCTGCCCAAGCCCGTCGTCGCCGCCGTCCGCGGCACCGCGGCCGGCGCCGGCGCCTCCCTGGCCATGCTGGCCGACTTCCGCATCGGCGGCCCCGCCACCACGTTCCTGATGGCGTTCGCGAACGTCGGCCTGGCCGGCGACACCGGCATCTCCTGGTCCCTGCCGCGCATCGTCGGCCACGCCAAGGCCGTCGAGCTGATGCTGCTGGCCGAGCCGGTCCGCGCCACCGAGGCACTCACCCTCGGCCTGCTCACCCGCCTGACCGGCACCGACGACGAGGTCCTGCCGACCGCCCAGGAACTCGCCGCCCGCCTCGCCGCCGGCCCGACCGTCGCCTACGGCGCCATCAAGCGCGAACTCTCCGTCGGCACCGCCGGCACCCTCTCCGACGCACTCGCCGCCGAGGCCCAGGCCCAGGCGATCACCGGCGCCACCACCGACCACCGCAACGCCACCACCTCCTTCGTCAAGAAGGAGAAGCCGGTCTTCGAGGGCCGCTGACCCCTCGCCCATCCCGGCGGCCACCGGACCCGCGCGCCCGGCGGCCGCCGGATCGCCTCCGCACCAGCGCTCGCTGCCGCGGTACTCACCACGGGGCCCGCGACTGCGGCACATCGTCCGGCGCCGAGCGACCGGCCGCACCCGAGGGCGAGGCACACCGTCCGGCGTCGAGCGACCGGCCGCACCCGAGGGCGGGGCGCCTCGGTCCACCGGCCGCTGCCGAGAGGCGGGGCTGCCTCGCGGTCACGCCCGGGGGCGGCAGGCGACCTGAGCGGAGTGGCCGCTCCGCGAGGCGCGATGTGATCGACCTACCCGGTGTGCGGTCACCGCGTGCCTTCGAGTCCCGCCACGCCCAGCCCTGCGCCTGACGCGGGACGCCGCCCGCCCCCGCTCCGCGGCCCTCTCTTCCAGCGGCTTTGCTCTGCTTACCTAGGTGATGCCTGCCCATTCATGCCTCGCGTCGAGACGCGGCGGGCACAAAGTTGACCCCAGGTAAGCAGAGCAAAGCCAGCCGGAAAGAGGCCCCGGCCGACGCCGGGAAGCCGGGCGGCCGGGAAGCCGGGCGGCCGGGAAGCCGGGCGGCCGGGAAGCCGGGCGGCCGGGAAGCCGGGCGGCCGGGAAGCTCTCGAGGGGCGCGGGCGGCGTGGGAAAGTGGCGCTCCCGGTGGTGGGCCGGGAGCGCGGGTGCCGTCGGAGGCGTGGGGTGGTGGGAGGTGAACGAGGAGGGTCAGTCCTCGTCTTCTTCCTCGGGGTCGAGGTTGGTCTCCTCGCCGAGGACGAAGGCCTGCATGGCGAGCTCGTCGCCGGACGGGGAGACGAAGGCGGGGAGTTCGGCGGGACCGAGGTCGCGTACGTACGACCAGAAGAGGCGGACGGCCTCGGCGCGCGTGCTGGCCTCGATCGGCAGGTCCACGCTGACCAGCCAGGTCTGGCGCTCCAGCGGCGGGCCGAAGCGGTCGACGACGGCCGCGTACTCGGCCGGGGTGATCCGGGTGACCGGGCCGTCGAGGGTCAGGGTGCCGGCCGGCTGCGGGTTGTCGAAGGCGCGGCGGGAGTAGACGACCTGCCGATCGTGCTCGTCGTCCTTGGTGAGGCCGCCGATGTGGCCGGCCGCGACCGCGCGCGGATGCGGCTCGTCGGTGACCAGCACGACCTCGTCGCCGAGCTGCGGGTGCGGCGACGCGGGGCGGCCGGCGAGCACGTCGGCGAGCGCCACGAAGTCGTGGTGGTAGAGCCGCTCCTGCTTGAGCCGCTCGTCCGGAAGCACAATCGCCCACTGCTGCACCATGTGCTCATCTCACCACGGCCGCGCGCGGCCGGAGCCGAGACCCCGGACCGGCCGGGCGCGCGTCACACGATCCGCACGTGGCAACCCTGGAGATGGTCGTTGACCATGCCGGTGGCCTGCATCAACGCGTACGCCGTGGTGGGGCCGACGAAGCGGAAACCGCGCTTCTTCAGCGCCTTGGCCATCGCGGTGGACTCGGCAGTGATCGCGGGCACGTCGGAGAAGGTGGCGGGGCGCGGGCGGGGCGGCGGGGCGAACGACCACAGCAGCGCGGCCAGGCCCTCCGGCAGGTCGAGTGCGGCCCGCGCGTTCGCCAGGGCGGCCTCGACCTTCATCCGGTTGCGGACGATGCCGGCGTCGGCCATCAGGCGCGCCTCGTCGTCCGGGCCGAACTCCGCCACGCGCGCGATCGAGAAGCCGGCGAACGCGGCCCGGAACGCGGGGCGTTTGCGCAGGATGGTCAGCCAGGACAGGCCGGACTGGAACGCCTCCAGCGTGAGCCGCTCGTAGAGGCCGTCGTCGTCGCGGACCGGGCGGCCCCACTCGGTGTCGTGGTAGATCGTGTAATCGGGCGTGCCGGCGCCCCACGCGCAGCGGGCGAGACCGTCCTCGCCCACGACCAGGTCTGACATGTGGTCACCATAGGCGCGGGGTACGACAGTCGATCACGGCAGGCGGCCGCTCTCCACCATCGCGCCGAACTTCTTCAGCGCCTGGGTGAGGCTGACCTTGGAGCCGGGCCAGAGGAACGGCCAGGCGATCTTGCCGGCGGCACCGGCGGGGAGGTGGAACCACTCGTGCCAGACGACCTGGGTCCGGTCGTTCTCCATCGGGGTGCAGCGCAGCACGCCGGGGCCGCGCAGGAACTTCCCGCAGTGCACGACGCGCACCTCGTAGGGGGCGTCGACGCGGACCACGCGCATCTCGTCGCGGAGCACGGCCGGGCCGATCGCGGTGACGGCCTCGACCAGGCTGCCCTCGCCGCCGTCGCCCTCGACCACGCGGACCGTGGTGAACGGGATCCACTCGGACTGCTTGGTCCAGGCGGTGAACGCGGCGAACACGGTGGCGGCGGGCGCGTTGACGATCACCGTGGCGGTCACCTCGCCGGCGCCGGGGGTGGCGGCCTCCCGGAGGTTCTCGGCCGGGTCGGGCTGGGTCATGCCTTCACCGTAGAGTCGGCCGCGCTCGCCTCGTCGGTCTTTGCGACATCCTCGGCGTCGGGCGACGTACCGCCGGAAATGTCGTTGTTTTCGGGAAGCGGGGCCGGGGTGGCGGGCGCGGACGGCGCGAGCGCCTCCTCGCGGGCCTTGCGCAGCGCGTCCGCGTCCTCGAGCCGGCCGTCGCGCAGCGCGGTGACCTCGGCCTCGAGCACGCCGATCAGCTCCTCCTTGTACCCGATGTCGTAGGCGGCGCGGCGCAGCGCCTGGTCCACCTGGGCCATCCGGTAACCCCGCAGCGCGGTGTCGAAGCGGACGTCGGCGATGTCGGCCTCGAGCAGTGGGCGGTTACCCGGCAGCGGTACGGCGCGGCCGTCGGGTTCCGCCGGGACGAGCGCGGGGTCGCTGCCGCTGACCAGGACCGTGACGCCGAAGACGATCGCCGCGACCACCAGCGCCATGACGAGAGTGATGAACAGACCCATAGCGGGGATCGTGACATGACGGACGGATCATGGCGAGACCGCCACCCCGTTCGGTCAGGTCCAGCGGAGCACGTTCTTGCGCCAGGCGTAGAGGATGCCGAGCGCCAATACCGCCACGAAAACGGCCATTTCCACCACTGTGGCGAGGCCGAAGCCGGGCCGGTCGAAGACCACCGCCCACGGGAACAGGAAGACGCTCTCCACCGCGAACAGCACGTAGAGGTACGCGTAGACGTAGTACCGGATCTGCGCCTGCGCCCAGTCGCCGCCGACCGGGTCGAGACCGCACTCGTACGGCTCGCGCTTGCCGAACGGGTCGGTCGGCGCGGCGGGTCTGAGCAGCCTGTTCGCCCCGAACGCGGCGGCGAAGAAGAGCACGCCGGCGAGCAGCAGCAGGCCGAGCGTGGCGTACGAGCCGAGGTATCCCTCCACGCGGCCGAGCTTAACCGCTGTCCAACCGCCGCCACGCTGGGTCGATGCCCCGACAGCCGATAGTCGCTAAATCGACGTAGGCTACGCAATGGTGTGGTCTGGCCCACACGCAAGATCCGGAGGAGATCGAAGGGGCGACAGCATGAGCAAGCAGGTGCGCCGGCTGGATCGGGTGGTCATCCGCTTCGCGGGCGACTCCGGTGACGGCATGCAGCTCACCGGTGACCGGTTCACGTCGGAGACGGCGCAGCTCGGCAACGACATCTCCACGCTCCCCAACTTCCCCGCCGAGATCCGCGCGCCGGCCGGCACCCTGCCCGGCGTCTCCAGCTTCCAGGTGCACTTCGCCGACTACGACATCCTGACGCCGGGCGACGCGCCGGACGTGCTCGTCGCGATGAACCCGGCCGCGCTCAAGGCGAACCTGGCGGAGCTGCCCGCGGGCGCCGAGATCATCGTCAACACGGACGAGTTCACCAAGCGGAGCCTGGCCAAGGTGGGGTACGCGGAGAACCCCCTCGACGACGGCTCGCTGTCCCGGTTCGCCGTGCACCCAGTGGCGCTGACCTCGATGACCGTGGCCGCGCTGGCCGATGCCGGAGTGTCGAAGAAGGACGCCGAGCGGGCCAAGAACATGTTCGCGCTCGGGCTGCTGAGCTGGATGTACTCCCGGCCGTACGAGTCCACGCTGCGGTTCCTGGAGCGCAAGTTCGCGGCCCGGCCGGAGCTGGTCGCGGCGAACCAGGCCGCGTTCCGTGCCGGGTGGAATTTCGGCGAGACGACCGAGGACTTCGCGGTGCGGTACGAGATCGCGCCCGCGCCGATGGCCACCGGGACCTACCGCAACATCACCGGCAACGCGGCGCTCGCGCTCGGCCTCGTGGCCGCGGGCGTGCGGGCGAGGCTGCCGGTGTTCCTCGGTGCGTACCCGATCACGCCGGCCTCGGACATCCTGCACGAGCTGTCCAAGCACAAGCGGTTCGGCGTCACCACCATGCAGGCGGAGGACGAAATCGCGGCGATCGGTGCCGCGCTCGGCGCCTCCTACGGCGGGGCGCTCGGCGTGACCACCACCAGCGGGCCGGGCGTGGCGCTCAAGGGCGAGACGATCTCGCTGGCCGTGGCGCTGGAGCTGCCGCTGGTCATCGTGGACGTGCAGCGGGCCGGCCCGTCGACCGGCATGCCGACCAAGACCGAGCAGGCCGACCTGAACATGGCGCTGTTCGGCCGGCACGGCGAGGCGCCGGTCGCGGTGGTCGCGGCACAGTCGCCGTCGGACTGCTTCCACGCCGCGATCGAGGCGGTCCGGATCGCGCTCACCTACCGCACGCCGGTGATCCTGCTGTCCGACAACTACGTGGCGAACGGGTCGGAGCCGTGGCTGCTGCCGTCGGTGGAGTCGCTGCCGGACCTGACCGTGGAGTTCGCGTCCGCGGCCAACGCGCCGGACGGGCGCTTCCTGCCGTACCTGCGGGATCCGCGGACGATGGCGCGGCCGTGGGCGATCCCGGGCACACCCGGGCTGGAGCACCGGATCGGCGGGCTGGAGAAGGCGGACAAGACCGGCGACATCTCGTACGACCCGGCGAACCACGACCTGATGGTGCGCACCCGGGCGCAGCGCATCGAGACGATCCCGGTCCCGGACGTCACCGTCGACGACCCGGACGGCGAGGCGCGCGTGCTGGTGCTGGGCTGGGGCTCGACGTACGGGCCGATCGGCGCCGCGTGCCGGGCACTGCGGCAGCGCGGGCTGACCATCGCGCAGGCGCACCTGCGGCACCTGCACCCGCTGCCGGCCAACCTGGAGACCGTGGTCAAGGGGTACGACCGGGTGGTCATCCCGGAGATGAACCTGGGGCAGCTGGCGCACGTGATCCGGGGCCGGTTCCTGGTGGACGCGCTGCCGTTCAACAAGGTCAGCGGCCTGCCGTTCACCGCGGGCGAGCTGGAGACCATGCTGGAGGACGTGGTGAAGAATGGCTGAGCTGCTCAAACTCACCGCCAAGGACTTCAAGTCCGACCAGGAGGTGCGCTGGTGCCCCGGGTGCGGGGACTACGCGATCCTGGCCGCGGTGCAGGGCTTCATGCCGGAGCTGAACATTCCGCGCGAGCGGATCGTCTTCATCTCCGGCATCGGGTGCTCGTCCCGTTTCCCGTACTACATGAACACGTACGGCATGCACTCGATCCACGGCCGCGCGCCCGCGATCGCCACCGGGCTCGCCGCCACCCGTCCCGACCTGTCCATCTGGGTGGTGACCGGCGACGGCGACGCACTGTCCATCGGCGGCAACCACCTGATCCACGCGCTGCGCCGCAACGTCAACGTGAAGATCCTGCTGTTCAACAACCGGATCTACGGGCTGACCAAGGGGCAGTACTCGCCGACCTCCGAGCTGGGGAAGATCACCAAGTCGACGCCGGTCGGGTCCGCGGACGCGCCGTTCAACCCGCTGTCGCTGGCGCTCGGCGCGGAGGCCGGGTTCGTGGCCCGCACCATCGACTCGGACCGCAAGCACCTGCAGTCCGTGCTCCGCGCCGCCGCCGCGCACCGCGGCTCCGCGTTCGTGGAGATCTACCAGAACTGCAACATCTTCAACGACGGCGCGTTCGAAACCCTCAAGGACGCGGGTACGCGGGACGAGTACCTGATCCGGCTGGAGCACGGGCAGCCGATCACGTTCGGCGACTCGTGCGTGGTGCACCCGCCCGGCGGCTTCGGCCTCTCGGTGCGCCCGGCCGCCTCCGTGGACCCGTCCGACATCGTGGTGCACGACCAGACCGTGGCGGATCCGGCGTACGCGTTCGCGCTGTCCCGGCTGCCCGGCCTGGACCTGCGCAACACCCCGATCGGCGTGTTCCGCGCGGTCACCCGCCCCACCTACGACGAGGTGTTGCAACGGCAGGTCGCGGACGCCCGGGCCGCCGCGGCCGGCACCCCCGAGGAGCAGCTGACCGGCCTGCTGCACGCCGGCGACACCTGGACGATCTGAACGGGGGCCTCCGCCATGGAGGCCCCCGTCCCGGTCATCCGCTCAGGCGGCGTTCGCCTCCGCCTTGAGCCCCTGCGCCTTCAGCCTCGCGGCCTCGTCCAGGTCGGACTGCTTCACCGCGGAGACCGAGCCGAAGATCACCACGGCCTCGTAGTAGACCCAGGCCAGGCTGTAGCAGGCCGGACGGGTCGCGGACGAGTAGGTGGCGCACTTGCGCTTGAGGTCCTCGTAGAACGCCGAATCGAGGCGGCTCTTGTTCGCGGCGAACGTACCGGCGGCCTTGTAGTTCCGGTAGCCGAAGTCGTGCCGGTAGCAGGAGAGCGTGAAGTCGAAGCCGAGCGGGTTGTCCGGGCTGGACGAGCAGTAGTCGGTCGACCAGTCGAACCCGTACTCCGCCCAGGCGCCCTGATTCTGGCGCGCCGAGTTCCAGGCGTTGTAGCTGGCGACGCTGGTCTGGGTGAAGCTGGACAGCGTCGCGGCCTTCTGCTCGGGCGTCACGGCCGCCGCGGCGGGACTCGCGATCGCCAGCACGGCCAGCAGCGCCACCAGGACGGTGCCGACCCTCTTGACGGTGGGGTTGATGTCAGCCGACAGCGATAGGGGCATCCAGGGCTCCTGAGCGGTGGGCCCGCGGGGGTGTCGCGGGCGATCCGGCATCTCCGCCCGGGCTACTCATGAGTCACCCGAACGGGCCCTCAGTCTGCGCGGATCGCCTGTCTTCGATAGAAGTGCGCGCTTGAACATTTGGCGGAGACCGCGAAAACAACCTTCGATCTCCCGCACCCCATCTCCCGAGATCATCCCACTGCTCCCCACCCTCGCTCCGCACGACTTTGCTCTGCTTACCTATCGGCGGGCGGCGTACCGTGGTGGCAGCTTGGGCGGTTTGGGCAGTTTTCGACAAGGTAAGCAGAGCAAAGGCGCGTGCGGTGCGGTCCGGCGCGGCGTGAGTCTGCGGCCGGCGTGGTGGGGTCAGCGCCGGACAGGACGGGCGGCGCGCGGACTTCGTGCCGCCGTTGGCGCGGCGACAGGTCTGGTTCCGCCGCGGCCGGGGTCAGGGGCGGCGGCCGGGCGGGAGTTCGATGGTGCGGGTGTCGAGGTCGAGGAGGCGGCCGGAGTCGATGAATCGGCCGGTGTCGGAGCTGAGGTCGGGGTGCTCGATGGCGAGCGCGGCGGCCGCGGCCTCGGGGAGGGAGAGGTCGTTGCCCTCGGCGTAGGCGCGGTCGAAGGCGTCGTCGCCGATGACGGCGCGGACGAACTGCTGGTGCTCGGTCCAGTAGTTGGCGAAGATGCCGGGGGTGCTGCGCAGCGAGGAGCGCATCGCGGCGGTGGCGCCGAAGAGGCGGGCGGCGGTGACCGGGTCGCCGCCCATGGCGCAGCGGACGGCCATCGCGTTGATCGTGTCGCAGGCGCGGCGGTGGAAACCGTGGCCCATCCGGGAGCGGAGCGCGACGACCAGGTGCTCGTGCGCGGCGACCAGGTCACCGCGGCCGAGCGCGATCATGCCGAGCAGCATGTCGACGCCGCGCCGGCCGCGCTCCAGGGGACGGCCGGCCTCGACGTTGCGGGCGGCGCCGAGCAGCTCGGCGGCCTCGTCCAGCGCGCCGCGGCGCCAGAGGAGCTCGGCGAGGCTGTAGATGGCGTAGAGCGCGTCGCCGGGCACGCCGTTCGCGGTGGCCCACTCGATGATCTCGCAGACCTGGCGCTCGGCCTCGGCGTACTGACCCTGGAAGATCAGCGGGCCGCCGCGGGTGGAGAGCACGCGGACCAGCAGGCCGGGGTCGCCGGAGCGGCGGGCGTGCAGCTCGGCGCGCTGGGCGAAGCGCTGCTCCTCGGCGGACTCACCGTCGGCGCCGGCGTGCAGCGAGTGCATGTGGTACGCCAGGGCCAGCTCCGCGTCCGGGATCGGCTCGCCGGTCTCGGCCATCCTGCCGTACATCCGGAACAGCCACAGCCGGCCCTCACGGGCGAGTCCGCGCTCGCGCCACCACTGGTCCAGGCCCTGCGCGAGGTGCAGGCCGGATCGGGCGCTGCCGCCGGTCGACGTCCAGCGCAGCGCGGCCCGGACCTCGTCGGCCAGCGGGTCCAGCGCGTACAGCGACAGCGTGATCGGGGCGCCGCCCTGGTCGAGGTGGGCGCGCTGGAGTGCCTGGGTGCACCACTCGACGTGCTGGTCGCGGGCGAAGTGCTCCTCGCCGGCGTCGGCGAGGCGGCGGGCGCCGTACGCCTTGATCGGGTCGAGAATCCGGTAGAGCGTGCCGGACGCGTGCGGCTCGACCTGCACCATCGACTTGTCGACCAGCACCGCCAGCGGGTCGAGCGGGTCGTCCTTGAGGACCCACTCGACCGTGGGCAGGTCGACCGGGCCGGCGAAGACCGACAGCCAGCGCAGCAGGCGGGCGGCGCGCGGGCCGAGCGTCCGGTACGACCAGGTGACCGTGGCCTGCATGGTCCGGTTGCGCGAGGCGGCGGACGCGGCGCGTGCGGCCGGGCCGATCGCGACCGTGGCGTCCGTGTCACCGGAGCCGGCGTCGAGCGCGCCGAGCAGGTCGTCGAGTCGTTCCGCGAGCTGGCTGGCGGACAGCAGGCGCAGGCGCGCGGCGGCCAGCTCGATGGCGAGCGGCAGCCCGTTGAGCCGCCCGGCCACCCGGGTGAGGTGGGTGACCTCGGCGGGGCTGGGCGCGCGCCCGCCGCGGGCCAGGGACGTGCGGTCCAACAGCAGCGCGACCGCGTCGGACGGCGCGCCGCCGGGGCCGGGCTGCACGGACAGCGGCGGGATGCGCCAGACCACCTCGCCGGCCACCCGGAACGGCTCCCGGCTGGTGGCCAGCACCGTCGCGGCGGTGCCGCCGGCGAGCAGCGAGGAGATCACCTCGGCCGCGGCGGCGAGCTGCGCGTCGCCGGTGTCCAGCACCAGCAGCATGCGCCGGTTAGCCGCGGACTCGATCAGCGTGTCCAGGATCGGGCGGCCCGGCTCGGGGCGCAGGCCGAGCACGGCCGCGACCGCGAACGCGACCAGCCCGGAGTCGGTGACCGGCGCGACGTCGACGTACCAGACGCCGTCCGGGAAACGCTCGACCAGGCCGCCGGCGGTCTCGACGGCGAGCCGGCTCTTGCCCGCGCCGCCCGGGCCGACCACCGTGACCAGGCGGTGCGTCTCGACCAGCGTGGCCAGCTCGATGCACTCGGCGCCGCGGCCGACGAACGTGGTCGCCTGGTGCGGCAGGTTGTGCGCGGCCGCCTCGGTGCGCGGGCGCGGGAAGTCGGTCTCCAGCCCGGGCGCGACCAGCTGGAACAGCCGCTCGCGTCCGTCGAACCCGCGCAGCCGGTGCAGGCCGAGGTCGAGCAGGGACGCGTCGGGCGGTATCGCGGCGGCCAGGCGGGCGGTCGCGGCCGAGCAGAGCACCTGGCCACCGTGCGCGGCGGCGGCGACCCGGGCGGCGCGGTGCACCTCGGGGCTGGCGTACTCGCGGCCGACCGGGGTGGCGTACCCGGAGTGCAGGCCCATCCGGACCTTGGGCGCGGCGCCGGGCGTGGGCCACGGGTGGCCGGCGAGCGCGCGCTGGGCGGCCAGGCAGGCGGCGACCGCGTCGGAGGCGTCGGCGAACGCGACGAAGAAGGAGTCACCCTCCGTGAACAGCTCGGTGCCACGGTGTGCCGCGATGATGTCGCGCAGCAGTCGCCGATGCTCTTCGAGCACCGGCCGGTATCCCGCACCGAGCATCTGGGCCAACCGCGTTGAACCCTCGATGTCGGTGAACAAGAACGTCACCAGGCCGCTTGGCAGGTGATCCTTTGCCGACACGCGTGGAACCTCCGCCCCCCTGGAAGTCGCGAATCATGCTGCCGTACCTGCTCGACCAGGTACATCCTCGAAACGGATGGCCCCGGCTCCCCCAAGGTAGTAGCCGTGGGTGAGGTCAACGAGCCGCCGGTTCCGCCGCACCGGGTGTCGTCCAGGCGACTACGGCTGGGCTAACGAGGCCGACCGGGGCCGGTTGTGGCACGACAGGTCAGAGCTGACGACCATCCGGATGATCATCCGAAAGGCCGGATGAACGGTTTAAACACCCGACATTCGCGGGGATAAGAGCCTTTTATGGGCTTATCCGCAACCGCAGGCGCCGCCGCAGCAACCGCCGCCGCCGGACGGTGCCGGCACCGGTCCGCCCCGGCCGGTGACCGCGACGGTGGAGAGCAATTTCACGGTGTCGTCGTGCCCGTCCGGACACGGAGCGGGGTCGGCGGCCGCGGTCATCGAGCGGTTGACCTCGAAGGTCGCGCCGCAGGCGCGGCAGCGGAAGTCGTAGCGTGGCATGAAGAGAGGGTACGGCGGCGCGCACCGGTTCCGGCAGTCGCGCGGGGATGGGTAAGGTCGACGCGTGGTGGACGGGGACGGCCGGCCGGAGTCAGGGATGCCGAATATGGACAGTCCGACCAAGGAACCATCATCGTCGGCAGCAGACGCCTCGGCGACTAATCCGGAAATGTCCGTTATTCCCGGCCCGCGCGCGTGGGGCGTGGCCAGCGATTCCATCGAGCAACCGGAACCGCCCGCCGAAAACCCCACAAAAACCCGCAAACCATCAGCCGGTACGACCGAGAGCGCGGGACGGGTCTCGCGCGACGCGGACGCCACCCGGCCCTTCGGTTCCTCCGTGATCGAGGCCGATTCACCCGATAGCGGTGCACCCTCCCGCCCGGAAACGACGGCGACGGGAGCGAAGGACACCGACGCTGGCGACTCTCCGAAGCGGCTTGAGCGACGGAGCGCTACGACAGAGAAGCCCGCGGCGTCGGCCCCGGACACGGCGTCGAACCCGACGAAGGTTCCCGCCCAGCCGTCCTCGAGCACCACACCCGCCACGAGTGCGGCCGCCGCCACGTCGGCAGGCGCCACGTCCGCCCAGCCGTCCTCGAGCACCACACCCGCCACAAACGCGGCCGCCGCAACGTCGGCCGCCGCCACGTCGGCAGGCGCCACGTCGGCAGCTGGCGCGACCCAGAAGGCGGCAGCCACCACGTCGGCTGCCGGCGCCACGTCGGGGACGGCCGCCGCCGCGCCATCGGCGGCGCCCGGAGTCCCTGCCGCCACGCAGGCCACCGCCGGCCCAGGAACGCCGACAGCGGCGCCAACCACCCCCGTACAGGGCAAATCGGCCAAGCAGGACAAACCGGCACAGGCCGGTGATAAGCCGATCGGCACCGCCGCGACCACCGCGGGCGCCACCCCCGGTCGCACCACCGACGCCGACAAGCCTGTCGACGACTCGAGCACTGCCCCGGCCAGCGACAAGTCCGGCGGCAAGCCCAGCGACGCCGGCAAGCCCAGCGACCGCGGCCAGACCCGCGCCCCGGGCGTGACCAGCGCCCCCGCCAAACCCGGCGACCTCGGCAAGGCCGGCGACCTCGGCAAGGCCGGCGATCCCGGCAAGGCGGGTGCGACCGGGCAGACCGGCGATCCGGGCAAGGCCGGTGACCTCGGCGCTACGAAGACCGACCTTCCCGCCGTCGAGCAACCCGCCATGGCCGGCGCCGCCGCCTTCGGGCTGGCCCGGCTCACCCGCCGCCGGCTCCGCCCGCCGGCCACGCCCCGGCACGCCGCCGTCCCGCTCAATCCGCTGCTGCGGCGCTTCCCGGCCGTACACGGGATGGCACAGCGCTCGCTCGATGGTGCCGCCGCCTGGCGACGCAGCCGGTGGGGACGCGTGACGCTGCCCGGTCTGCTGCTGTTGGCGCTGATCGGCGCCGCGGGCGCGGCGGGCGGCGTCCTGGTCCCGGTGACCGCGGGCGCGCCGGTCCCGACCGACCCCGCCCCGTCCCCGGCCGAGGTCGTGCTCCCGGACGCGCCGATCGTGCCGCCGGCCACGGACCTGCCGATGCCACCGCTGGTCACGGACGTGCCCACGGTGCCGGTCGAGCCCACGCCGACCGCGACCGCCGCGGCGCCGGGTGCGCGACCGGCGGACGCGCTCGCGGCCTGGGCGCAGCAGGTCGGCGCGAAGGTCGACATCCCGCCGGTGGCGATGCAGGCCTACGGGTACGCGGAGTGGGTGGTCGGCCAGCGACAGCCGAACTGCCACCTGACCTGGACCACGCTGGCCGCGATCGGCCGGGTGGAGTCCAACCACGGCCGGGCGAACGGCGCGGCGCTGCTGCCGAGCGGCGAGTCGGAGCCGGCGATCTACGGGCTGCCGCTGGACGGCAACGGCGACCGTAAGCTGATCCCGGACACGGAGCGCGGGCAGTTGGACGGCGACACCACGTACGACCGGGCGGTCGGGTCGATGCAGTTCATCCCGACCACGTGGGCGCTGTGGAAGGCCGACGCGGACAACGACGGCGTCACCGACCCGAACGACATCGACGACGCCGCGCTGGCGGCCGGCAGCTACCTGTGCGCGGACGGCAAGGACCTGTCGACCACCGAGGATTGGTGGAACGCGATCCTCACCTACAACAACGTGGAGCCGTACGCGCAGTCGGTCTACGAGGCCGCGAACGACTTCGGCGTCCGCAGCCGCACCTGAGGTGAGTTCGCGCTTTCCTCCGGCGCACTGTCACGGCAAGCTGTACTCGTGACAGTGCGCGAGTGGGATCCCCGGACGGCGCCGGACAGCGAGCTGGCGTCCCTGCTGGAGACGCTGAACGCGGTGCTGGCGGCCGACCTGCCGGGCGATCCGCCGTGGCGCAACGACCACCTCCGGGAGTACCTGGTCGAGACCATGCCGAGCGAGCGGCGGATCTCCTGGGTCGCCCAGGACGACGACGGCAGCCTGACCGGCATGGTCAACGTGCTGCTGCTCGGCGGCATCGGCGTGCTGGAGGTGCTGGTCCACCCGCGGGTGCGCCGTACCGGGCTGGCCCGCCGGATGGTTGCCACGGCCGCGCGGCGCGTCTTCGCCGAGGGTTTCTCGTCGGTCGGCGTGGAGGTGGTCGGCGGCACCCCGGCGGTCGCGTTCTTCGAGTCGCTGGGCTTCGAGCGGGAGTACGTGGAGACCCGCAGCGTGCTGCAGTTGTCCACGGTGGACTGGCTGGCGCTGGGCGAGATGGCGCGCGGCATCGCGGCCGGCTACCGGGTGGAGTACTTCCCGGGCGGCCCGCCGGACGACCTGCTGGAGGCGTACGCGGTGGCCAAGGCCGAGCTGCGCGACAGTGACAACGGCGACCTGGACCTGCGCCCGAGCTCCTACGACGCGCGCCGGCTGCGGGAGAGTTTGAACTGCCTGCACCGCCGCGGGATGCGCCCGCACATCGTGCTGGCCGTGCACGAGAGGACCGGCGCGGTGGCGGGCCTGACCGAGGTGGTGGTGCCGGTGCAGCATCCGACGCGCGCGGACCAGTACGACACGATCGTCGTGCAGGACCATCGGGGGTACGGCATCGACCGGGCGATCAAGGCGCGCATGCTGTTCGAGCTGCGCTCCGCGGAGCCGCGGCTGACCGAGGTGCAGACGTGGAACGCGCAGTCCAACGAGTCCATGCTCAAGGTCAACGCGGAGCTCGGTTTCCAGCCCGACCGCGAGTGGTGCGAATACGGTGCCGATGTGGGCGAACTGGTCCACCGGCTGGAGGCGGTCTGACCTGCGGCGCCAAAAGTTCACAGGCACGACGGCCAGGAGATGGACGGCGGCAGGTGACGCGCCTTAACGTGCGTTGGTTCTGATCGTCCTTCTCTGGAGGATTCATGCGCCCTCGGCTCTGGCGCGCCACGCTGGCCGGCACGGTCACCGCCGTGGCGGCGGCCGGCCTCGTGCCCGGCGTGGCGACCGCAGCGTCGCCCGACCTGTTCATCTCGGAATACATCGAAGGCAGCAGCAACAACAAGGCCATCGAGATCTACAACGGTACGGGCGCGGCGGTGGACCTCTCCGCGTACGCGCTCCGGCTGTACTTCAACGGCAGCACCTCGTTCAGCAGCGTGCCGCTGTCCGGCACCGTCGCGAACGACGACGTGTTCGTGCTGGCCCACGCGTCCGCGAACGCGACGATCCTGGCCGCCGCGGACCAGACGTCGAGCGCGAGCTTCTACAACGGCGACGACGCGCTCGTGCTGGTCAACGGCTCCACCGTGGTCGACTCGATCGGCCAGGTGGGCGTCGACCCGGGCACCGAGTGGGGCACCGGCCTGACCAGCACCGCGGACAACACGCTGCGCCGGCTGCCGAGCGTGACCGCGGGCGACACGGTGATCGACGACGCGTTCGACCCGGCGGCGCAGTGGACCGGGTTCGACACGGACACCGTGGACGGTCTCGGCTTCCACGCGGCGGACGGCGGCGGCCCGGTGGACGTACCGCCGGTGTTCTCCTGCCCGGCGATCTCCACCGTGGTCGGCACGGCCGGCAGCGGCGCGGTCACCGCGACCGACGCGGACGACGTGATCACCGACCTGACCGTGGCCAGCCCGGTCGCGGGCATCACCCGGACCGCGTTCACGCCGGCGACCGCCGCGGGCGGCACCGCGACCGCCACCGTGGGGGTGGCCGCGGACGTGCCGGCCGGCACCTACCCGGTCACGGTCACCTCGACCGACGCCGGCGGCGGCACCGCGACCTGCACGGTCACCGTGACCGTCGCCGAGGTGCTGACCGTGGGCCAGGTGCAGGGCGCCACGCCGGACACCGGCAACGCGCGCGCCCACCGTTCGCCGCTGGCGCCCGCGTCCGGTAACGGCGGCAGCGCGGGATACCACTTCGTGCGCGGCGTGGTCACGCAGCTGGCCCAGGCGCGCACGTCGGCCGGCGCCACCACGTACGGCTTCTTCCTGCAGAGCCGGCTGGGCGCGACCGACGGCGACCCGCGCAGCGCGGACGGCATCTTCGTCTTCATGAGCACGTTCACGTCGCTGATCGGCGGCTACGTGCCGGTCGTCGGCGACGAGGTGGTGCTGCGCGCCCGCGTCTCCGAGTACTACGACTACACGCAGCTGAGCAGCGCCTCGCTGGTCAGCACGGTGGCGTCCGGCCTGGACGTGAACACCGCGGTCGCCGTCACCGACGCCCGCCCGCCGGCCGACCTGGCCGCCGCGGACCGGTTCTGGGAGCGGCACGAGGGCGAGCGGATGCGCGTGCGGTCCGGCGCGCAGACGGTCAGCGGCCGCAACGTGTACCCGTCCACCGCGGACGCCGAGGTGTGGCTGCTCGACCGGGACGACCCGATCCTGAAGCGCACCGACCAGTACGCGCGCCGCGTGTTCCGGGACGCGCACCCGCTGGACGACGTGCCCGGCGAGCTGTTCGACAACGGCAACGGCAGCCGCATCATGATCGCCAGCATGGGTGTGAAGGCGGCCGCGAACGACAGCGCCGCGCTGATCCCGGGCGCGAAGACGTTCGACAAGCTCACCGGCGACGCGGTCGGCGGCCTCTACTACACGTTCGAGAAGTACGCGGTGCAGGCCGAGGCGGTCTCGTTCGCCAACGGCGCGGACCCGTCGAAGAACAACCCGCCGAAGCCGGCCGACCGCTCCTCCGAGCTGGCGATCTCGTCGTACAACGTGGAGAACCTCTACGACTTCCGCGACGACCCGTTCGACGGCTGCGACTTCCTCGGCAACACCGGCTGCCCCGGCGTGTCCCCGCCGTTCGACTACGTGCCGGCGAACCAGGCCGAGTACGACGCGCAGCTGGCCAACCTCGCCGACCAGATCATCACGGACCTGCACTCGCCGGACCTGATCCTGATCGAGGAGGCCGAGGACCAGGACATCTGCACCGTGACCGGCGGCCAGTTGATCTGCGGCACCACGAACAACGCGGACGGCGCGCCCGACACGCTGCAGGAGCTGGCGCTGACCGTCACCCGCGCGGGCGGCCCGGCCTACGCCGCCGCGTACGACCGGAACGGCGCGGACGCGCGCGGCATCACCACCGCGTTCCTCTACCGCACGGACCGGCTGTCGCTGGCCCCGGCCGCCGCGAGCGACCCGGTCCTCGGCTCGGCTCCCGCCGTCCAGTACCGCGGCGCGGGCCTGGCCGGCAACGCCGACGTGCAGAACCCGAAGGCGCTGAACGCGGTCCTGCCCGCCGACGTGGACACGTCCACCGGCGTGGACGGCTCCAACGTCTTCACCCGGGCCCCGCAGGTCGGCAAGTTCATCGTGCGGGCCGCCCCCGGCTCGTCCGACACGTATCCGCTCTGGGCGGTGGCGAACCACTACTCGTCCGGCCCGGACAGCCGCGTGGGCCAGCGCCGCGAGCAGGCCGCGTACGGTGCCGCGATCGTCGACGCGATCGAGGCCGCGAACGCCGGCGCCAAGGTCGTCTACGGCGGGGACCTGAACGTGTTCCCGCGCCCCGACGACCCGATCGCCACCGCCGCGAACCCGGCCACGTCGGACCAGCTCGGCCCGCTGTACGAGTCCGGCCTGCACAACCTGTACGACGACCTGCTGGCGGACGCGCCGTCCGCCGCCTACTCGTACTCGTACGAGGGCCAGACCCAGACGCTGGACCACCTCTTCGTCAACGACGCGCTCTACGCCGACCTGATCGAGATGCGCGCCGCCCACATCAACGCGGACTGGTCCGCCGAGGACGCCTCGAACGGCTCCCGTGGCAGCAGCGACCACGACCCGCAGGTCGCCCGCTTCCACACCCGCCCGTCGCTGACCGTCGCGGACGGGCAGGTCAGCGAGGGCGCCAAGGGCACCACGCCGCTGGCGTTCACGGTGTCCCTGTCCCGCGCCACCAACAAGCCGGTCGTCGTCTGCGCCACCACGCTGGGCATCACCGCCTCGGCCGGCTCGGACTACGCCCCGCTGATCCGCTGCACCACCATCGCCGCCGGTCAGACCAGCACCACGTTCACGGTCTCGGTCAACGGCGACCGCCGCAAGGAGGCCGACGAGAAGCTCACGCTGCTCGTCGCCGGCGTGCCCGGCCTGCGCCTCAGCGACCCGGTCGCCGTCGGCACCATCCGCAACGACGACTGACCTAGCCGCTAGCCAGACCGAGAGGCCCGTCACCCACCCCGGTGGCGGGCCTCTCCTCATCCACCCACACCGTCCACAACGGCGGCGGCGGATCGTTGCGGTACTTCGCCACCCGCACCTCCCACTGACTGCGCCTGCGCTGCCGCTCCCGCAGCTCCCGCGACCGGTGAAACGTCTCCGGCGGCCGCGCCAGCCCATACTGGTCCCCCCACCAGTCCCCCGGCCGCGGATCCAGAATCGTCGACAGGTGCGCCGGATAACGCCGCTCCGCCCCGTCATAGGTCTCGTCCCACACCCGCATCGGCTGCACAATGTGCCCCTCCGGATCGACGACGACCAGATGCAGCCCCGCCACCGCCAGCATGCGCTGCAACAACGCCACACTCGGCGCCAGACTCTGCGACTCCACCCGCGCCACCGCCCCCGCCGACACCTCCGCCCACCGCGCCATATCCCGCTGGCTCATATCCGACATCCGCCGCGCCCGCCGCACCAGCCCCGCAACCGGAAACCCCTCCAGCCCATACACCCCCACCCGGCCATCCCTCGCCACCCGCCCTCTCCTCTTGCCCTTCCCTCTCCCCATGCCGCGCACTCTCCCCCGCACCCCCGACACATTTCCACCCCACCCTCCCACCACCCCCACCACTCTCCGTAACCCCACCCTCTCCCCCACCCCCACCTCCCCGCAGCCTTTGCTCTGCTTACCTGGGCGCCATTCGCGCGCGACAGCGCCGCTAGCCGCTGTTTCTCACGCACGCGCCAAGGTAAGCAGAGCAAAGCCGGTGGGGAGGTAGTGAGGCCGCAGCGGACGATTGACTACCGAACGTAATGGAACCTGATGGATCGGTCACGCTAAATCCGCGCACAATCGGTCACGTTGTGCGGGCAGCGCGGCCGGTGGGCGGATCCGCATCGACGGATCCGCAGCCGAGATGTGAGGCGCCGCTATCGGGCTCGCGCCGGCCGAAGGCTAGCCGCCGGCCGAAGGCTGGCCGAAGGCCGAAGGCTGGCCGCCGGCCGAGGCGAGACGTCGGCAGAGGCGAGACGTCGGCAGAGGCGAGACGTCGGCAGAGGCGAGACGTCGGCAGAGGCGAGACGTCGGCAGAGGCGAGACGTCGGCAGAGGCGAGACGTCGGCAGAAGGTGGGCCGCCGTGAGAGGTGGGGGCCCGCCAAGATGCGGAGCGCCGCTGGGAGGGAAGCGGCTGAGGCTAGCCGCTGTGGACGGGGGAACCGGTGGACGACTGGGCGATCGCCGCGGCCGGGTGAGGCGAGGTGATGGCTGGAAAGGCGGCGGTGGACAGAGGCTGCGGGGCGGTCGGGTGGTTGGGGTTAGCGGGTGGTGGTGAGGGGGTGGGGGAAGCGGGTGGTGAGGAGGTGGGTGGCGATGACGGTGGTGACGGCGATTGTGGCGGGGAGGAGGGCGAGGGTGGAGAAGCCGCCGAGGAGGTCGGTGAGGTGGAGGTGGCGCCAGAGGGGGGCGGGGGTGTGGGAGTGGGGGGTGGCTAGGTGTTGGAGGTAGGTCTGGGTGCCGAAGTAGGTGGCGGGGAGGAGAAGGAGGGCGGCGGCGGTGGAGGTGAGGGCGGCGAGGGTGGTGGCGGTGGGGTGGTGGCGGGTGGTGTGGGCCGACCAGGTGGTGAGGAGCCAGCCGAGGAGCAGGCCGAGGGCGGCGGTGAGGGTGATGGCGGTGATGTGGCGGGGCTCGGTGGGGGTGGCGCGGAGGGTGATCGAGCCGTCGCCGGTGAGGGGGTCGCGGGTGTGGTCGATGTGCAGGTGGAGGGAATCGCTGGTGGCGGTGAGGTGGTGGGTGTGGGGGGCGCCGGTGGCGGAGGGGGTGCGGGTGGCGGCGACGTGCCAGCCGGCGGCGGTGAGGCGGGAACGGACGGCGGTCAGGTAGGTGGTGGGGTCGTGCGAGGAGGCGGTGTGGGCTGCGGTGATGGTGAGTGCGCCGAACTCGGGGCCGTCGGGGCCGCTGGTGTCGACGGGGGTGTGGGTGGTCCAGGTGTCCTGGATGGGGGCGCCGGGCATGACCAGGGCGTGCAGGGGGGCGGCCGCGGGGAGGGGCGGGGTGGCGGCCCTCCAGGCCAGGTGGGAGGCGAGTGAGGCGGCGAGGAAGGCGGTGGTGAGGGCGACGAGAGTGGCGAGCAGCAGGAACGGGGCGCTGCGGGGGTGGTGGAGCGCGCGGGTTCGTACCCCGTGGAGCGTGATGTTGGTGATCTGGCGGAGGGTGGGGCGGGTGCGGCCCTCGGTGGCGGCCTGTTCGAGCAGCGTGTCGAGCAGCTCGGCGCGGCGGGGACCGGGTGGGTAGGCGCGGAGCAGGCGTGCGAAGCGGCGGGTGACGCGGTCGGGGGTCACGGGCGGGCGGGTCACGCGGTCGCCGGGCGGGCGTGCGGGACGGCGAGGGCGAAGCCTGGGCGGGTGCGCAGGCGGGCGGCGGCGGTGTCGGCGTTGCGGGTGAGGCGGGCGGTCTCCTCCGCGAGCGCGGTGGCGCCGTCGTCGGTGAGGCGGTAGTAGCGACGGGGACGGCCGTCGACGGTCTCCTCACGGTCGATCTCGACCAGGCCCTCGGCGGCGAGCCGGTCCAGGGCGGCGTAGAGCGTGCCGGCCTGGAGCCGGACGGAGCCGCCGGACAGGTCCTCGGCCTCGCGGATGATGCCGTAGCCGTGACGGGCCTGGTCGGTGAGCGCGGTGAGAATCCAGAACGTGGGTTCGCGCATAGCCTTCGCCATGCGACCCAATATAAAGATTATCTGAGTATGGGGACAAGTCCCGGGATGGGACCCGTCCCCGTACCGAGCGGGTCAGTATCGGCGGCGCAGCAGCGTGGCTGCCTCGACGGCCCAGTAGCTGAGGATCAGCTGGGCGCCGGCGCGGCGGATCGAGGTGAGCGTCTCCAGGATCGCGGCCTCGCGGTCGATCCAGCCGTTCGCGGCCGCGGCCTCGACCATCGCGTACTCGCCGCTGATCTGGTACGCGGCGACCGGCACGTCGACCGCGTCCGCGACGCGGGTCAGCACGTCGAGGTAGGGCAGCGCGGGCTTGACCATGACCATGTCGGCGCCCTCGGCGACGTCCAGCGCGACCTCGCGCAGCGACTCGCGCACGTTGGCCGGGTTCTGCTGGTACGTGCGGCGGTCGCCCTGCAGCGCGGACTCGACGGCCTCGCGGAACGGGCCGTAGAACGACGACGCGTACTTCACGGCGTAGGCGAGGATGGCGCGGTCGGTGTAGCCGGCCGCGTCGAGCGCGCGGCGGATCACGCCGACCTGGCCGTCCATCATGCCGGACGGGCCGAGCACGTGCGCGCCGGCCTCCGCCTGGGCCACGGCCATCCGCGCGTACGCGTCGAGCGTGGCGTCGTTGTCGACGGTGCCGTCGGCGGCCAGCACGCCGCAGTGCCCGTGCGAGGTGAACTCGTCCAGGCAGACGTCGCTCATGATCACCGTGGCGTCGCCGACCTCGGAGCGCACGTCGCGCAGCGCCACGTTGAGGATGCCGTCCGGGTCGGTGCCGCCGGAGCCCGTCTCGTCGCGGGTCTCCGGCACGCCGAAGAGCATCACGCCGCCGACGCCCGCCTGGACGGCCTCGACCACGGCCTTACGCAGCGAGTCGCGGGAGTGCTGCACCACGCCCGGCATCGACGTGATCGGCCGGGGCTCGCTGAGCCCTTCCTTGACGAACATCGGCAGGATCAGCTCGGCCGGCGCCACCCGGGTCTCCTCGACCATCCGGCGCATGGCCGGGGTGGTGCGGAGACGCCGGGGGCGGATGTCGGGGTAGGACATGATCAGCCTTCCTTGGCTGCGCGGGGCGGCTAGCGGAAGCGGAGCGCCGTCGGGCCCTGCACCTTCGAGCCGCGGCGCTGCTTGGCCGGCATGGCGGCCAGCTTCTCGCGCAGCTCGACGGCGTACCCGGCGAGCGCCTCCACCAGGTCCGGGACCGAGGCGTGCGGCGGCTGGACGTCGACCCGCAGGCCGAACTCCGTCGCGGTCTCCGCGGTCTTCGGGCCGATCACCGCGACCACCGTGCGCTGGTGCGGCTTGCCGGCGATGCCGACCAGGTTGCGGACGGTGGAGGACGAGGTGAAGAGCACCGCGTCGAAGCCACCGGACTTGATCGCGTCGCGGATGTCGGCGGGCGGCGGCGCGGCCCGGACGGTCCGGTACGCGGTCACGTCGTCGACCTCCCAGCCCCGCTCGACCAGGCCGGCCGCGAGCGTCTCGGTGGCGATGTCGGCACGCGGCAGCAGCACCCGGCCCACCGGGTCGAGGATCTCGTCGTGCGGGGAGAACTCGGCCAGCAGGCCCTCGGAGGACTGCTCGCCGGCCGGGATCAGCTCCGGCTGGATGCCGAACGCGCGCACCGCCTCCGCGGTCGCCTCGCCGATGCACGCGATCTTGACGCCGCCGAAGTGCCGGGCGTCCAGGCCGTGCTCGCCGAACTTCTCCCAGACCGCGCGGACCGCGTTGACCGAGGTGAAGACCACCCAGGCGTACCGGCCGTCGACCAGGCCCTTGATCGCCCGCTCCATCTGGGCCGGGGTGCGCGGCGGCTCGACCGCGATGGTCGGCACCTCGCACGGGATCGCGCCGTAGGCCCGCAGCCGCGCGCTCATCACGCCGGCCTGCTCCTTGGTGCGCGGGACCAGGACCTTCCAGCCGTACAGCGGACGGTTCTCCCACCAGCTCAGCTTGTCCCGCTCGGTGACGCCCGCGCCGAGCGTGAGCACCACGCGGCCGGTGAAGCCGAGCGCGGCCGCGACGAACGAGTCGACCGTGGAGGTGGTGGTGTGCTGCGTGTCGCCGGTGCCGTCGCCGGTGACGCCGACCGGCGTGGTGCCGTCGACGCCGGCGGCGAGCAGCCCGTCCCGGACCGCCGCGAGGTCGCCCGCGTCGACCGCGAGCGAGATCGAGCCGCGGCCGAGCGCGGCGGCGAGCGCCTCGAAGTCGAGCGTGGTCACGTCGTCCACGTCGCCCGCGGTCCGCACGCCGGGCAGCGGCACGCCCGCGTAGGTCGCGACGCCGGCCGCCTGCCCGATGCCGGGCACGACCTCGAAGTGCGCGGCGGTACGCGCGACCGCCTGCACCGCCTCGACCACCGAGTCGTGGCCGAACGGGTCGCCGGCCACCAGCCAGGCCGCGTGCAGCCCGGACCGGGCGGCGGAGAGCAGCACCTTCGCCACGTCCCCGGGCGCGCCCTCGGCGGGCGTGAACTGGGCGTCCTCGGCGGCCTGGGCCTTCAGCGCCTCGATCAGCGATTCCGGCAGGCCACGGTCGTAGATCACCTGGTCCGCGTCGACGACGGCGTCGTGCGCACGACGGGTCAGCAGGCCTGGGTCGCCGGGGCCGGCCCCGACGAACGCGATGTGGCCTACGGCTTTACGGGTGCGGGTCATTGCGTGCTCCCAGTTACATGTGCTTCCGCGGTCCGCGGTGAGGCAGTCGGAGTCGTGCCATTCGGGGGCTGTGCGGCGGCGGCGCCGGCCGTCCAGAGTCCGGCGGCACCGGCGTCGAGCAGGTCGGCCGCGAGCGCCTTGCCGATCTCGACGGCGTCGGCCGGGCGTCCGGTGCGGGACAGGCGCACGTCGTGGCCGCCGTCCGGGGCGATCACGGCGCCGCGCAGGTAGATCTCGTCGCCGTCGTCGCCCTCGGCGATCTCCGCGTACGCGCCGACCGGGGCGCTGCAACCGGCCTCCAGCGTGGCCAGCAGCGACCGCTCGGCCGCGACGACCGCCCGGGTGGCCGGGTCGTCCAGCACGGCGAGCAGGTCGACCAGGTCGGCGTCGTCGGCGCGGCACTCCACGGCGAGCGCGCCCTGCGCGGGCGCGGGCAGCATGAGCATCGGGTCGAGGGTCTCGGCGATCTCGCCGTTCCGGCCGAGGCGGGACAACCCGGCCCGGGCCAGCACGACCGCGTCCAGGTCCGCGTGCGGGCCGACCACCCGGGAGATCCGGGTGTCGATGTTGCCGCGGATCGCGACGACCTCGAACTGCAGGCCGAGCGCGTGGAGCTGGGCGATGCGGCGCAGCGCGCCGGTGCCGATCCGGGCGCCCGGGGGCAGCTCGGACAGCCGCAGCCCGCCGCGGGAGATGAGCGCGTCGCGCGGGTCCTCCCGGGCCGGTACGGCCGCGATGTGCAGGCCCGGGGCCGGTGCGGTCGGCAGGTCCTTGTAGCTGTGCACCGCGAAGTCGATCTCCCCGGCCGACAGCGCGTCGCGCAGCGCGGAGACGAACACGCCGACACCGAGCGTCTGCACCGGCGCGGCCGAGGTGTCGCCGCTGGTCACGATGCGGACCAGCTCGACCGCCCGGCCGGTGGCCGCGGTGAGCGCGTTCGCCACGCGCTGGGACTGGGCGAGCGCGAGCGCGCTGCCCCGGGTGCCCAGGCGCAGCGGGGTATCGGCGCCGTCCGGCGTGGTGCCCTCTCGCTGGGGGGTGGTCACGCGTCCCCTCCGATCTCGGGTACGGCGTCGGCGTGCGTCGCCTGCGGGATGTCCAGGTCGAACAGGTCGCGCAGCAGCGCCGCGTACTGGTCGCCGCCGGGCGTCTGGGCCAGCTGGCGGACCCGGACGGTCGGCGAGTGCAGCAGCTGCTGGACCACGCGGTGCAGCGTCTTCGCCACGTCCGCGCGCTGGTCGTCGCTGAACTCCGGGTGGCGCTGGTTGAGCCGGCGCAGCTCCGCGCTGACCACGTCGTCCGCGCGCCCGCGCAGCGCCGCCACGGTCGGTGCCACGTCCTTGCCGCGCAGCCAGCCGAGGAAGCTCTCCACCTCGGCCGCGACGATGTTCTCCACCGCGACGGTGTCCGCGGAGGCGGGATGGTCGCGGCGGGCCTCGGCGAGCCGGTCGATGTCGAGCACGACCACGCCCGGCACGTCGGCCGCGTCCGGCGCCACGTCGCGCGGGAGCGCGAGGTCCAGCACGACCAGCGGGTCCCGGCCGGTACGCGCGGCGGCCGCCGCCTCCAGGATCTCCCGGGTGAGGACCGGTGTCTGCGAGGCGGTGGCGGAGACGACCAGGTCCGCGTCGCGCAGCGCGCCGATCACGTCCGGGTAGCCGACCGCGTGCGCGCCGTACGCCTCGGCGAGCCGCTCGGCCCGCCCGGCGTTGCGGTTCGTCACGCGCAGCGGGCCGACGCCGGCCCGGCTCAGCGTGGCGACGGAGAGCGCGCCCATCGCGCCCGCGCCGATGACCAGCGCCGGGCGCCCGTCGAGCCCGCCGGGCAGGTGCTCGGCCGCGACCTCGAGCGCGGCCGTGACCACGCTCTGGCCGGCCCGGTCGATGCCGGTCTCCGCGTGCGCCCGTTTGCCGACCCGCAGGCCCTGCTGCATCAGCTCGTGCAGCAGCCGGCCGGCCGAGTCCGCCTCGGTGGCCGTGTGGTACGCGTCGCGCAGCTGGCCCAGGATCTGCGGCTCGCCGATGACCATGGAGTCGAGCCCGGCCGCGACCTTGAACGTGTGCTCCACGGCGTCGCCGTCGAAGTGCACGTACAGGTGGCTGGCGAGCTCGGCCGGGACGTCGAAGCCGGCGTGCGCGGCGAGCACGGCGCAGATGTCGCCGAGACCGCCGTGGAAGCCGGAGACCGCCGCGTAGACCTCCACCCGGTTGCAGGTGGACAGCACCACGGCCTCGCCGACGTACGGCTGGGCGAGCAGCCGGCTCAGCATGCCGGGCAGGTCCGCGGGCGACGTCGTGAGCCGCTCCAGCACCGGGACCGGGCTGGTGCGGTACGACGCGCCGACGACGAGGAGTTTCACGATCCGACCGCCTCCGCAGCGTCGGTGGAATGGTGTGCTCCCGGCCCGGTCAGGCCTCCGGGCAGGGCGGTGAGCCCGGCCGGGCCGGCCGCGCTCGACTTGCGGTGCTGGTGGAAGGAGAGGATCTGCAGTTCGATCGCGAGATCGACCTTTCTGACGTCCACGCCCCCCGGCACGTTCAGCACGCAGGGCGCGAAGTTCAGGATGCCCGTGACCCCGGCCGCCACCAAACGGTCCGCTACGCTCTGGGCGCCCTCCGCGGGTGTGGAGATGACGCCGATCGCGATCGGGTCCTCGGCCGCGACCTGCGGAAGCTCGTCGAGGTGGCGCACCACGAGGCCGTGGATGCGCTGGCCGACCAGGTCCGGGTCGACGTCGAAGAGCGCGGCGATGCGGAAGCCGCGGCTGGCGAACCCGGCGTATCCGGCGAGCGCGTGGCCCAGGTTGCCCAGGCCGACCAGCACGACGGAGCGCCGCTGCGTGAGACCGAGCACGTTCTCGATCTGGTCGACCAGCAGCGTCACGTCGTAGCCGACGCCGCGGGTGCCGTACGACCCGAGGTGGGAGAGGTCCTTGCGGAGCTTGGCGGAGTTGACGCCGGCCGCGGCGGCCAACTCCTCGCTGGAGGCCGTCTCGTGGCCGGCCTCCGCCAGGTTGTGTAACGCGCGCAGGTACTCCGGCAGCCGGGCGACCGTGGCCTCGGGGAGGTCCGGCAGCGCGGGGACGGGCGCCGGGTGCCCGGGCGCGCCTGGCGGGGGGTGCTGGCTCATGTGACTCCGTGCCGACGTAGCGATCCTCGACCGATCCCGCGGACCGGTCGTTGTGGAAGCCCCTCGACACCCGCCGTTACCGGCTGCCCTGACGGGGCGTGTAGAGCTAACAATGTAGGCGCTTGTGAAGGCGTGCACAAATCGCGATCTTGACCCGAGCAGTGGACAACCGGCCGCCGTCCATGCTAGCGAATTACCCAGGCTTCGCCGGTTCACCGAAGCCCTCCGTCTCGACCGGGGTGACACCCCCGCGGGCCCTGGAGACCGAGCCCGCAGCACTACACACATCAGTATGCGCCAAATAGCTTTTATGCTGCAAATAACGCGTAACCGCGCGGTTGGACGGTAGGGAGAGCCCTACTACGAGAAGGCGGGCGCGCGGGATCGGATACGTACCGGCGACGGCTTAGCGTTTTCGCCATGACCACGCTCCCCGCCCAATCGGAGACCACGGCCCCGGCCACGATGCGGCAATTGCTGATTGATTCCGGTTACGTCCTGATCGGCCTGCCGCTGGGCCTCATCGGCTTCATCCTGACGATCGTCACCGTCACTCTGGGTGCCGGGCTGGCGGTCACCGTCATCGGGCTGCCGATCCTGGCGGGCGGCCTGTACGTCGCGCGCGGGTTCGCCGACCTGGAACGGCTGCGCCTGCCGGCGGTGCTGCGGGCGCCCTACATCCGGCCCGCCTACCGGAAGGCGAAGGAGGGCAGCGGGCTGTGGGGCCGGGTCTTCGCCCCGATCCTGGACACCCAGTCGTGGCTGGACTTCGCGCACGCGCTGCTGATGCTGCCGATCGCGGCCGTCGCGTTCGCGTTCACCGCGGTCTGGTGGGCCGGCGCGCTGGCCGGCGTCACGTACTGGGCCTGGGACTGGGCACTGCCCTACGAGCCGGACAACACCGACCTGCCGGAGCTGCTCGGCCTGCCGGACACCGGCGGCTCGCGGATCGCGCTCTACACCGTGCTCGGCATCTTCTTCCTCACCACGCTGCCGCTGGTCGTCCGCGGCGCCGCGCTGCTCAGTGCGTACACCGGCCGGGCGCTGCTGACCGGCATGGCGCAGTTCCAGACGCGGATCACCACGCTGGAGGGGCAGCGGCGGGCCGCGGTCTCCGCCGAGGCGCACGCGCTGCGGCGGCTGGAGCGGGACATCCACGACGGCCCGCAGCAGCGCCTGGTCCGGCTGGCCATGGACCTCGGCCGCGCGCAGCAGCAGCTGGAGTCGGACCCGGCGGCCGCCAGGGCCACGCTCGACGAGGCGCTGGCGCACACCGTGGACACGCTCAACGAGCTGCGCGCGCTGTCCCGGGGCATCGCGCCGCCGGTGCTGGCCGACCGCGGGCTGCCGAGCGCGCTGGCGGCGCTGGCCGGGCGGTCGACCGTACCGGTGGAGCTGGCCGTCGATCCGGAACTCGGCACCCCGGCCGGGCGGCTGGACGCGGTCGTGGAGAACGCGGCGTACTTCGTGGTCGCCGAGGCGCTGGCGAACCTGAACAAGCACAGCAACGCCAGCGAGGCGTGGCTGACCGTGGCGCACGCGGGTGGCCGGCTCGGCATCTCGGTGCTGGACAACGGCGCCGGCGGCGCGCACCTGGCGAAGGGGCACGGGCTGGCCGGGCTGGCCGATCGGGTCCAGGCCGCGGGCGGCACGCTGCGCATCGACAGCCCGATGGGCGGGCCGACGGAGCTGCGGGTCGACCTGCCGTGCTAGACACGGGGGCATGCGGGTCGTGATCGCCGAGGACGCGGTGCTGTTGCGGGAAGGTCTCATCCGGCTGCTGACCGAGCACGGGCACGAGGTGGTCGCGGCCGTGGACACCGGGCCCGCGCTGGTCGCGGCCGTCGGGGAGCACCGGCCGGACGTCTCGATCGTGGACGTGCGGATGCCGCCGTCGCACACCGACGAGGGGCTGCGCGCCGCGGTGGAGGCCCGGGCGCTGGTGCCGGGCACGCCGATCCTGGTGCTCTCCCAGTACGTCGAGGTCTCCTACGCCGACGACCTGCTCGCCGACCGGGCCGGCGCCATCGGATACCTGCTCAAGGACCGGGTGGCGGCGGTGGCGGACTTCCTCGACGGGCTCGGCCGGGTGGCGGGCGGCGGCACCGTGCTGGACCCGGAGGTGGTCGCGCAGCTGTTCGCGCGCCGCCGCCGGGACGACCCGCTGCGCCAGCTCACGCCGCGCGAGCGGGAGGTCCTCGGGCTGATGGCGGAGGGCCTGTCCAACACCGCGATCGCCCGGAAGCTGGTGGTCAGCGACGGTGCGGTGGAGAAGCACGTCCGGAACATCTTCACCAAGCTGCAATTGCCGCCGGACGAGGAGCAGCACCGCCGGGTGCTGGCGGTGCTGGCGTACCTGCGCGGTTAGAGGGTCTTGGCGATCCGCACGGCCTCGGACAGCGTGTCCGCGACCGGGAGGCCGGAGGCGCGCAGCCGGTCCGGGTCGGTGAAGCCGCCGGTGTAGAGCACGACCGCGCCGCCGACCGAGTGCGCCGCGTCCGCGTCGTCCAGCGAGTCGCCGATCAGCACGGTGCGGGTGCCGTCCACGCCGAGTCCGGCCAGGTGGCGGGCCAGGTATTCGGCCTTGAGGCCGCCGCCGACCGTGCCGGGCAGGCCGTCGACGCGCAGGAAGTGCGAGGTCAGGCCGTACCGCTCGATGGCCGGCACCAGCTCGCTGTGGAACCACATGGACAGCAGTGACTGGTGCGGGCCCCACTCGCGCATCGCGTCCGCCGCGTCCGCGGCCAGCGCCACCGAGGTCAGGCCATCCCGGTACGCGTCGTGGAAGATCCCGTCGAGCACGCCGAACTCGTCCGCGCCGACCGCCCGGCCGAGCACCCCCGCGTAGTACTCCGAGATGGGGCGGCGGAAGTTGCGCCGGTGCTCGTCCGGGGTGACCGCCGGGCCGGCGATGCTGGCGAAGGCCGCGTTCGTCGCGGCGACGACGAGATGCAGGTCGTTGAGGAGCGTGCCGTTCCAGTCCCAGACCAGGTGCGTGCGATTGCCCATCGCGCGATGCTAGCGCTCAGCGGGGCCGTGCGAGATCGGCCAGCAGGCGGGCCTCCTCCACCCGCCAGTAGCCGTGCTCCCGGCCGTCCAGCAGGATCACGGGGACCCGTTCGCCGTACTCCCGCTCCAGTTCGAGGTCGCTCTCCACGTCGACCTCGAGGTAGCGGTCACCGGTCGCGGCGACCACCCGGTCGATCGCCTCCTTGGCCACCTCGCACAGGTGGCAGCCGGGCCGGGTGATCAGGGTCAGTCGGGGCTCCTCCACGGTGCCGAGTCTGCCAGAGCGCGGCGGGGCGTGACCCCCGGTGGACACCGGGCACGGCGTGTCGCGGTGCAAGTGCGTCCGGGCGTGTCGGTGAATCGCCCGAGGTAAGCGCCCAATCACCACACGTATCGTTTGGCCGGACGCACACGGTGTGCGACACGGAAGTGCGGTTTCCGCGAAATACTCCTGCTCTATGTAACGGACTCCACACGTGCGGGTGAGCCAGGCCCTATCATCTCAAAGGGTCGACTCACCCCTTTTGTTATGAGTTGACACCCCTCACCCAGAGGAGGCCGTTGTGCCCGATCTTGCACCGCAACTGCACCTCATGGGTGCCTGTCCGCTCCTGGCTCGCCGACCCCCCTTACCCGCCGTATGCGCCGATATGCCCTTTTCGAGGGATTGCGCGGAGGAGGCCCAGTGACGTACCGATACGCCGCGGACGGGTTCGTCTTTTCGGCCCGGCTCGCGCTCAACGACGGTCTCCATCAGCTCGGCGTGGTCATCGGGATGGCGCGCGCGGAGAGCAGCGGCAGCGAGCGCACCCGGAACCGCCCACCCAACGCGCCGCCGAACCAGGCGCCGCCCCGGACCGGCACGCCCACCAACGGCGGCCGGGTCGGCGCCCCGGTCAAGCCCGCCCCGCCCGGGCAGCGCACCACCGACACCACGCCGCTGCCGGTCACCGGGCCCAACTCCGGGCCGGAGGCGCCGCAGCGCCCGAGCCGGCCGGACCCGTCCGACGCCGCCGCGGAGGTGTGGGCCCTGGTCGAGCGCGCCCAGGCCGGCGAGGCCGAGGCGTTCGGGCTGATCTACGACCGGTACGTGGACACCGTGTTCCGGTTCATCTACTTCCGGGTCGGCAACCGCCAGCTCGCCGAGGACCTGACCTCGGACACGTTCCTGCGCGCGCTCAAGCGGATCGGCAGCTTCACCTGGCAGGGCCGCGACCTCGGCGCCTGGCTGGTCACCATCGCCCGCAACCTGGTCGCCGACCACTTCAAGTCCGGCCGCTACCGGCTGGAGGTGACCACCGGCGACGTGCTCGACGCCGACCGCGAGGACCGCGGGCCGGAGGGCAGCCCGGAGGCGGCGGTCGTCGACCACATCACCAACGTGGCCCTGCTCACCGCGGTCAAGCAGCTCAACCCGGAGCAGCAGGAGTGCATCGTGCTCCGCTTCCTCCAGGGTTTCTCCGTGGCGGAGACCGCGCAGGCGATGGGGAAGAACGAGGGCGCGATCAAGGCGTTGCAGTACCGGGCCGTGCGTACGCTCGCCCGGCTCCTGCCGGACGGCTTCCAGCCGTGACCCGTTCCCCCGCCTCGTCCCGTAACCACGCGTGCCCGTCCCCCGTTTGTCTCGGTGCGACCCATGGTGGTTCCGGCATTTCCCCGCATCGCGGTCGCCCTGGCCGGTGCCGACGCCGTCCGGGTTCCCGCGACGACTGAAGGGAGGTGCCCTCGGTGAGAAACGTCATCTTCGATCGTCGTCGTGCCGAACGCTTCGCCCAGCTGCTGGACGAGGCGGAGGGCGGACCGCGCCACCACGGCCGGTCCCGGGCCACCGATGACCGGCTCGCCGAGTTCGTGGCGCTCGGCCACGGACTCACCAGCGCTTCGCCGGGCCCCGAGCTCGACCCCGACTTCCGTACCGGGCTCCGCGCCATGCTGATGGCGACCGCGGAGCGCGAGGGCATCGGCGTCACCTCCACGGACCCGGAGGACGCCGGCAGCCCGATCGGCCGCCTGCTCAAGGCCGGTACCGCCGCCGACGCGGCCGGACGCCGGCTGCGCGCCCGGGGCGCGGTCGTGGTCGGCGTGATCGCCGGCGCGGTCGCGGTCTCCGGCATGTCCGCGGCCAGCTCCGACGCGAACCCGGGCGACGCGCTCTACAGCGTCAAGCGGCAGACCGAGCGGGCCCAGCTGGCGCTCGCCGGGTCGGACGAGGACAAGGGCCGGCTGTTCCTGGACTTCGCGACCACCCGGCTGCGCGAGGCGCGCGCCGTCACCGGCGACCCCGCCGGATTCGAGGCCGTGCTCAACGACATGGACGCCGACACCCGCGAGGGCGTCAAGCTGCTGGCCGGCGCCGCGACCCGGGAGCACAGCGGCACGCCGCTGGAGCCGGTCGGGTCGTTCGTCACCGGCCAGCGCCGGCAGATCGGCGGCTTCCTGGACACGCTGTCCGGGCCGAACCGGGACCGCGCGCTCGGCTCGCTGATCCTGCTCGACTCCGTCGACAAGCGCTCCCGCGCGCTGCTGGACGGGTTCACCTGCCCGGCGGCGGAGGCGGCGCCGCGGGCCGACGCGCTCGGCCCGCTGCCGAACCTCTGCGGCGGCGACGACGCCGACCCGGTC